>JACZKW010000104.1:0-116325 GCA_014859835.1 Thermoplasmata archaeon | reverse complement strand
GCGATATGAGCTTGACCAGAGCCTTCTCATGGTCGGTGATAAGGTGCCTAGCATCGAACTTGCCGCTCAGCTCAACAGCCTTGTTCATTATCGAGCACGCGCGCGCATGCGCATATTGAACGAACGGCGCGCTCGCACCCTCGAAATTGAGCGCGTCTTCCCACTTGAAGACTATCTGTTTCTCCGCCTGTATCCTGATTATATTGTATCTGAGCGAGCCGACGCCCACGACGCGCACGATCCCCCTCATCTTCTCCTCTGAGATGTCGGGCCTTCTCCTCTTGACTTCCTCGTACGCGCGCTCGGTCGCTTCTTCGATCAGGTCGTCTATGTAGACGACCCGTCCCTTGCGAGTTGACATCCTGCCTTCGGGCAGGGAGACGAACGAATAGAACACAACATCCGGTTTCCTATCGACACCCATGATCTTCAGCGCGGCCGCCAGCTCTTGCATCCCGAGCTTCTGGTCTTCGCCAAGCACGTTGATCGGGATGTCCGTTCTGCTGAATTTGTCCAAGTGATATGCGAGGTCTCTCGTGGTATAGAGTGAGGTTCCATCGGATCGCGTGAACACCCATTTTGTCTCTCTTCCGCTTATTCCGAAACTCTCTAATTCGAGGTGATACGCGCCGTCCACCTCGACGCTGAACTCTGATCTCTTCAGCGCCTCGATGACTCGATCGACGCTGCCATCCTGAACGAACTTAGACTCCCAGGTGATCCCATCGTATTCGATGTTCAATCTCTTCATGCTCTTCTTTATCTCTTGGAGCACGCGCTCGCAGTTCTCTCTCGCTATGGCGACGGTCTCCTCGTCCCCGTGCTCGAGCTTGTAGAGCATCTCGTCCATCTGTTTCAGGATGGCTGGATCCTCCTCTGCGCACTTGTTCGCCTTCTGATAGTATAGGACATAACGGTAGTGGTCCGCATCTCTGTCGGGCTCATCATCCAGCTTGAGATGCTTCACGCCCCAGGTCATCACGACGACCTGTCGACCGACATCGTTCACGTAGAATTCGGTCGAGACATCGTACCCCGCCATGCGCATCACTCGCGCCAGAGTATCGCCTATGATCGGGTTCCTGGCCCGGCCCACATGCAGCGGGCCCGTAGGATTTGCGCTCGTGTGTTCCAACAATATCTTCTCTTTCTTCGGCTCACCTGCGCCATACCTGTCCTTCCTGGCCAGTGCGTCCTCGAGGACTGATTGGGCTAGCCCGTCGTATCCGACATGGAAATTGACATATCCGCCATTGGCCTCGACCTTCTCTATAAGGTCGTCCGCCATGATCGATGATGCCAGCTCCTGGGCGATCAGGTTGGGCGCTTTCCTCATCTGCTTCGCCAATGGGAAGCACGGGAACGCGAGGTCTCCCATGCCCTCAGGCGCCATGTCGAGCACTACCGGTGAATCGACGCCGAGCTTTGCCAGTGCATCTGTCAGAACCGTCGAAACCTCAGATTTGAATCGGCTGAAAGTGTCTGAAACCATACTCAGTTCACCCGGAATCTAAGTATGCCTGCAATGCCGCCGAACGCCTTCTTCAACAGCTCGCCTTCCTCCGACTCTCCAGATATGAATTCAACCTTAGTATTGTTGGCATCCGCCGTTTTGTGAAGCTCTTCGACGAGGTCCTCGACGTCATCTGCCCTCATGACGGTCTGGCATTTATCGCACTTGATATTGTCTGACGAGTTCTGGGTCATCGCTTCCTTCTGGAACCCGCAGCTGGGGCATGTGAGTTTGAGCCTCACCCTCCTCATGTCCTCTGATAGCAGGAGAGCGTCCACGGCACCGATCATAAGGGCGTTCCTGACCTGTTCCTCGCCGTATATCGAGAGACCACCATCCGCCTTCCTGATCTCTTCGAACAGTCGCTGCATCAGGTTCTTCTCCCTCATGAGGTCAATGCCCTTGAGAGCATCCCTTGCCTTCTCGACCAGTTCCCTGAGGCCGTACTCGTCCGTGTACCCGACGTCGAATGTGTCTATGATCTTGTTCTGGAGCTCATAATGAAGGTACTCGCTCTTGACGAAATATTCCTTCGTTGGTCCGGGTCCTCCTATGAGCACTCCCTTCAGATTCTTGTTCGTCAGAAACGATTCGTTTACGACATCCGCCACCTTCGTGTAGAATTCGTGAGCCGCTATCTCGATCAACCGTTCGAACCTTCGGGCGGATTGACCGCCCCTGCCATGCTTGCTGGGGACCAGTGACGGTATGTTCTTGATCGGTATGATCCGTTTTCCATGCAGGAGCCCTATCGTCGCTTCGCCCCTGTCGATGACTATCAGCCCATAGGAGTCCTTCTGCTCCAGCATCTGAATGAGTGGTTCGGTGAAGAAGCCGGAATCGCATCTGTATATGAAAGTCTGGACTACGTCTGGAGGCTCAATAGAGTATTGAACCATCGATGTCTGGTCTGCCGAGGTCGACTTGTGCCCCACGAAGAAGACGAGGCCGTTCCCTGGCGGCTGTCGCTGCCCTTTCAACCTCGAGAGGATTGATGATATGGCCGCTTGGACGTTCTTTCTCGTGCTCGCGCTCTTTATGTTCGAGGATTGAGAGTACTCATTCCTCAGGTAGGCAGCAACATCCGAGATCTGCCTCGTAGGCGGTATGTACAGCGATATGAGTTCCGTGCCTCTGCCGGAGATCTTCTCGACCTCCTCGAGGCTTCTCCTGAACTCGTATTTCTGCAGTTCCGTTAGCTCAGTCATACGAGAATCCAGTCCGAAGCTTTTTGTACAGGTTAGAGCGTTCGTCATTATAAAGGTTGACCATGATGGATGCAGTCGTTTTGTCCCTTGGCGGATCGATACTGGTGAGGGATCCAGACTCCTCGGATTTCATAAAGAAATTGTCCAAGATGCTCATCGAAATCTCGTCTAAACACAAGGTGTATGTCGTGACCGGTGGAGGAAGGATCGCACGGTTCTACATCAATAACGGCCGTGCTCTCGGTGCTGACGAGAAGGCTCTCGACATCATGGGCATCGAGACGACCAGGCTGAACGCGCGGCTTTTGATAACCGCGCTCGGTGCACACGCATCTCCCGAACCACCTCGAACATACGACGAGGCTGCAGTTGCTAGCATGGAACACAGCATAGTCGTCATGGGCGGTGTGAGCCCCGGGATAACAACTGACGCCGTGTCGGCATATCTCGCGGAACGTATCGGGGCGAAACGCCTCGTCAACGCCACATCGGTGGACGGCGCTTACACTGCGGACCCGAAGAAGGACAGCAACGCAAAGAAGATACCAAGGATGACCCACGAAGCGCTCATCAAGTTGGTCGGCACTGATCCCCTTGGGGCGGGGCCGAATGTGGTGTTCGATCCTGCAGGATCGCAGGTAATCGCCAAGAACAAGATCCAGTTGGCCATAGTGGACGGCACTGATATCGGCAACCTGAAGAACGCGCTATGTGGCTCGAGCTTCTCTGGTACGTTGGTCGAGTGATTCAGAGCGGCTCGAATTCCTCACTCCTCACTTCCCTGATCCCGAGCGCAGCGAACCTCTCGCTCAGACCCCTGTAGATCGGTTTCGACATGCTCTTCTTGTGGAAGTAGACGATCTTCGCATCGTCGCTCTTCTGATCCATCTGCAATATCATCTCATCGCTCAACGAATCGAGTGCGTAGTTGGCTGCCATATGGCCTATCGAGACCTTTCTGGACAAGGCGATGTCCGTGTATCTCGGTGCGTAATGCCCCCCGCCGACTCCAATGACGGATGGGTATCCATCATCTGACACAGAAAGTATCGATGTCGCTATGGCTTCCGCTGCATCCTCTCTTCCCCAGAGTTCCTCGTAGCTTCCTATCTCGATGTAAAACGCAGGTGCGGTGAGGAGCAGCGGACCGTGGTGTGTGGTCTCGAACGAAACATCGAATCCCATGCCCTGCGCCTCCCTCGAGAGGCATCTTAAAGCGGATGTCATGAAGCCCGGATGCGTCCTGCACAGAGTGCCGCTCTTCCCTCCGAAATCCGCAGAAGAATAATTGCCGATCGGATGGACCGTCAGTGTTGGTATCTTGGACGCGGCCTTGTGCCTGGAAGCGAATATGACGACCTCTGTCTCACATCCTAGAACTTTCGAAACCCGATCATCGATGTTATCCTCGTCCAGGTGTATGCGATCTACCTGGACCATCGCGAAATCGTCTCTGCGGAGGATCGGGTGCTCCTCGAACATGCCGCCCTCTAACCATCCAGACCTTTCAAGGAGTCTGGATCTGATGTTCATCGAAGCATTGTCCTCGGAGGAAGTGACTATGATCTTCACGCATACCTCACCGACGATATCCGCAATAACACTTTCACTTGCCATAACCATCGAAAAGGAGAAGCCACTCTTCAGGCGAAGGATACGATCCGCGATATCCGTCCACCCCGGACTTATCTAGTCAGGAAAATGCCTTATATCCTTATTCTGCTAGACCCGTTTGATGCCAGCGCCACTTAGGACCACTACGATCGGAAGTCTTCCAAGATTCGCGGAAGACATCGAAGACGCTCTCGTGAATGCGATAGAATTCCAGCAGAGCATGGGCCTGGATCTGCTCACCGACGGCGAGCAGCGGTCAGACATGGTATCGTATTTCGCCGAGTCGTTCCAAGGCCTCGATGTGAAGAACGGTCTCCCTGTCGTATCGGGCAAGATCCGCCTTCGGGGAAGACCCGAGGAGTTCTCGAAGGTCAAGGACCTGGACACCATCCTCAGAAGGTTCCCCGACACCACCGTCAAGATCGCCCTGACCGGTCCGACTACTTTGGGTATGACGTGCGCCTCGAGGAAGATCGAGTCGCATTACCGCGGGCTCCTTGATTTCACGCTCTATGAGGACATCGCCTCAGCCCTCATACCCATAGCGGAGTCATTGATCGACAGAGGGGCCCATGTGCAGATAGACGAGCCCTTCCTCTCTCAGGGGTTCAAGGACTTGCCTGCCAGAGTGGCTCTGATCGATAGGATCGCAGAAGGGTTGCCACGGAACCATGTCAGCTTGCATGTCTGCGGCTATATCGGACGATTCGATATCGTGAACCATCTCCTAGGACTGGAGAATGTGTCCACACTGAGCTTCGCGTTCTCGGGCCAAACCGAGAAGAGGAATATCGAGCACATAGACCAGAAGTCGTTCGAAGACCACACGATGACTCTGGGTGCAGGATGCATCTCGGTCACCCCTTTGTCCGAGAAGGAAATCGATTCAACGGACACGGTCAAGACGAAGCTCGGCCAGATAGCCGATTGCATCGGGTGGGAGAACATCGAGTACATCCACCCGGACTGTGGTTTGAGGGCAACAAAAAAGGACCTTGTCCCAATCATCCTTAAGAACATGAGGGCCGGAGCGGAGCTTTCCCACTGACCCTCTGGAACATGGTCTGATTGACTTGAGCTCGCCATTGCTCGATGCGGATGCAGCGAGGCGAAATGTCAATTACCTCGCCGGCCTCGATTTCATCATCAGCCTGGGCTTTGGCTTGATCCTGCCACTCTTCCCCACTTATGTGGAACTCCTTGGTGGAGGCGGACTGGAGGTCGGCATCCTCTTCTCATCGTTCGTCCTCACCAGAGCGCTCTTCGCGACCACGTTCGGCAACCTATCAGACCGCTTGGGCAGGAAACCGATGATCCTCTTCGGAACCATCCTGTATGCGGTGCTGGCGATCCTGTTCGTCATCCCGAACTCCTGGGTCGGCCTGATTTTCGTGAGAGGGTTCCAGGGCGTGGCCAGCGCCATGGTCTGGCCGGTCACGGAAGCATTGGTCATCGACTCCACACCTGCCAACAAGCGGGGCGCTTCCATGGGCAAAATCGTGATGGCATCCAACCTGGGGTTCGTCGTGGGACCGTTCGTCGGCGGTTCTCTATTCATACTCGCCAGTGAATATATGGGTTACACAGACCAGGAAGCTTTCAGACTCCCATTCTACTTCACGGCGGCACTCTCCGTCATAGCTGCCATACTCGTGTGGCGCAAGGTGACCGATGCGAAGGCAGCCGATCGGACCAAGAAGAAACTCAGATTGCGGGAGTTGATTCGTCCCGAAGGGCTAGAACCCAAAAGGCTCCGTCATCTGAAGATACTGTATGCGAACGCGATGATGGAAGGCTTCTCGTTTGCGAGCATCGGGCCTCTGGTGGTCCTGTTCCTCGCGTTCCGCTTTTCTATGGGCGCAGGTGTCATATCGATACTGATGGGGGTGGCCATGGGGTTGGGGGCGTTGGTCGCGCTTCCATCTGGCCGGTTGGCGGATCGCGTCGGGAAGAAACGGATGTTTGTCATGGGGGGATACGTCGCATTCATCGCCACGATGCTCCTGCCGCTCAGTCCAGTCCTCGCGGTTGTCGTTGTAATGCTGGCCTGCAGGAGCATGGCCTTCCAGGTATCATCGCCTGCCTTGAGGGCGCTGCAGGCAGACATTGTCCCCGAGAACGTCCGCGGGAGATTGATCGGATTGCTCGAATCGATGACCAACATGGGATCGGTGATAGGTGCACCGCTCGGCGGATTCCTTTGGGATACTTTCCAGGGAAGGGATTTCGGGCTCCCATCGCCTTTCGACGGTACGATGATCCCATTCCTGCTCTCGGGGCTCGTGGGCATATTCACGATATCGATGGTGCACTTCCTCGTCCATGAGGAAACGCCCCCGTCATCGAACGATTGATTTATTCACTTCAAGAAGGCAATGAAGACTCCTCCGTATCATGGCAGAATTGAGAAACACGGATTGCATGTGATAATCGCCTTTATATAACGGGTTTTTAGATTATTCAGTTGCATGGGTGGAACACTAACAGTTTCTGAGAGGATCATATTCCATCTGAACCAATATGTCAAGCACGAGGACAAGTTCGAGGTTCCGTTCGACGTGACTCAGGACGGAATATCTCAGGCATGCTCCATATCCCGTGCGCACGCGGCGATCGAACTCAAGAAGCTCAAGTCCACGGGATTGATCGACGAGCGTCTTTCGCATGTCAAGAGAGGCAAGACGAGGCGGAAGGCGTATTTCCTCACTCATGGGGGCAAATCAAATGGCGCGACGATCCTTCAGTACGTGAAGGATAACGGAATCGACCCGATGGTCGACCCGTCGAAGGTAGTCCCGATGACGAATGGTGCGAAGACCAGAGCTACCAGGAAATCCTCTCCGCTACCATCGATCAAGTCATTCTATGGGCGGGAGAGGGAAATCGCATCCATGCACGCTGCGATGTCTGATTCTACCAGCAAGATCGTCTGCGTGAAAGGTATCGCCGGGATCGGCAAGACGACGCTCGTTGCGAAGGTCGCATCGGAGCTCACAGGACAGAGAGTATTTTGGCACTCTGTGAAACCCTGGGATGTAGCGAAGACTCTGATTGATTCGTTGGCCAGATTCTTCTCAGACAATGGATGTCGGAAATTGTCCGCTTATCTGACCTCGGGGAAGGCTGAGCTCGGCGAACTCAGCGTTCTCCTCAACGAGGAACTTTCTGAGAACGGATTCACATTCATATTCGATGATGCCGACGCTTCCAATAATCTCTTTGATTTCTTCATGATGTTCAGGCACAGCAGTGGATCTGCGAAGATCATCATGACCTCTGAGGGTGTCACACGATTCTACGACAAGTCCGATGTCGTGGCCAGGAACGAGGTGTGTGAGGTTGATCTCGACGGGCTCGATCAGAGGGCGTCACTCAGGCTACTAGAAGACCGCGGCATCAAAGGCGACGTGGCGAAACAGCTCGCCTCTCTGACCAAGGGTCATCCTCTCTCCCTTGAGATGATAACTGTCTCGGGTCTCAGCGAAGCCAAATCACAGATATCCAAATTCCTCGAGGAGGAGTTTTACGCTGATCTCTCTGACCAGGAGAAATCCCTACTGCAATTTGCCTCGGTATTCAACAGACCTTTTCCTGCCGAGGCGATACCGAAGGACCTCCGACAGGTTCGGAAGGGTTCCATGCTCCGCGAGGTGGCCCCCGGCCGTTTCGAGATACATTCCTCGTTGCAGAGCTTCGTTTATGATTCGATGCCGTCTGATATCCGCACATCCTGGCACAGCGTGGCCGCCGATTATTACATCAAGGTGGGAGACGACCCCGAGAGGTTACATCATCTGATCCGTGCGAACAGGCACCTGGAATCGGAGATCATGATGTCGAGGCTCGGTGAGTCTCTCATGGAAAATGGAAACGTCCAGCAATTGTGGTTGGTTCTAAGGGATTTCATTCCGCAGAAACCGAAGTATGTCCAGTCGGTCACGCTGCTTAAGGCTAAGGCCGCGAACAAGGTCGGCGAGTATTCCGCATCGACGCATCTCCTCGAAGAGCTTTCTAGATGCGATAATGGTTCCGTGCGAGCCGAGTCACTGATCGAGCTAGGGAAGATCCGGAGCAAACAAGGGGATCTTGAACAAGCATCGCGGTTGTTCTCCGAAGCACTCGACTGCTCTCAGGACCTGCCAGCCCAAAGGGCAAAAGCCCTCCGTGGTGAGGGCGTGGTTGAGAGTAAGTTGGGCAACTATGAACGGGCACAGGAGCTGCTCGAATCGAGCGCTCGCGACTCGATGTCGGTCATGGATTCAAAAGGTATGCTCATGGCCCATCTCGAGCTCGGGAATGTCTTCATCGGTCGTGGTCTATACGAGGAGGCGATCTCGCATTTCTCGAAGTGTGCGGCCGGGTTCGGCCCAGTAGACCTTGCCAATGTGTATGTGAACATGGGTGCCGCATGCGCTCATCTGGGCAAGCATGCAGAGGCGAGGCTACATCTGGAGAACGCAGTGAAGTTGGCGACGGAGACCGGGCAGCCTCGCACGAGAGCATATGCACAATCATCTCTGTCGGAGCTCTTGGCCAAGATCGGCGACCCGGCATCAGCCAAGGAACATTGTTTCAACGCGCTAGAAGTCTTCACCGAATTGAACGACAGATTGGGAATGTCGTTAGCATATGCGAACCTGGGCAAGTCGTCTCAACTGATGGGTGATTTTGTGACCAGCGAGGAGTACTACCTGGAGAGTCTCGCAGCCCTCAAGGATGTCGAAGCACCGAGGCTTCTTGGCAAGAGGAAGATGGAACTCGGTATCATGTTGATGGACAAGGGTGAATGTGATCGGGCAAGACGCTGTCTCGAAGATGCGAAAGAGCTGTCAGAACGCTCCGGATCAGCCGACCTGACGGCTATGATAGAGACGGCCTTGGGCAAGCTCTGACGTGTTCATTCGCCTCGGTCTGGATCAACCGTTGAAATTGATATGGGTCATCTCGCATGCTGTCGGTTCGAAGATCACCGTCACCGTGTATGTTGTCGTCGATGCGAACGAGTTCGCCGTCAACGACATGTAATCCCCCTGGTTTAGATACCCATTCCCTGAGAGATCTGTGATGTTCAGCCATACGATGAGTGACCCGAGCGTTACGGATGCGTAGTTGTGCCTGGTGCCTGCCCCACCAGTCAGGTCTTCCGATGTGATATTGATCCAGGCAGCGGTATTGGAGCCATCCGAGATGAGTATCGTGACATCGGTCCATTGTGTGGTCTCGCTAATCGCTGCGAAAGTCAATTTTATGCCATTTGTGATGGTCGACTTCGTCAACTGTGTTGTCGGCGTGACCGTCGTTCCACCGGTTGTGAAGAGGTCCTCTGACATGATCTCGTCGAGCGGTTCATAGATGAAAGCGATTGTGTACAGAGTATCGTCTTCGAAGGAATCGGTGTTGAGGATGAAGTGATCGAAAACACTCGCATACCCGTTCCCATCGACATCTACAACGGTGAGTCTTACCACGATATCTCCGAGCACCCTCGGTCCGTAATCTTGCGAGTCCTCAGGTTCGTCATTCAGATCATCTTCTGACAACATGTTCCAGGTGACGGTATCCTCCTCGTCGGAAAGTGCCACTTCTAGGTCAGACCAGATTATCTCTGTACTGATTCCCAAGACGGTGAACATCACGCCGTCTGCTAGCATCTCACCATCGACTGAGAGATACGGGCAATAGAGCAGATCTTCCCTGCATGTATAATCGGCGATAGTTACTCCAGCCGGCTCGTATATCGCTGAGACAACATAATCCGTGCCGTATCGGAAGGCCACATTATAGGCGGTGAACCATAGTGCGTCCCCTTGGGACATGTTGCCATCCGCGGTGTAATCCATGATCGCCAAATCGATGACCAGGTCGCCCAAGGTCGTGCTGCCATAGTTCCACACATCATTCGGTTCGTGGCTCAGATCATCCGATGATGGCCCCCATGCGCAGTCGTGATATCCATCTGAGATCGAGATCGTGATATCGTTCCATGATGCGTCAATGCTCATATTGATCACCCACAGGTATATCTCGTTGAAGTAATAGACCGAGTTATATCCTTCGAACTCTCCAGTCGGAGCAGATTGGTACGGATCATCCGGGAAGAGGTCCCCATTATCCCCAACACCGTCACCATCTGAGTCGGATGTCTCCGACGAGTCTTCAGGGAATTCGTCCTCGCCATCTCCGACGCCATCTCCGTCCGAATCTATGGATTCATCTGGGTCGTCGGGGAAGTCATCAGAATTGTCTCCCACGCCATCGCCATCTGAATCTGCCCATTCATTCTCGTCCTCTGGAAATTCGTCTGAGTTATCTCCGTATCCGTCATCATCAGCATCATTCCATTCAGAAACGTCATTCGGGAAATAGTCAGAAAAATCTCCTACGCCGTCCCCGTCCGAATCGGACCATTCTGATGGGTCATCTGGAAAATCGTCCGTACTGTCTGCATGGCCATCTCCATCTGAATCATGCACTGAAGCTAGTGGTGACAATGACGGACTCATCACGACTGCAGTGAGAAGAATCGCGGCAACTCCAACTGATACAGTTGCAAGTATCAAATTCATGATGGATACTTGTCTCTTCAACGGTTTGGTGGGAATAGGAATATCATCTGACATGGCAACCATTTCCTTACTCATGACTTGAACTAGAACTATATAAACTTCTCAATGGGTGTCCACACAATCTCAGTGCTAATTAATTGGAATGTTGTCACCTGACGGGCAGAAGCCTTCATTTGAGATGCAGGGCGTGTGTTCTCCCTCCTCATGAGCTCAACAACTGCCATGGCGCTGATTGGCCTTGTAGTGACCAGCCCGGATGCTGACGCTGTCGGGGTCTCGATTTGGTATCTTGCTGCTGGAATCACGTTGACTGTGGTGATGGCATATGGATTCTTCGTGCCCTCGTTACTTCACATTGAAGATGCATCGTTATGGAATGCCGAGATCAAAGAGTTCTGATCGGAATAAGAAAATTCACACTTGAGGTGCCTTCCTCAACCAGTCTATGTCCGACACATAGATGTCCCTGATGTCATCCAATCCCCATAGGAGCATTCCGAGCCGCTCCAATCCAAGTCCCCATGCCAGTACTGGCTCTTTCACACCCAGAGGTTCGGTTACCTCAGGCCTGAAGATGCCCGCTCCTCCAAGCTCCATCCATTGTCCCTTCCACAGTATCTCGACTTCAAGGGATGGTTCAGTATACGGGAAGTAAGCCGGTCTGATCCTCATTTCAGGTATACCCATGCGTCTATAGAATTCCTTGAGCAGACCACACAGCATGTTGAAGTTGGCCCCTTCCTCGCAGACGATGCCCTCTATCTGTGTGAATTCCGGAAGGTGGGTCGAGTCCATCGCCTCGCTCCTGAATATCCTGCCAATGGAGAATACCTTGAACGGGAGCTCCGGATTCTCTGCGATGTATCTCGCTGTATTGACCGTCGAATGTGTCCTCAGCAGAGCCCTCTCCGCTTCCTCTATCTTCCAGTCGTATCTCCATCCGAGGGAGCCTGTCTTCCAACCGTTCTCGTGGACCTGCTTGACAATGTCCACGAGTTCCCGGTCCTTGGTGAGATTTATCTTGTCAGGGTTCTTCAGATAGAATGTATCCTGCATCTCTCTCGCGGGATGATCCTGAGCCGTGAAGAGGACGTCCATGTTCCAGAAGGCGCTTTCCACATACTGTCCTCGTATCTCGGTGAATCCCATTGTGAGGAATGCTTCTCTTACGCGGTCGATGAGAATGGTCATCGGATGCTTTCTCCCACCGACTGCGGTTGGCGCGAACGCCTTGACATCGTACTTGCGAAGATTGACCTCTCTCCATCTCCCTGATTGGATGAGCTCGGGCGTGATCTGCGCGACCTCTTCCCGCATCTCAAAAGGACGAGCGGCAAGTTCGCTTCCCTTTTCTGTTAGCGTTATCGTCCTGATGACGATATGCTTCTCATTCAAGAAGTCCTTGCGTTGTTTGAGCGCTTCGAGCACTCCTTCTGGAGCATCCTCTTCCGATAGCTCGCTCGTCGCAAGCCTCTCGATTGTGAGTTCATCATCGCCCTTCTCTGATAGGGCAGCCATGCCCTTGTCAGTCATTATGACGATGGTGTCGGGGCCCTCTTTGGTGAGATCTCCCCAACCTTTCCTCTTGATCCATCCAAGCGCTATCTGGATATCTTCGATCTTCAATTTGCCCGACGCCTTTAGATCGGCGAGGGACACCCTGCCTCCGAAATCTTGCATTACGACTTCGAGCACGACTCTTTCGGGCAGCTTCTTGGCAGCGACATCCTTTCGCTTCAACGAGTAGTTCTTGCGTATTACCTCTCTTATTTCGACCAGTCCCTTCGCCTGAAGCCATGACGCTGCGTTCATGACCTCAACCACCTGGTCGAACCCGCCCTCTTTCTGTATGTTCTCGGGAGTGGACGTCTTGAGCGTATTCAAGGCCTTCAAGACCTTCTTCTCGGAGTAACTGAGTTGTTCCAAGACGTCTTCGTCTGCCATGTCAGAGGTTCATCGAGCATACGGCTTATCTACTTTTCCGGCGGTCCTGGCTGTCATAGACTATCTCCTTCTCGTATGGCTTTATGTCCCAGACCGGGCTTCCATTGTATGCATCCAGTCCTCTGACCCTGACTATGTTGCCACGGATACTGACCAGTTCGACGAGGGTCAAGCCAAGTCTGTTCGGCCTCTTCGGCGATCTGGTCGCGAACACACCTACTAATGGCCTATTTGGATCGTGCATCGGATGCACCCGGGCAGACCATCCACGTTTCTTATGGAATCCGAAGATCACCCATATGTGCTTGAATCTCTCCAACTTGTACAATCCAGGCACATATTCCTTCTCGAAAACGAGCCTTGACTCCACCTCATCCCAGTCCCGAATGTCTTCAGACACCGTGTTGACTACGGTGGCGATAGGTTTCAGCCTCAAAGCGAATACCCTGATAGCGAATCGACTCCATCGGTAATCATCATTGTCCCATCAGTCGCGCACAAAGAACTGATCGACTATCTCCTTAGCCGCTTCCCTCTTGGCCTGATGATTCTCGAGGAATTTCCAAACCTTCTCGAACAGGATTCCCTTGCACTCTCCGCAGAGTATCTTCCCCGACTTGCAATGTTCGAACAACTGCTTAAGCTTATCATCATCCGGCTCGAAAAAGTATGATTGGTATTGGTAGACTGAGCAAATCTCTGGAGACCCACCGAGTTTCCTCTGCTCGTCCACCGATACTCTGCCTCCGGTGAACGCGCTCATTATCTTCCTCTTCACGGTCTTCTTGTCATCGACGGTGAAGATCGTCGTATCCGTCTTCGATGAGGTCGACATCTTCTCCGAACCCGCGAGCGAAGGCATCAGCTTGGCATGTATCAGTGCTGGTTTGTAGTATCCCAATCCCTCTGCGATGTCCCTGGTTATCCTGAAATGAGGGTCCTGGTCTATCCCGCACGGGATCAGGCACGGCACCTTCCTGCCCTGCTCGATCGATTCGAGGAAGCAGGGGACCGTCTGTATGCTCGTGAAGAATATGCTCCCGATATTATTGGAATTGTCGAAGCCGAAGACCGCTTTGATCGTGGAGAAATTGATCTTCTTGGCCGCCCTGACGGCCGTCGGATACATGGTCTTGATGTATTCCGTGTCCAGGAACATGTTCGTCAGTTTCGGATCGAACCCCAGGGCGATGATATCCAGTGCATTCTCCATCCCCCACCTCTTCGTCTCTTCGAGCGTGAGATTGTCGTAGTACAGGAACTTCTCATCATCCGTTAGCTGGAACCACAGTTTCACCTTGAAGATATCCTGAAGATACTTGGCGAACGACCATGGCATGAGGTGCCCCAGATGGATCGGGCCCGATGGACCGCGGCCAGTATAGAGCGTGAATCTGTTCCCTTTGTCGTACTCGTTGAGGACCCATTCAAGATCCCTGTGAGAATAGAACACATCTCTCCTGAGCATGTGGTGCACTGGCCCGTATGTGCCTATCCTGTCAAGGAGTGTCCTGTCAATCCTTCTGGTGCCGAATTTCTCGATCAGCTGGTCGTAATCGACATCTCCGGTCACTCCATAGGGCGTGACGACGAATTCCCCGTTCATGCGGCCACTGGCGATGGTTACAGTATCCGGCAATATATGCTTTCCCGTGGCTTTGTCCGCTCATATGAATCAAAACAAAAGGTTTTTACCACCTGATGCTGCTCCATGTTACCGGTAAGAAGCTTGTTGGATGGGATTTGGATGAGGATTTCTAGAGGGTATGCTGGGTGTATATTCGCAATCGTATTGTCTCTCGCATTCTGTGCTGCCTCCGTTCCGGCCGCCGCGCTCGATCGGTCGAACGGGGATTACTGGACATATGAAATGTCCGTGGACATCGACGACTTTGATGTCGTTGGTGACATGACTCTCACGGTCGTGGACGAGGACACACTGACGGTCGGAAGCGATTCCTACGTCGTTGATGTGCTCCAATATTCAGGGAGCATCTCTGGAAGCGGTGAGGTCTGGGGAGTGAACACCACCGTATCTATGGTCTATTCAGGATTCACATACGAGCTAAAGGATGGACTGGCGACCGTAAAGGACGACATGTACATCTGGATCAACTCAACAGCGGTCATGAACCAGGTTGAGCTCACGATCAGGATGGAAACGCAGGATGTCTCCACAGCATCACCTCCGATCGGGACCGGATTGGTGCCAGATGAGATGGGCGTCGGCGATTCATGGAGCGAGACGGTCGTCGAGACCACGACTTATACCGAGTGGGAGGATGGGACGATGACATCCACATCTTCTGATTCGGATGAGAAAACCTATTCGTTCACGATCGCAGTCGCCGAGGAGTCACTGACAACCGACGCGGGCACATTCGACTGTCTGAAGATAACCATCATGGATGAATCAGATGACAGCTACGAAGTCAGATGGTACTGCGATGAGGTGGGCTACTACGTCAAGATCGCGAACTATGAAATGGGAGACAGCACACCATCAGTTGTTCTCGAATTGAAGGAATATAAGTACGCCTCCGCTTCGCAAGTGTTGATGATCCTGGTCGTTGTAGGTGTTGCAGTGGCCTTGGTAGCTATCGTCGCGGTCGTGCTCCTCACGATGCGGAAGAAGCGGATTCCGCAGCAGCCGCAACAGCCGATGCCCCCACCGCCACCTGCTCCCCCAGTTCAGTGATTGGATCGGAAGAAATTGGGAACCAGGTGTCGCTAATGGATGAACGGACGGTCTCTGAATCAAAGACGATGGTCGCCAGGGTGATGATGCCACAGGATGCCAACGTCGCCGGGAATGTGTTCGGCGGCACCATCCTGAAGATGGTCGATGAGATAGCCTATGTAGCAGCCACGAGGCATACTCGCACCAACGTCGTCACGGCATCCGTGGACCGAATGTCCTTCCTGTCTCCAGTTCATGTCGGTGACCTTCTCACACTGAAGGCGAACGTGAACGCTGTCTGGCACTCGTCAATGGAGGTCGGAGTCCGTGTGGAAGCCATGGATCCGAGGACAGGGGAGACAAGGCACACGGGTTCTTCCTATCTGACCGTGGTTGCCCTCGATTCCGATGGCAGGCCTGTCTCCGTACCTCAACTGGTGCTGGAGACCGACGAGGATGTCCGCAGGAATAAGGAATCGTTCGCTAGACGGTCCAGGCGGCTCGAGGAGAAAGCAATCGAGAGGTTCCGTTCGAAGGAATGATCTGTCTGCCGGTCTGACTGATATGATCTATCTTGTCTCGTCAGCGACTTCGGGTTTTTTATGGCAGTAATAGGTTTCACCCTCAGGATGATAGGTTGGCCAAGGCTGTCTACGATCCATTGAATTCTGAACAGGAAGATGCAGTGCACCTGGAATCGATCAAGATACTGGAGAATGTGGGGATTAAGGTGACGAGCCCCAAGGTTCTCAAGATGTTGAAGGACGCCGGGGGGATCGTGGATGAGAATGCACAGATCGTGAAGATATCGGAGGCGATGGTCAAGGAGGCGTTGTCCAAGGCCCCTAAGGAATTCACGATGTGTGGTAGAGACAAGAGACGGGACCTGAGACTTCCGGCAACGGATAGGATATATGGCGTTAATGACGGACAGCCGACCGATGTCTGGGACATGGATACCCAGAAGAGGCGCAAAGCTACTATGAGGGATCTGATCGACCTCACGCGTGTATGCGATGCCATGCCCGAAGTGGATCTATATTGGCCAGAAGTCGTCGCCACAGATTTGCCACCAGATGTTTCCAACAATCACGAATTCGTCGCATCGATATTCAACACTGGAAAACACATTCAGCACGGTGCGGGTTCCATCGAGGACGCCAGGTTCCAGATAGAGGCGGCCGCTGCGATAGTCGGTTCCGAGGAGGGACTCGCCAAGAGGCCGATAATCTCGATCACGCACACGCCCATAACCCCGCTCAGATACGAGGAGGGCGATATCGATGCTGTCGTCGAGTTCGCAAAGGCGGGCCTTCCAGTCGTCCACCTGTCCATGGCCATATCAGGCTCCGTGGCACCAGTGACGCTTGCAGGTACGATCTCGCTCGTCAACGCTGAGAACCTCGCGGGCGCAGTCATATCGGAGCTGGCAAAGTCTGGTGCGCCAATCCTCTACAGCTCAGAGTCTGGACCGATGGACATGAAGACTGGCGTCTTCCTGTCCGGCTCGACCGAAGGTGCTTTGATCAACGCTGCTGGCTGTCAGATGGCCCGCAGATACGGTCTGCCTTCACAAGTGGGCGGGACTGCGGCGTCAGGCTGTGTGCCTGGCTACGAGATCGGATACCAGAAGGCGATCAGCAGTCTCCTTCCCGCGATGGCCGGGGCCGATCAGATCGTCGGGATCGGCGGTTTCGAGCGCTCTGGAGTCGAGTCGGTCGAGCAGATCGTGATGGATTGCGAGTTGTGGAGGAACGTCCTGCGCGCTTGGAGAGGGGTAGAGGTATCCGACAGCACATTGGGTTTCGATGTCATATCGAGAGTCGGTCCAGGCGGCTATTTCATGAAGGATCCGCACACCCTGCGCAATTTCCGGAAGGAGATGCTCCTACCTAAGATCGCCATGCTTCCGTCGATAATAGGTTCGGACACGGAACCTCTCAGAGTCGCTGCGAGGAACGAAGCGCGGAGAATCCTAAAAGAGCACGAGCCGATGGGGGTCGAGCGATCAGTCAAGGAGCAGATAATCGCACTCCTATCGAAATACGATGAAATGGCAGGCGTTCGTCCCGTTAAGGTGAACTATCTCGACTGAAGACTTAAGTGGGATGTAGCAGAATCACCCCCGAAGGTGTGAGGGCATGCAATTCTCAGAAGGCAGAGGGTACGATCGTTCTCTGGCAGTGGGCGCGAAAGCTGCGGTCAAGGATGTCCTAGCTCTGAAGAAGGACGAGCGGATTCTGATAATATCGAACCCGAACAAGGATGTTCGCGAGATATCGATGGCGATCTTCGATGCAGCGATGAATGTCAAGGCCAAGCCTGTCCTGATGTTCCAGAGGGAGAAGGGTCAGTTCGACTTCGCGGAGAAGGATGTCATCACAGCGATGTCTTCGGAGCCTGATGTGATCCTGTCGATAAGCAAGGACCGGTTCGGGAAGGATAAGCACGGCCTTCTCGAAGGATATACTGGGAAGAGGAAGTACAATGACATTTTCGAAATGCTCTACGAGGAGGAGAAGGCTAGGGCCTTCTGGTCACCTGGTATCACCCGCGACATGTTCAGACGAACAGTCCCGATCGATTACACTCGTCTGAGGAAGGATTGCAAAAGGATATGCGCGATTCTCAAAGGTTCCGAAACAGTCAGGGTTACCGCTCCAGGGGGAACCGATCTTGTGATCGGGTTGAAGGGCCGCATCGCCAAGATGGATGACGGGGATTTCAGGAAGAAGGGTCGCGGTGGGAATATCCCCTCGGGCGAAGTCTATGTCTCTCCCGCATTGGGCACCACCAATGGCGTAATCGCATTCGACGGGTCCATCGTCCTCAACGATGGAGAGATCGTGATACGCGATCCCATCGTTGCTCACATCAAGGATGGATACATAACGAAGATAACTGGCACGAAGGAGGCCAATGCTCTGAGGAACTCGATTAGGATCGCCAAGAGAAAGGCCCGCTCGATGGGCAATGACGGTCTGTTGAAATCTTCAGAGGTCGAGAGTTACATCAAGAACACAGAGAGCATCGGTGAACTGGGCATCGGTCTCAACAGGAAAGCTAGGATTGTCGCAAACATGCTCGAGGACGAGAAGGTCTATGGCACATGCCACTTCGCAGTTGGGAGCAACTATGATGGCGACGCGGATTCCCTGATCCATTTGGACGGCCTGGTCAAAGCCCCAACGATAACTGCAGTGTCCGCTTCGGGACGAGAGACCGAACTGATGCGCAAGGGGAAGCTGACCTGGGATTGAGGCAACCTTTAATTCCATTTCGGACCTTACCACTGACCGATGGAGGAACAGCTTAGGATAGGCGCGGTAGATGACGAGCCCTTCGACAGAGCTCGTCGGATAGGATGGCTTGACCTCGACGCGGTGTTCAGAACCAAGGTTCTGATGGTTGGCGCAGGTGCTTTGGGAAACGAGGTCGGGAAGAACCTGGTCCTCTCAGGCTTTCGTTATGTGACAGTTGTCGATATGGACCACGTCATGGGCTCGAACCTGAACAGATGTCTCTTCTTCTCACGAGAGGACGTTTCCAGAAGGAGTCCCAAAGCCGAAGTGGTCGCCCGTGGAATGAATGCCCTCTCTGAGCATGCCAATGTCGAATCGGTCTCATCCATGATCGAGGAATTGGATGAAGGGCTGTATAGGGTCCACGACATCATACTTGGTTGTCTTGACAATATCCCTACTCGGCTCCATGTGAATTCACGATCATATCGATTCGGGAAGACACTGATCGATGGCGGAATGGAGGGGTTCGTTGGCCGAGTCTTCGTTGCCAATCCCCCGAATGGCGCATGCATCCAATGCGGCATGAACCGATCACATGCGAAGGTTGCGAACCTTCGATTCAGCTGTACTGGGAAGGATGTGGTATTCCATGAACCTCGACTTCCAGCCGAGATCACGACTACGAGTGTCATATCGGCTATCATGGTCAGGGAGTGCCTGAAGTTCGTATCCGGTAGGGCTGATATGATGCTGTCAAATGCCTTCTTCTACGACGGTCAGAGGAATGTCTCAGAAGAGCTGGAATTCGATATCGATCCGCTTTGTCCGAATCACTGAGGCCTCCGGTGTTGCTACAGGTATCCGAAAACGATATAATGTCAACAGCCGTCAGTCGTATAGGCGATCTTTCTGACTTTCAGACTCAAAGTTAAGAATGCAGAGACCGGTGCTGCAGTCGAGATGGAGCTGGAGGGTGACAATACCGTCGATGAGATCATCGAGAGTGCCGCCACCTTTTGGAACAAGGACATGGGCGCATATGTCCTAAGGAAAGGCAAGAAGGTTCTTCGCGGTGGTTCCTCGATAAAGGATTCCGGGATAATTGCCGAAGATGTGCTGGAACTCATTCCAGATCCTGAAGGCGGATAGTCGGGATGTCTCTTCCGGTGGATGTGCTCAGAAAGCGTTTGAAAAACGAGATAGAGATATGTCAGCGTGAGCTCAGACACCATATCACCGTCTCTGACCCGACCCTTACCTCCTTCCCCATCCTGATCAACGTGCACATGCTCCGCGTGCCAGGCCCTACATGGGAGGAGAACAAGATCGTGCACAGGTTCGTCCACAAAATCGCGATTCTGATAAGTGAGGAGTATCCAGTCGAGAAACCGATCGTCAAGTGGCAGACTCCCATATTCCATCCGAACATAATGCCTCCCGAGGACGGCGGTTATGTATGTACGAGATTGCTGGAGAAATGGGATTTCAGCTCGACCTTGGCCACATTCATAAGGGGCATCGAGTCGCTTCTGGTTAATCCGAATCCTAGAAACCCGTTCGGGTGCGACACATGTACTCGGGCCGCTGCATACTTCAATCGTATGAGATATCAGCCTCCTACGGTGATGGATCAGACGGACCGCAGAATCAGGATCGTAGGGGGTTCCGATGCCTAGACCCAGGATCGTTAGCGAGATCCAGCTCAAGATCTCAAAGACGGCGCCGCCGTCAGTTGACAGCATTGGTCCTCATGATTGGTTATCTGAGGAATCCCTTTCTGTATTCCATCGAGTCCTTGAATCTGGGCCAACTTTTGAGGTGTACTTGTCCGAAGCTGCGAACTGCAAGATCGTGTCCCAAGCGGAGGAATCGGCTCCAAAGAGACTCGAGGTGATGGGGTTCATGTTGGGCGAGGTGTGTTCTTGGAGAGGTGAGACGTACACGATCGTCTGGGATATCGGCACAACCTCTCTGAAGAACACAACCGCGAAGGTCAGGTTTGACCACAGGGCGCTTCCGCGACTCTTCGGCGAACTCGATCGATCAGGATTCGATTATGTCATAGTCGGCTGGTACCATTCCCATCCTGGACACACGTGTTTCCTTTCAAAGACGGACCTCTACACGCAAAAGACCATGTTCGACCAGCCTTTCCATTCTGCGCTTGTAGTTGATCCGATAAATGCCGATATCAAGGTATTCAAGCTCTCTAACCAGGGGTATCGCGAGGTTCCGTTTGCCCTGACTTGCGCGGCTCGTGAAAGTGGGACTGTCGAGAATCGTCAACGCACTCGCCGGCTCAGAACAAGATGAATGCATATAGCCTGTGCGGATATCTCTGGAAAGGTTTTTCGGGTTCATTTGTGTTATGGACTGAGGAGTCGGGGATGTAGAGTGACGAATGTGTGTCGACTTGCCTGCATGATCGCGGTGATCGCCATAGTATCATCGTCCCTCCCCATGAACGTATCAGGAGCTGGCGACTACACTCTATATGTCTCAGCCGACGAGACCAAGGTGAGCATGATATCCGGCATTTTTTCTGTTGCCGTGACCAATGACTGGCCACGAATCATATTCTGGCATACGGATGATCCATTCTCGCCGACGTTCGAGGCTAGTTTCCCTCGAATCCATATGTTCAATGACTCTGATGACAATGGAGTTTTTTGCAGATCCGAAGCCGTTGGCACAGTGTTCTTCGACTCCAATCATGCTACATGGCACCTCTCCTCGATAATCGAGGATCACACACCCGATATGGGCGAATACGCCATGTTCAGCATGTCTGCGGAGACATCGGTGTACAACATATCTGGAGAGGGTCCAGCCATCATTGAGAACTGGGCGAATGTCACTTTCTGGTTCTGCTTGACTGAGAACTCTGTAACCTATACCGCCCCGACGGGCAGCTATATAGTGTCTGGCAAGACTGAAATGCGCGTAAACATGACGATTCGGATCACCAATTCCACATCTGCGGATTACATCGCACTTGAGCGATTCCTGCAAGGTGGAGGAACTACGAATTCGTTTGTGGTGACCGAGGATGATTTCCAATCCGATGAGGTTCTGACGCTCTTGTCTGGCTGGGACGATGAGACTCTTCTCGGTGCAAACTATACGAGACCTCTCAGGCAGACAGATGACGTGGTCCAGCGCATTATGTACACCAAGGAGGATAACGCCTCCCAGGCACATTTTCTGTGGGGCACAGCCGCACTGATGAGCAACGGTTCATCGTCATATGATCATATCCTTGGCTCATCGTGTTACACGACAGGCGCTGGTCTGATGCTGCATTCCGCCCTCCTTATCTCCAATGACACATGTTCCATTGAAGACGAGACTATCATCGGAATCGATGAATCGGGATTTGTTGGTGGGGTCAGCGATTGGATAATGGAATATCTGCCAGCGTTCGTCGGGCTCATTGCGGTCGCAACGGTATCTGTGCTGGCGTTCTATCTCATCCGAAAGAAGCAGAGGATCAAATCAAAAACTGAATCTGCGGATAATCTCGAAACGGACGAGATTATGGACCGTGTCTAGACCCAGATCGCATGCCGCTTCCTGAGAGACCCCTCACTCTGCCCGAGCTTCTCCATCAGCCTGGCGACCATGCTATCGAGATAGATCAGGGTGGCATTCTCGAAAAGGGTTCCAAGCGGTGCGAGAGTCTTCCTGTCATCATCCTTCGGAGGATGTATTAACATGACTAGATTGGATGCGCTCGCGAGCTTCGAGTGGGCATTGGCAGTGATCGTGATCACCCTCGCCCCGACCCTTCGTACGATATTCGCGGTCTGGATGGCGGACATCGTCTCACCTGTGTGCGACACGATTATCACCAGGTTCCCTTCCTCGACAATGGGTGTGATGGTCTCCCCTACAAAATAGACTTCTAACCCCATCTGAACCAGTCTTATCGCGAATGCCTTGGCTATCAGGCCGGAACGGCCGACACCATAGATGAATATCCTGCGTGATTCCATAATGGCATCTACAAACTTGTCTGTCTCCTCGACCTCGTTCTCGAGCGTTTGCTGAATGCTCTTCAGGATATAGTCGACGCTCTCCTTCATTTGGATCCGGCCTTTTCCTTCTTCGAGCCAGTCTTCACTTCTTTGGAGACCTTCTTCGCAAGAACTCTCTCAAGGATGACTTTCATGTACATGGCATCATGCTCAAGCAGAGGTGATCCTGATATGATTGTGATCGAATCGTTCCTGTCAACGATTGCTTCGGCCAGTGGTTCGAACCTGAGATCGCCTTTCTTGATTGAAGTATATCTCTTCTCGTTGCCGCTATCGTGCTCAACGCCTGAGAAATGGGTGTAGTACTCTCCCTTGATCAGATCATTGGTGGACTCCAATAGCGCCTCGAAAGTCTTCTGGTCCTTGAGCTGGCCGCCTTCTCTTGCGTGATAGTGCGCGAAATTGATCACCGGGACTACGCCATCGATGCCCTTGCACAGCTTGGTGATCTCCGAAAGCGAGCCATAGATCTCCTGTCTACCGCTCAATTCCAGGCCTATCGGTGCAGGTATCTTCTGTTTCTTGTACCAACCTGCAAGTTCCGTGACCTTCTCCTTTATCCGTTTTTGTGCCACCTTGGGGTTAGTCTCGCCATACAGTCCAAGGTGCGTGACGACCATGGTGCCTCCCAGCTCCTTGGCGATCACACCTCCCCATCGGATGGAGTCCATGCTCTTGAACGACAGCTCGCCATCGCTCACGAGGTCCATGTAGTATGGTGTGTGAATCGATAGCGCTACATCCAATTCCTCGGCCATGACCTTCAGTTTCCTCAGGTCGCTGTAGTTGTTGGCCAGGCCGCTCGACAATGTCACGAGCCTGTCTTCTGCCTTTATTGGTTCTCCGAGGTCATAGATGACCTCCTCCTTCGACCCCTTCTTCCTCACGATCTCAATGACCATGTCATTGGGGAGTTCGATCGGTTTCAATCCGATCTCTTCGGGTTCTGCCGTCCTCTCTTGCACATGCGCTCTGACTAGCTGCGCCTCCAGCGCGGTAAGCCCGAGACGGTGAACATCCTCGATGCCATCCTTTAAAGTACGTCCTTTGCAGGATAGTGGTATTCCTGCAGGACCAAAACGTATCATCTGAAATCCCTGAACCCAGCTGGGTTTCCCGTGTATTACTTACTCCGTATATATTCTCTGTTGGACCGACATATAATTGTTGCTCTTGGGATACGGTCTGTGTCGAAGGCCCATCCGCGACCGATTCCAGAACGTCATCTGACCCTGTCCAGATAAGACGGACCGGCCTATTGTCGCTATACAAAGCTTTATAAACAGTTCCCACATTAAGACGCCTGCTCTCTGGTTGTCGGAGGAGTCAGATATGGGAAAGAAGAATAACAAAACGAATCCCAACCTCGTGAGCCTGATACAGCGTCTGAAGGACGCGAGCAGGACTAACGAGGCACCTGTCTGGCGAGACATCGCAATTCGTCTGGAGGGACCAGCAAGTAACTGGGCTGAGGTCAATATCAGCAGACTCAACCGCTACGCGGAAGAGAACGATGTTGTCGTCATCCCTGGAAAGTTGCTCGGGTCCGGCGATCTTGCGAAGCAGCTAACCGTCGCCGCGTACAGGTTTTCGGGACAGGCCAAGGATAAAGTGAAGAATGCTGGTGGACAGAACCTGTCCATTGAGGAGCTCATCGCAAAGAACCCGAAGGGCTCCAAGGTCAGGATTATGGGGTGATCTGATGGCGGTTATAGATGCTGATGGACTCGTTCTGGGAAGATTGTGCACACATGTCGCGAAGCGTCTTCTCAGCGGTGAGGAGATCGCCATAGTGAACGCCGAGAATGCCATTATCTCTGGAAACAGGGTCCAACTGCTCGCATTTTACAAGCAAAGGAGGTCCCGAGGCCAGGGCACGCACGGTCCTTACTATCCACGCAATGCGGATACGATTCTCAAGCGCTCAGTCAGGGGTATGCTCGAATACAAGAAACCCTCTGGACGAGCCGCCTATAAGCGGCTCAGGGTGTATGTCGGCGTCCCTGAATCACTCAAGGATCAGAAACCAGAGACCCTTGAGAGTGCGAAGAAGCCACACCTCGTCAAGTATGTACATCTCAAGGACATAACACTTGAACTGGGCTCTAGCAGGGAGTTGAACAAATGAAGGTTGTTGTTGCTAGCGGCAAGAGGAAGAGCGCTGTCGCACGCGCAAGCGTCAGGAAGGGCAAGGGTCTGGTTCGGGTGAACAACGTTCCGATCGAGATATTCGAACCGGCACTTGCGAGAACCAAGATCATGGAGCCATTGACACTTGCGGGCGAACTGTCATCGAAGGTCAACATCGATGTGAATGTTCAGGGCGGGGGCATAATGGGACAGGCCTCCGCTTCAAGGACCGCTATTGCCAAGGGCATGGTGCAGTTCCTTGAGGACAAGGACCTCGAATCGATGTTCATGAAATACGATCGTTCGCTCCTTGTGTCGGATCCGAGGAGAAAGCTTCCAAAAACGCCTCTGGGCAGAGGTGCAAGGAAGAATCGCCAGAAATCGTACAGGTGATCTACCTTGATAATACCCGTCAGATGTTTCACTTGCGGAAAGGTCATCGGCAGTGCATACGAGGAATTCGTGAAGAGAGTCGATATGGGGGAGCCCCCGAAGGACGTCCTCGACGCTCTACACCTCGATCGATACTGCTGCCGAAGGATGATCCTCACGCATGCGGACCTGATAGACGAAGTGGCTCCCTATTGAGGATAGGGAGCCCTCTTTCAAATTTTTTCCTTCTCGGGCCCGTGGGGTAGCTTGGTATCCTTCCAGCTTGGGGTGCTGGTGACTCGTGTTCAAATCGCGACGGGCCCATCTGGCTCTTTCTTCAATCAGCAGGAATTGAATTCTGCCCCGTTGTCCCCCAAACCATTTACTTTTCAGCACTTTGTCTGATAGGTTAGGACTCAAGGGGATTTGAACCCCTGAGGAGCCAGTGTGTCACGACTCGGATTCAATCAGCGGGGAATTGACCGGAGTTCAGATATCTTCCATCTTTCTGATCTGAATTGGCCAAATCAATAGAAGGTCATGAAAGGCTTTGACTCTCATGAAGGATTCCTACCTCTCCTGTTGAGCATCACTGCAATGATCGCCCCTGCACCTACCAGAACGCCTATGATCATTGTCCACAAAAGGATGTCTCCATCTGATGATGGACTTTCAGCTGCTCCATATTCCAAATCTGGAATCTCGAACAAAGGATAATAGTCGGTCACCATGCCAGATGAATACGGGGTATCACAGAATCCGTCACTTCCTTCCTGGTCCTGGCCAGGCCCGCTCTGTTCATCTATGCCAGAGTAGTTCGACCAATAGTTCCCCCCGATTGGATATTCTGCATTCCATTCGATGAGGGAATAGGATATTGTTGGTCGAACAGCCAATCCACCATGAGTCACATTGACGAAACTATTCGAGCATATCAAAGCGACTCCAGATTCGAATGCAATACCACAAAATGCATCAAGGATCATATTCTCAAGGATTAGTGCATCGTACGAATCGAATTGGATGCTGAAGTTACATCCTTGAATCAGGTTGCGACTCAGGGTAATACTCTCCGCGGTCTGGGCGTAGATGCCACGATAACTATCCCTAACAGTGCATCTAGCAACAGTCGCGTTCTGGCAATCTTCAATCATTATTCCAGTTTCGGCTCCGATGATTGTGCAATTCGCAACTGTCACTTCATCGCAGAATTGGATATCAATCCCACAATCGCCATTCAGTTCAAGCATTTCGATGTCGACAGACGAACAATTGAAGACTATCAATTCACCGAGTGTTTGGTCTTTGAATGCTGCATGGTCTTGATTCTTCACGAATATGATCGATCTTCCATTCACTGTATTACCCGAGATATCAATGGAGTCGGTAAGCCACGGATTGCCGGAGAGATCTATGCCCCTACCCACAGAATTATCAGCTATGGTCCCGTTCGTGCAATAGTCTATCTTCAAACAAGAATATGGTGCTTCATTCCCAGATATATCGAAATCATCTGCGTACGAGATGGTGACATAGGAGTCAGTCATCGTTATTGTATTCGATTCAATGCTGAAGTTGGTGCACATCATTGCGACCAGCGCTAGACTCTCACCTTCAATCACGCTTCCCCCCAGCGTATTTCCTGATATCGAAAAATCCGAACAGAACCAGATAATTATTGAACTTCCTTGGCCATCTATCATACAGCCCTCGATGGTGAATCCGCTTGCATCCGTAATCCAAATGGGATAATACCCCGAGTTGACTGTAATATGAATATCTCTTATGATGAATGATGCAGTGGTGTCACTCACTTTGATTGCTGTTTCAGATGCGGCTGAGATCTCCCATCCAGATATGATATAAGGGTCATCAGAAGTCCCGCTTCCTCCCACAACCCCGTTCTCTTCGGTAAAATCATAGTCGCTTGAGATGTAAATCGGATCGTGCGGAGAATACGCCGATACCGTTTCCATCGGCAAGACCGGCATCGATGTTGCCACGAGAAATCCGCATAGCACAAGAACAGAGAATAGTCGCACACTACCACCAGCCATCTAATCAACCCACTGAAGGCGGAATAATCCTCTCCATTATTAATCTTCATGGTGGGATGTTGTAGCTGGGATGCTCAGGAAACCCCTTTCCAACCGTTCCGGAATTGGAACCGCCCTGCAGCGGTGAAGTGGTTCCGTATCAGATGACCAATAGACCTGAATTCGCGTTCAAATCGCGATGGACATATTCGACTATCCCGCATTATTTGATTTCGCCAGTTGATGCTCTCTTCTCTCTGAGCCCTTCTCAAGCAGGACGACCACGATGGTGCCCTTGGTGTGATCCCCTGGTACATGGTTTTCTGCCCAGATGATTCCTCCACATGCGTCTGCAATCTTTCTTACCACATGAAGGCCTAGACCAGTTCCAGATACTGTGTCGTCCCCTCTGAAATATCTCTCAAAGATCTTCTCCTTGTCTTGGTCCGGTATTCCTTTGCCGTTATCTATTATTCTGATGCACCAGAACTCTTTGTTATTGTGGGTCTCGACCTGAGCCGTGACTCTGATTTTGGCCTCTGGTCTCATATCGAATTTGGCTGCATTGGTCAACAAGTTGACGAAGAGTCTACCAAGAAGTGAATTGGCTCTTGCATAGCATCCGTTCCTGGGCACCTCCACGGAAATTGAGATCTTCCTGTCGAAGAATATCGTTCTTGTCTCCTCAACCGCCTCGGACATGACTTGGGATAAATCCCTGGATTCGCTTTCTTCCCCGTCGAGCGCATCCGCTTTGGATAGATCGCGGACAACGGCGGCCAATTCATAAGCTCCCTTGATATTCTTGGCGACCACGCCGACCGCCTTTCTATCCTTATCCGAAAGATCTGCTGACCTCCTCATGGTATCGAGGAAGTGCATTGAAGCGGTCATGTAGTTGATGATGTCATGTGACAATAGGTCGTTGAAGAACGCTGAGTCATTCATCGCCTGCTCCATCTTTGTGCGCATAAGACTTTTCTCAGACACATCTCTGATGACTAGGTGCACGCATTTTTCCGAGTGGATAGTGGTGAATCGAGCCGATACGTCTCCGACGATCTTCTGGCCGTTTCTGCCAATGAAGACAATGGTCTGGCACTTGGCGATTCCCTCCTTATCGATCTGCCAGACGCACCTGTCCCAGGCATCCTTCCCGTCCAGAAGACAAGTGTTGATCCTTGCGTTTGCGGATCCATCGTCTGATTTGTAGCCGAGCATCTCATAAGCTGCTTCGTTGACCGTCTTCATCGTGCCGTCGAGGGTGCAGATTACAATCGGGTCCGGCGAGAGGTCGATCAGAGACCGGTACTGCTCCTCGGACCGTGTCAGATCCTCGGTCCTCTTCCTGACCTGCCTCTCCAAGTCCAGGTTCAGATTCTGCAGATCGAGGTTTCGGGCCAGGATCTCTTCATTCAGTCTTAGCGTGTGCTCGGATATGGATTCCCTAACTGGTTGGACCCTCAACCCCATTTGTGCCAGGGCCGATTTCGGTGCTACGATGAATCTACAGATACTATCTCCTTTGGAGATGCATTCGAGTTCCATTCCAATGATCTCGTCGTCTCCTTCCTCCTTGCCTTCTACAGGAAAAACCAACTTGCCAATTCCAGCGAGGAATCCCGATGTGTATGAACATGAGGGGCTCCTCTGGATCTCTCCACTTTGCAGATACTCTATAGTCTCCGCAGAATCATGACAAGTGAATTCGATCAGCTGGTGGATCGGGTCTATTCGGTGAACGGCTACCTGGCCGAAACCTCCCCTAGCGCACACATCAACTATTGCTGCCAGGAGTTCTTGGGGGTCGTCCCCTTCCCGCGATGTGAGAAGATCGCTGAGGCATTGTGCCGCCGATTCGAGGCCTGCACGGTATGTTAACTCCTTCTCGAAGTAGCCGATATCCATGCCCAAAGCTCGCTTGAGCGCAAAAAGCCCATAGGCTGCGATGGGGGTCTTCCCATCCCGATTCCAGGGAGTCGCTCGCCCCCGCTCTCCCTGTCGATCATCGACCTTAATGGGGCCGTTGCCGTTCTCTTGCTCCTTCATAGGAATCACCTGGTTCAAGCGGTTCTTACATCTCTGCTTGTGTCACAGGCACCGAGCCCAAGATGTCTATTTATGGTGATTGGAATGGCCGACAGACTATATACATTGGTTCTTACAATTCTCTGATTGAACATTCAATATGTTGACAAAAAGTCCGTCAATCCTCAGCATGGATAATCGCATGGGCGACTTTCAATGCTCTCACCGTCTCGGAGACATCATGGACCCTTACAATGTCTGCGCCATTCCTTACAGCCATGACTGCGGCTGCAATCGATCCTTCCAGTCGCTGCTCTGGAGGCAGCCCCGTTATCTTCCCAATGAATGATTTCCTCGAGACGCCTATCACGATTGGCTTTCCCATGCTCCTGAACTCCCTCAATCTAGACAGGATCTGTAGGTTATGGTCCAAGGTCTTGCCGAAGCCGATGCCAGGATCGATCATTATCTTCCTCGATCCTATCCCGTCATTCTCCGCTTCTTCTATGCGATCGTTAAGGAAGGCCTTGATTTCAGTGACCACGTCTCTGTATCGTGGTCTTGTCTGCATGGTCCTCGGCGCCCCTTTCATATGCATGATGATCGCGGTCGCATCATGATCCGCGACGACCTTCCTCAATTCACCGTCACGGAGACCTGTCACATCGTTGATGATGGTTGCTCCAGCATAGATCGCGCTCTCAGCGACTCTCGGTCTATGGGTGTCTATGGAGATTCTCCCGGGATGCCGTCTCGCAAGTGCTTCTACGACTTCGATGGTCCTGCGAATCTCTTCTTCTTCCGATATTGGCGCTGCTCCTGGTCTGGTCGATTCTCCACCAATGTCGACGATATCCGCTCCCGAATCGAACATCATCTCTCCTCGCTCGATTGCGGTGAGAGCGTCTCCTGCGATCCCATCTCCTGAAAATGAATCAGGGGTGACATTCAGGATCCCGATGATCCTAGGGATGTCCAATCTCAATGTGCAGGTGCCGATTTTTACTGAATATGGTAGGCTCTTCGTCCTCTTCCTTTCAGCCACGGTATCCTCACCGTCATCATTCGATGAGAAGGTCATCGACTATTTCAGCTATGTCTCTTATCTCCACATCGACCTTGATCAGGTCATTTCCGAACCTAAGGTTGGTCACGCAGAATGGACATGCGGTGACCAGGATATCAGCAACATCCGAGGCCGCCTTCACCCTTCGTGAGGCTATCCTCTGAGCAGCGTCAGGATCAGCTGAACGCACGCCTCCTCCACCGCCGCAGCATTTCGCCGAATCCTTGCTATCCTTCAACTCCACATAGGTCGATTCTGGAATCATCTTCAATATCTTCCTGGGGTCATCATAGACTTTCAGATGCCTCCCCATGTGACAAGGGTCGTGGTATGCGATCCTCTTCTTGAATGGTTTGAATTCTAGCTTCCTTCTTGCAAGGAACTCGGTGAGATGGAGTGCCTCAAAGCCTAGTTCCAAGTGCTTAGGATACTCCTTCCTGAACATCCTGAGGCATCCCGCACATGTGAATATCAGGGTCTTCACGCCTAACCTCTTCACAGCCTCGACGTTCGTCCTCATCAGTTCCAATGCGATCTTTTCATCCTGGCCAGTCCTTCTGAGCGTGCTTCCGCAGCAGACCTCCTCGACCATCGTGAAATCGACTTTAAGCTTCTTCAGGATCGAGATGGTGTGTCTGGCAATCTCGGGAAGCCTGTATCTCGCAGTACATCCCACGAAATATCCTACCTCAGCTTCTTTGATGGGCCATCCAAAGTCAACCTTTGCGGATTCACCATATGGATTCCCCGTCTTCTTGACGTTCTCCTTGATCTTAGTATGTGCATCGAGCCCACAGCCAGCTTCGACGATGTCAGCTCTGACGGCTTCGACTATATCGACTACCTGGATGTTAGACGGGCACCGTCGTTCGCAGTCCTTGCAGGTGGTGCATTGGTATAGTCGCTTCACGACAGATTCGTCAGCGGGTATCTCGCCGCGCACAAGACCGTATGCAAGAATCACTTTGCCTCTCGCAACTGATGGATCCCATTGGTTGTCTTCGAAGTAGGGGCAGACGCTCTTGCAGAAGCCGCATAAAGTGCAAGTCAGCATCTCCTTCTCGAGTTTCCTTGCCCGGTCCGCCTTTATCTTCTTGTCCGCCATATGACTCGCCGATCGGTGATGAAGCCAGTGGTGTTCACTGAACTTGTGGCACAGTAATCACCGCGTCCATAATAAAGGTCACCTTGGATGATGGCCCCAGTTCCGATATTGCCGTATCGATGGCCTGCTGCAGGGTGGGCATCGGCTCCATGTGAGCTTTTCTAGCGATTGCAGGGTCGAGTTTGGTAACCGCCATCATTCTGCATTTGAGACCTATCTCAGCCATCTTCCCGGCCTTGTGATAGCCTAGCTTGTATGTGTGAGATATCTTGTCCAGCACATCCTTTGGTGTATTTGCGCTCCCAAGGAGGTTCAGGAAGGTTTCTGGACCCACCCCGGTTCTGCAGGCGCTGACCAGTATGATTACCCCGCCGTCCCGCACAGCGTATTTTGCGTTATCTAACGCCTTCTGCGATTGATAAAGGTCGATGTCATATGGGAACGCGGTCACCGCGACCACGACATCTGCTTTTTCCTTGAGCTTGACGACGAATACCTCATCCGCCTTCTTGACGGCGCCTCGGAAAGCCCGTTTCAGGTCCCCGGCGGATGCATGGCATATCCGGTGGTCCTTGTCCAGGACAACCATTATCGTGAAAATGCGTTTATCTCTCAGAGCGTGGACGACTTCTTCCATATCCTCGTGTACTGGGTTCCCCTTCAATCGGAGGGACTGGGCTTCCAGCTTCAGGGCTAGCTTGTGGTTCTGCTCTATGGTCTCATACGCCGCCACGCCTGGCAGGAACGATTTCCTGCCCCCGGTATATCCTGCGAAGTAATGTGGCTCTACGCTGCTTATCACAAGGATCCTGTCAGCATCCATGACCTTGCGGTTCAATCTGAGTTCCGTGCCGTTCTTCGAAGTCCCGATGAATATCATCTCGCTATGCTTCGAGTCGTGGGCTACTACCTTTTCCTTGATCTGATCGTACATTTCCCCGAAGATGAACCGATACTCTTCCTCTGTGGGTGCCCGGTGCATACCCGTCGCGATGAGGTAACTGACATCCGAGTTCCCAAGGTGTGCGTTGATCCCCTTCAGTATTCTATCTGTCGGAGTAGGTCTGGTCGCATCATTAACGATGACCAGAACGTTCTTGGCTCCCTTCAGGAAGTTATCGAGGTTGTCCGAACCGATTGGGTTGACTATTGCGTCTTCGAGGAGTCGGCCTTCATCGACTGGCGGCAACTCCTTCGGGTGCACAATCTCGCCGATGTTCGCGTCTGGGAGGTCAGCGACTTCCCTTCCATCCCCATACTTAACCTCTATGCGCATGCGGAATACCGGCGAGCAATAGAGCTTCCTGTATTAGTACGTTAAGGTTTGTCACGGTAAGCGTCGGGTCTCTTTTAGTCCGGTCTTAAAAAGGCTTAATTACGTCGTATGAATCTTGTATCATCCATGAAGACTCTCGGAACCCTGGGTGAGCGCGAGGCCATAAGGGTTATCGACAGGATCGTCAAGAGCGATGTCCCCGTAGGCATCGGGGATGACTGCGCAGCTATGGACATTGGCGACAAGTATCTGCTGGTAACCACGGACATGATGGTCACCAAGACCCATATCCCGAAGGGCATGGGTCCATATGACATCGGCTGGTCGCTGGTGGCAGTGAACCTGAGCGACATCGCCGCAATGGGTGGCAGACCTCTGGGTGTAGTGACTGCAATAGGCATAACCAAGGGGCATCCGATCGACTTCCTGGAGCAGATGGTCGATGGAATGAATGACTGTGCCCTCAGGTTCGGCACTTCGATTGTGGGTGGGGACACCAAGGAGCACGAAGACCTGATTCTCTGTGGAACCGCGGTTGGCGAGGTCGACAAGGATAAGATCCTGCTCAGAAAGGGTGCGAGGCCGGGGGATTTGATTGTAGTCACTGGTTGCCTGGGCAGGGCAGGCTCCGGATTCTTTTCTTTAAAGCGTGGTCTCAACCTAAAGGAGGCTGAGAATCAACTCAAAAGACCATGGCCAAGGATAAAGGAAGGCATGGCGCTAGGGGCCTCGGGTTGTGTCACTTCCTGCATGGATATCTCAGATGGTCTTTCTGCATCCATATTCGAGCTATCCAGGAATTCAGGATTGACCCACGAGATCGACTATGCCCTGATTCCGAAGGCTTCGGAGGTCTGCTTGGCATTCCAGGACGCTGAGCGCCAGAAGGACCTGGTACTCAATTTCGGTGACGATTTCGAGCTTCTGTTCACTATGAAGAGGGAGCGCGAGGCCGACCTCGCAGCTCTGTCAGAACAGGTCGGTTGCCCCTTGACGGTGATAGGCAAAGTGACGAGTGGTGAGGAGAACATCCTTATTGACAATGGACGAAGGGAGAAACTGGAGAATCTCGGATATGAGCACTTCCGAATTCGCAAGGCATGAGGCACTTCATTATTCGATCGAGGGAGACAAGGTCAGATGCAACCTGTGCCCTCATGCATGCTTGATCTCCGACGGAAAGCGCGGAATATGCGGAGTGCGGGAACATCGTTCATCTAAGCTCTATTCGCTGATATTCGGAAGAGCATCCTCGATCCATCCTGACCCGATCGAGAAGAAACCGCTATTCCATTTTCTTCCGGGGTCGACTGCGATCTCGTTCGGGAGTGTTGGCTGCAACCTCTCATGTAGTCATTGTCAGAATCATAGCATCTCACGAGCGGATCCATCTGATTCAGAGCTAGTGACCATCACGCCGGATGATGTGGTCCGCTATGCTAAGAATACCGGCGCGTCTTCCGTATCCTGGACCTACAACGAACCTATAATCTGGCACGAATTCACAACGGTTGCCTCCAAGGCCGCGCACGCGCATGGCCTTAAGACCAACTATGTGACGAACGGTTTCATACAGGAGACCCCACTCAGGGAACTCCGTGGCCTTATAGATGCCATGAACATCGATGTGAAGGCTTTTAAAGATGCATTTTACAGGAATGTCTGCGGGGCTCGCCTCGAGCCGGTTCTCAGAACATGCGAGATAGCCCATGAGATGAATATTCACATAGAGTTGACATATCTCGTAATCCCAAAGCACAACGACACAGAAGAGGAACTCAGGGAGTTTTCCCGGTGGGTGAACGACAAGCTGAGCCCAGAGGTCCCTGTTCACTTCTCAGCATTCCATCCTGATTACAGACTCATGGACGTGCCACGCACGCCGACATCCACATTGGAGAGAGCGTACCGAGTCGCGAAAGCCTCGGGTCTTGAATATGTATACCTGGGGAATGTCCATGCTGCCGACAAGGAGAACACGTACTGTCCGGACTGCGGCTCTCTGATGATCGAGCGTGATGGCTTCTTCGTGTCGATGAATATGTCCAAGGACGGTGTCTGTAGCAAGTGCGGCAGATCGCTGAACCTGATAGTCCCACTCTAGGAGGATCATTCTGGGATGGACGTGCGGGACGTGATCGAGGCCCTTGAGATGGAGTGTGGACGGGATGAATGATGGCCTTCTGACTCGGTCTTCGAAGTCATCGTGGGCGCCATCCTGACACAGCGCGTATCCTGGAAGAACGTCAAGATTGCCATTGCCAATCTAAAACGCGCCCAGGTTCTCGATCCACGAGCAATAATGGGGCTCGATGAATCACGCTTACAGGGACTGATTCGCCCGTCAGGATTCTATAGGCAGAAATCCAGATATCTGAAGACATTTTCCGCATACCTGATCTATCGATATGACGGGGATCTCGAGATCATGAAGGGTATACGAACCGCCCAGCTTCGTGGTGGATTCCCATGCATTCCGCCTCTTTGATCGGCTAGGGTTGGGTCTTGGTCGGTCCTATGACAAGGTCAAGACTGAGGTCGAGGATGCGATTGGCAGGGATGTTCGAAGACTCTCCCTAGCACACGCACTGATCGTGACTCAGTGCAAAACACATTGTCCTGCAACCCCGTTATGTCTAGGTTGTCCATTCTCCGGAATTTGCCCTTCAGAGGTTCATGATGGGTAGAAGTATGTTGCCCACGATTGTCGTGAACACCAAGCTTGCGAATATCGGGATGATGAACGGCACTTTTGGAGTGATCCAGAGACGTTCATGACCGGCGGCGACCAGTTGCTCAACCTCTGATTCAAGTTCTTCCTTTCTCCGTGGTTTTGTATGTCGTACATGGTTTCCGTCGACGATATGTTCCATGAGCCAGACATGTTTTCCGCGGATTTCATCTGCATCCATCTTGTATCCGAGGAACGCATATGGTATTTCGAATTCTCTAGATGCGATATTCTTCACAACGAATAGGATTGGCAGGAACGCGACCAGAATCGCTGCATTTACAAGGACGATGAACGAGAACGGGAAGAAGACCTCAGTATACCAATCTCCCAATGCAATTATCGGGAAGACGTCGATCTGTGGGTAGAATGGGAACATGATCGAGAGCGCGATCAAGGCCTTCGCATCCGCTCCTCCGCGGATGATGTCGAAGGCGTACATCACTATTATCGCGAACATCATCACAGGGATTGTCATCAGATGGAGGAAATATTCGTCATCTCTCCACATGTATGCAAGGATGATCGTGGATGCGATTGCGCAGCCATATTCGAGCAATGGGGCGAATCCTGCCAATGGGCTGTCATCTCGGAAATCGACGTAGACATCGGCGAGAATGGCAAGAATGGGTACCAATATCAGGAGATATTCAAGCCGCACTTCTTCGATGACCATCCTCAACGAGAGTATGGCGATAGCGATTACCGACAGGACTATCCAGAATCGGTTGCTGACTCTTCTTGTCTTAAAATCGAGATATGATGCGTACCCAAGGACAGAACCTGCGGCGATTATTTGGATGATAGTTATGAATGTTGTATCGTCCACGCGAGAGCATTATTATTTCCATACTTAAGTCATTCGAGATTGCGTCCGCAAGTCTGATTGTCTGATTCGACGATCATGATCTGATCATGCCGCTATCTGAATCATTGAATGAACGGACAGTTCTCATCTATGACGGGAATGGTGCACTCCACCCTGAGAGATTTGGCATTGCCTGTCATGCAGGCTTGGAATGGGGGATCCCGACAATAGGTGTTGCCAAGAAGCTGCTCGGTGGAACCTCCTGCGGGAGGGCATTCAAGAACCCCCGAGGAGTCAGGCCGAATGACGAGGTCTTCGACTATGAACATTCCACGAGCGGGTCGGGAAGACCGATATACGTATCTGCAGGTGATGGCATATCTCAGAAACAGGCACTGGCCGTTGTCAAGAAAATGACGGTACATCGTGTATCTGAGCCCACGAGGCTAGCTCATACAGCCGCGGGCAATGCGCGTCGGGCAAAAACTCACAAATAGACGGGTCACAGTGGGTGTCAATCGATGCGTATCTGTGTATTTGGTGCGGGCTCCCTGGGCAGTGCGATTGGGGGTTTGTTATCCTCGAAGCATGAGCTTACCCTGGTAGGTAGGGATCCTCACATCGCTGCGATCACTAACAGCGGATTGAGAATCATGGGTGGTCGAGATATATCCGTCCACCTAGATGCGAGGACGGCACTTGGCGATATTTCTCAGCCAGACTTGCTGATAATGGCAGTCAAGGCATACGATACAGAATCTGCCATCGCTATCTGTCGGTCTGTGATCGGAGAGGACACCATGGTGCTCACTCTCCAGAATGGCATGGGGAATCTCGAAGCATTGAGGTCCTGGAAAGGCGCGAAGGCCTTTGGCGGATCGACGACCATGGGGGCGATGCTCGAATCACCTGGCACTGTTCGACTCTCTGGGTTAGGCCGGACGGTGATTGGGTCTGATATCGACCCAGATGGCGCGCGTAAGATCGCCGATGCATTATCCCAATCAGGGATCCCGACGACGACCAACGAGAATGTGATCGAGGAGATATGGTCCAAGGCGATCGTGAGCGCTTCGATAAACCCTCTGACTGCGGTATTGCGCATCTCGAACGGCGCTCTGTTGGATAGCGATGTTATATCGCGCTTGATGGATGAAGTATGCTCGGAATGCGTCGCCATCTCCAATGCGGCCGGGATACCCCTCCCACATGGATCCCTGACTGAGCGAGTACATCGAGTGGTAATGGGGACCTCCTCAAACAGGTCGAGTATGCTAAGGGATGTCGAGATGGGCAGAAGAACCGAGATATCTCAGATAACTGGCATCATGTGCAAGTACGCCTCATCCCTTGCCGTGCCTGCACCCCTTAATCGCACATTATTGGCTATGGTTGAATCGCTGGCTGTCGTCCGTGGAGAAAGGTTAATATCGTAACAAGCTACTCTTGCGCACCGTGGTAAGATGGTAGATGTGAAGGAGCTAGCCGCCAACGCCAAAGTGCTCAGGAAGAAGGGCCTGAGTGTGAGGGAGATTGCAGATGAATTGCACCTTTCGATTGATACAGTCAACTATCTGATTGAATACGGAGCGGAAGGATTGCCGCCATCCGATGTGAAGATCGGATGGAGATCCATCGGAGTGTCAGGATACAGGATAGGACTCCTGTCCGAACTGCTTGCGGACATCGCCCTTGAGGAACTCTCGAAGAGGGACAAACTAGCCGATGTGGTCCTGGGTATATCCATCAACGGAATCCCATTCGCTACAAAGCTTTCTGAGACAATGGGTCTCGATTTCGGGGTATATCGGCCGCATTCGGAGACAGAGTCCGGCGGAGCTTTCAGTTCGAACTTCGCATCTCCAGGTGATGGCAAGAAGATCATCGTCATAGACGATGTCCTCAGTACTGGCGCAACGATCAAAGGCGCAATAACAGATATCCGCGAGGCTGGAGGAGATCCAGTCCTGGTCCTTGTCATCGTGAACAAGAGCAGCTTGAACGAGATTGATGGTGTGCCGCTCAGAGGGCTCATCCGATCGAGGTCTATAGGCGGTACGATTCTCGGAGGAGCTGCTAAGAAAGGCTTCCCGTACGACTAGAATTTCTTCGCGGAGAGCCTCAGTGCCTCCAGGACGGGCATCGGTCTGCCCAGCATGAATCGTTCCAGGGCACCTCCTCCCGTGCTGCAATACGAGAATCTGCCAATGAGACCTAGCTTGTTGGCCGCCGCGCTGGAATGCCCTCCACCTATGACTGAGAAAGCTCCTGATTCCACCATCGCTTCGTAGATCGCCTTTGTCCCAGTCGCGAAGGCCTCCCTCTCGAAGACTCCTGGCGGTCCAGATAGGAATATAGTCTTCGATTTGAGTATGATTGCAGAGTATGCAGCGATGGTCTTGGGTCCTATGTCAAGGACCCCGGCATCGACAGGGAGTCCATCGATCTCGAACTCCGCCCGTGCCCCTTCGACGTCTATTGCGGCATCTGAGGGTAGGGTGATCTTCTCCGAATGCTTTTCGTAGAGTCTCCTCGCAGATTCAGCGACCTCGGATCCTGCCACATCCTTCTCTATCAATCTCTCTGTTCTCGAGCCTACTCTCTTCCCGAGACACCATAGGAATCCATAACCTGCAAGTCCTGCTACCAAGACGTGGTCCACGCTGTCCTCCTCGACAAGCTTGGAGATCGCCTGCAGCGCATCGGAGAGCTTCTTGCCTCCGAATATGTATGTCGATGGTCTCTTAGGATTCTGGAATACCTCTGTCAGAGTCAATACTTCCTTTTCGAGGAGTCTCCCAGCCGCAGAAGGCATCGCGCTCGCAAATCCGACCAGCGATGCGTGAGTCCTATGGGATGATGCGAAAGCATCATTGACGAATAAGTCGAACCTTGGTGAGAGCTCCTTCACGAGCTCAGATTGGGCATGCTCGTCAGGGGTTCGACTGAGTTGCTCTTCCGAGAAGAATCTGACATTCTTCATAAGGACGCACTCGCCTTCGGTCATGCCGTCTATGACCTTCTGAGCGTATCCGCCAAATAAATCATCGACATATTTCACCTTCCTTCCGAGATACCTGGTAAGGAAGTTCGCGTGCTCGTTCAATGGTATGAAATCATAATCGCCAGGCCTTCCCTGATGGGCCAGGACAACCACCATGGCTCCACGATCGAGCAGCTCTCTGATGGTGGGGACGGAAGACAATATCTTCGACCCGTCCTCAAGCATCAGGGTCTTTTCGTTCACAGGTGAATTGATGTCGACCCTGAGAAGCACCTTCTTGCCATGCAGATCAAAGTCGTCCAGAGTATGGAATCCCATCCGACTCGCCCCCTCACATGTCCTGTCGGAGACCTTTCCCTTGTGACGCCCGTCGCTCGCGTGAATCGGCCCACGCTTGTGCGCCGAACCTCCTGAACCGCTCTTCAACACCGAAGCCCCCATGCTCCGGCAGACCCGGAACAGACTGCGGAAATCATCTGGTGTACCACAATGAACGTTCCATATAAATCCTTGGCGTTACTATCAGCGAGAGGAAGCAGATAGAAAGTATTTAGATGGGGAGTGGCGATTGGTAAATGTGGATACGTTCAACAGCTGTTTTTGCCACAATGATTCAAGAATGGAGTGTTTGATTTGAAGGCTATTGCGATAGACAAGCTGCTCGTGAAGGACATAATGACCCAGTCTCCCTTGACCGCAGACAAGGGAGAGACCGTTTCCCAGATGATATCGAAGATGAGGAAGAACAAGGTCAGGGAGATACCTATTGTAGAGGGCGGCAAGCCGCTGGGCCTGATTAGCTATAAGGCTCTATTGGCTCGGAGGAACGTTCCGCTGACGGCAAAAGTCGAGCATATCATGATCCCCTGTCCGAATCTGGAAGAAGACATGAGCGTACTACATGCGGCCGAGGAACTGATGTTGGCCGGTGTCCGCGGGGCCCCTGTGGTCAGGAACCACAAAATGGTCGGCTTCCTGTCAAGGACAGATATCATCAGGATCCTGCCGCAGGTCGATGAATTGAAAGGCCGTCAGGTCCTGGATTTCATGAGCAAGACTCCTCAGTCAGTCACAGAGAAGGAGACCATCCGAAAGGCCCAGGTCATCATGAAGGGCTTGGATGAGAAGGGGTTGCCAGTCGTCGATGATATCGGTCTTTTGATCGGTGCCATAGGCATGACCGAGATCATGGACGTGATGTGGTCGCCGAAGGCTTCGAAGCCTCCGAATGAGATCAAGGGCTCGGACCGAGAGGCTGCTGACATTCGAGTGGGGAGCGTCATGAATCGATCCCCTGTCTACATCTCCCCGACAGATACCGTCGAGAAGGCGGTCTCAATCATGCTCAAGAAGAACCTGTCCACTCTGTTCGTTACTGATGAGAACAAGCTCATCGGGGTCGTGTCCCAGTTCGACCTGATGGAGCAAGTCATCAGTCTCAAGCCGAGAGAGGGCGTCTATGTCCAGATAACTGGCCTCGACTTCGATGATCCCGAGGTGTACGACGTTCTTTACGAACTCATTGGTAAAGCCATGAAGCGGATTGATAGGTTCGAATCACCTCGGGTGTTCACCCTCCATGCGAGCGTACACAATTCGGAAGGCTTGAAGAGCAAGTACGGCCTGGGTGCAAGACTCACCACTGCGAAGAACATGTACTACGGCAAGATTGTTGATTGGGATTTATACAAGGCCGCGGACGAACTGCTCAACACACTCGAGAAGAATGTCAAGAGGGATCACGAGAAGCGGCTCGACCTGGTCAAGAAACGGAAATCGAAGTCATAGGTCCCAATACTCGGACGCGTTGCGTTTGCATCGTTCAATCACGTTGCGTCCGAGGCAACTATTGTCTATCATGTCCATGAAGTCCAGTGGCACCTCGACTCCTTGCATTGCGCCATAGGCTCCTGCAACCACTTCCGCCAGTGAAGGCACATCATACCCCCCCTCGAGCATGAACGTGACCCTGTTTCTGCAGCTTTTGGCCAGCTTCAAAAGGCTCTTGACCTGTCGAACATGCCCATCCGAAGACAGGCTGAGGGATGCGAGAGGGTCTCTGTAGTGGTTATCCACTCCCAGGCTCACTAGTATCGCATCTGGGTCGAACTGTTCCAGTACCGGCTTCAAGAAATCGTTGTAAGCCACATCGTATGTGGAGTCTCCACATCCAGACGGGAATGGCATGTTGAAGTTGAACCCCTTTCCTTCCCCTTTGCCGACGAAATCCACATTCCCAGTTCCTGGGAAGATGCCCGTCTGATGCGTGGATATGTAAAGGACCTGAGGGTCGCTAGCGAATATCTGCTCAGTCCCGTTTCCGTGATGGACATCCAAATCGACGATGGCGATCTTTCTATCTCCATTCTTAAGAAGATACTTTGCAGCTATCGATATGTTGTTGAAATAGCAGAATCCCATCCCATAGTTAGGTCCTGAATGGTGGCCAGGTGGCCTCGTCATCGCCAGGGCTGGTTTTCCAGATTCCTTGGAGAACCGCACGGCATCGATCGCGCACTCCGCGGACAAGGCGGCTATTGCATAGGTCTCGTGGTGGACCCTGGTGTCCATCGTCAGACTGCATTCGCCGCAGGTCTCGATGAAGTCGATATAGTCTCCATCATGGACGAGTTCAAGGTGGGCCCTCTGTCCCATCTTCGACGCCCTTACATCCCCCCACAGATCGTGGGCTTTTAACTTCTGCACGATCCCACGTAGTCTCTCTGGTGATTCAGGATGGAATGGGTCCTGTACATGCCCGTAGAATTCCTCGTTGAAGAATATGGCCACGTAACTCCCTTAATCGATCCTCCGTAGATAAGCGTTATCTCAAATACCGACTGGCTTGCGCAATGTTCATATCTGATCGGATCCCCTTTCACTTACATGATTGATTCGATCATTCGATATTTCGATTCGCCTGGCAAGAGGAATACCGATCAGGTCATGGACGCCGTGACCAGACGGTTGGAGCTCGATGGCATCACACACATTGTCGTTGCCAGCAATTCCGGGTATACTGTCGAGAGGTTGCTTTCCAGAGTTGGAGACAGACCCATCAATGTCGTCGCCGTCACCCATCATTGCGGATTCAAGACAGAGGGAGAATGCGAGATGGGACAGGATGTCGAGGATTCACTCAGGTCCAAAGGCGTTCGGATCGTGAGAGCGTCACACGTGTTATCTGGCATCGAACGTTCCATCACGAGAAAGCTAGGTGGCGCATCTCGAGTGGAGGTGATTTCGGAATCGTTGCGAGCCCTCTTCGGCCAAGGTCTAAAAGTATGCGTCGAGATCACCGTGATGGCCGCTGATACTGGTGCTATTCCATGCGGAGACCTCGAGGTCATGGCCATCGGGGGCACTGGCACCGGGGCAGATACCGCATGCGTCGTCAGGCCCGCGCATGCAAACTCCTTCTTCGACTTCGAAATACGGGAGATACTGGCGATCCCAAGGATAAAGAGGAAGGGGAAGCGAAAGTAACATATGTTGGAGACGGTCGTCCCAATAGTGGTAGGACCATGAGCATCGAGCAACTTGTCGTACTGATCATAGCATTGATACTCGTGACACTGATCTTCTTCGTCAGCGCGTCTCTGGTGGGTGGAGATTGGTCGATGGACGGATCCTATGCTCTGCGCCTTGTGCTCGTGTCCTTCATGGCCGTCCTGGTGATTCCGCTTCTCAGAAACATCGCCTCGGAGGCGGATTTCGGAGACCTCGGGTTGTTGCTCGCTTTCGTAGTGCTCGTCGTGGTCGTCAGATTCGTCCTGGTGGAGGAACTTCCGGTCTCCGATGATTGGGCTGCTTCTCTGGTCATTTCTTTTCTAGGGGTCATCCTAATCTATTTGGTTGAGGAGATCGCGCAACGATTCTTCGATATACGTATGCTGGCAATCTTCTAGATGCTCCTGAACTCCTTTGTGCACGGAGTGAGTATCTGGCAGCCCTTCTTTGTAATCAGCACATCGTCCTCGATACGCACCCCACCGAACCCCTTTATGTATACTCCGGGTTCGACCGTCAGGACCATTCCTTCCTTAAGGACCATGTCCCTTGCGTATGATATCGCCCCGGGATCATGGACGGACATTCCCAGACCGTGTCCCGTGCTATGGATGAATCGCCCTCTGAACTTGCTCCTGTCGATGATGCTCCTGGCCACCAGATCCACTTCCTTTCCACTGACACCCGCATGTATTGCGTCGATGGCCGCCATCTGTGCTTCCAGGACCGTCTCGTACATCTCCTTCTGCCTTGGATTCGGCTCTCCACGTATGAAAGTCCTGGTTACGTCCGATACATATCTCTTGTACTCAGCGCCAAAATCGAACAAGGCGAATTGTCCTTTCCTCAGCTTCTTCTGACCGGGATAGTAATGCGGTTCAGCGCTACTCGCACCAAAAGCAACCGCGGTGACGAAAGCTGGTCCAGTGGCTCCGAGTCTCATCATCATATGATTGAGTTCCGCGGCCCCTTCGGTCTCAGTGTCCCCTTCCGAGACCATCTCCGGTATCTTCTCAGCGACCAATGTCGCGATCTTGCAGGCTTTCTTGATCCTGACGATTTCATCGGGCTGCTTCAGCATCCGAGCGTTCTCGATGTCCTGTGAGACATCGAGCAACTTGATTCCCTTGGCCGCTTTCTTGATCTTGAGATAATTGGCGTGTGTCAGTTCACGCGCGTTGATGCCTACCGCCCGGTACCCCTTGAGCTTCCTTTCTAGTAACTTGGTGCGGTGTTCAGTGCTTTCGAACACCGCCGTTTTAACTCCCGAGGTCACTGCGCTGAGTTCTTCCAGCTCCGAGCTGATCACTTCGGTCTTCTTAGGGGTGACGATGGCTATGCATCCCTCGAAAAGGCCGTTCGGAATGCCCGTGGAATAGAAGAAGCTCGTGTCCAGGTTCGGGTCCGTACCATTCATGAGCACAACGGCATCCACTTCTGTCTTCATAGATGCAAAGATGCACTTTTCCTTCGTAGACAAGTCATCACTGGCAGAATAATATGCATCACGATATAAGAGGTTAGTGAGCCTAGACTCCAACCCACATATGTCCCGTGATCTTCCGTATGGCCGATATTGCGGACAATGCTGCCAGGTAACTCGTCTTCGGATTGCGCGGCGATGGTAGGTTTCTCGTTACCACATCCAGCTCGCCGAACTTCCCCTTCGCCCTCAGATTATGCTCGTTGGTCTTCACCTGCGGGTCGCAGACTATTCTTATCGTGGTTCTCTCGAAACCGACCCCTGCAAGCGATATCGTGGCGGCGATATTGATGTTCTGGGGGAAGTATTTGACCGCCTCTCTGGCAGAACCGTGGAACAGCTCCGTTCTTACGCGGATTTCTGAGGGGATGATCCCTTTGGATTCCAGATATGCGCTGGGACCGAAGGCCGATGGAGGTTTCGTAGTCGTGAGCGTCACCTCATCTATCTCCTCCATGCTCGCCGAGGAAAGGGCGTCGATCCCTCCTATGGCCCCGCTCGGGATGAATATCTTGGCACCCTTTCTCTTCGATAATCGGTAAGTGTCCGCCTGGAACTCTTCGTCCTGGAAGACTCCGACGCTCATGACTAGAACATCCACCCCGGCCGAAAGAGCGAGGGGTACATAATATCTGGCAGCGTCTTGACTGGCAGCCTCGGCCACCAATCCGATCTCCCCAAGGATTGGCACAATATCTGGAACATAGACGACCTTCTTCGTATGCTCCTGAAGCCTGGTCGCACATTCCTGGGACCGATCAGTCAGGTATGTGACTTCCACCTCTGGAAAGTCGTCCACTGCCTTCGCGATTGTCGTGCCAATCGCGCCACATCCGATGACGCAGATCTTCACGTTTTGGAGGAAATCCCGAGGGATATAAAAGCTTTCAGAGGCAACGGTTCTGTATATAGGCATGTCAACGCCGACATAAACCTGCTGCAGACCGCCTTCCCGGACGGGGTGGCAGGGGGCTTACGGTTCAGCCCCGGCGCGTTCCAGCATGAAGTGATGATGACCGCCCTCTACGACCCAGCTAAGGGCGCACGGTCGGAGCCGAATGGGACGAGTCGATCGGTCGGGCGGTCATGATGACCACCGCCCGATAATTGACAGAACCAGAGGCAACAATCATCGTTCCTGCATGGAACTGGTATATGCATCTATGTAGCATCCTTTTTGAATAGGAACTATAGTACCTATTCTCGATGAGCGACCTCCCTGACCGCCTGGCAAAAGCTTTGGGGTCACGATTATGCAGCTCCCTCGATTATGTCGAATTGAGGGCGGAATCCACAGTTCACACTGCTATAGATCAACGCGATTCGGGCGTTGAAGTGATTTCCCGCAGATATGAGTCAGGGCACTCCGCGCGTGTATTGAATAATGGTTGCTGGGGTTTCTCTGTATCCGATGGTTTCCGAGACATCCAATCAACTATACGGAATGCTGCGAAAGCCGCATCAGTAGTCCCACCTAGGGAAGGTGAGGCTCCTGCCGAATTGTGTATGATCAAGCCGGTTCAGCGGCATGTGCGCTCGCGCACGCGGAAACCTCTCCAGGAAATCGATATGGATGAAAAGATCTCGTTCCTGAAGGAGATATGTCTGGGTGTAATCCATTCCGATTCGAGGATCACGACATCCGTGACGAACTATCGTGATACATCTGGTCAGAAACTGCTGGTCACCAGTGAGGGGACATGTGTTGTGACCGATGTCTCACTTGCGGATCTTATGACCGCCGCATCAGGGCGGGTCGCTGGTCGTTCCGTTTCGTCCAGGGACGAAGTGGGAACAGTGACTCGTGGTTGGGACTTCTTCGAGAAGAAAGAGACTGCGAAAACGATAACTGATAGACTGGTGAAACGTATTCAGGGTCAGATGAATGGAATTCCTGCGAAACGCGGGACATTTCCGTGCATCCTTTCCCCAAGAGTCGTTGGCATGCTCGCCCATGAGGCGCTCGGACATCTTGCCGAAGCGGATTCCTTCTCCACCGGTGCCTTCGGTGACCTTGAAGGAAAGCGGGTTGCTCCGGAGAACATCACGATACTAGATTCCCCGTCAATCAACGATGGTTTTGGCAACATCAAGATTGATGACGAGGGTGTGGTTGCGAGAGATGCGGTCCTGATACGGAACGGGGTTCTGGGCGAGCAGATGACGGACCGAGAATGGGCTGCCCGCCTCGGGACCCCTCCAACAGGAAACGCACGAGCGGAATCCTACCGGGCGCCCCCAATAATCAGGATGAGGAACACATACTTTGCAAGGGGCGACATGTCTCTCGATGAATTACTTGAGGGCAAGAAGTTCGGTTACTATTGTGTGGACGTCAAAGGCGGCCAGACCGAGACCAATTCGAGTTTTCAGGTCGGTATCCAAGAATGCTATGAGATTCGTGATGGCGAGATATCAAAGCCGGTCCGCGACCTCGCGCTCAGCGGGATTGCAGTCGATTCGTTGCAGATGATCGACGGCCTTGGAGATGATTTCGAAATCGAATCGAGTTATTGCGGGAAATTATTCCAGTATATGGCGACCAGCGATGGTGGTCCTCATATGAGTCTGAAGAAAGGAGCTATCGTCTTCGGGGGGTCTGGATGATGCCCCTCAAACCGCTCGGGCAGGAGACCCAGTTGAGAGAAGTCCTTGAAACCATCCCTGATCATGCGAGAAGGCTGGGCTTGAATGAGTTCGAAGCCTTCGCGTATTCGAAATCCTCCCGATACCTGATGATTGATACGAACCGTATCAACTCGGCTACTGTCGTCGAGAGCACTGGTCTGTCAATTAGGGTGGTCCGCGATGCCAGGGCAGGCGCATCATTCTGCAGTTCGTTCAGATCGAAGGACATCGAGAGGTGCATGCGCAGCGCGAAAGCCCTCACAGCTTCTAACCAACCGGATTTGGATTGGCCTGGATTCCCCTGCTCGAAGGGCAAGTATCCTGAGGTCAAGGGTCTGTTCGATTCCGGACTCATCTCTCTTGAACTCGACGGGCTAAAGGATATGGCCGAGACGATGATAGAAGGTGCCCGATCGGTCGCTGAACCCATTTCCGTCACCCTTGGAGGTGTGGAATGTTCAATCCAGTCGACAGGCGTGCTCAATTCGTCCGGAATAGAAGCTCATAGGCGGGAGACCGCACTGCAGGCCTTCTGTGTGTCGCTCTGGGGAAGTGGGTCATCGGTCACAGCGGAGTCCGCTCAGGGATCGATGTCTCGTTCGACGAATATGGACTTCGAGAAAATCGGTCGAAACAGTGCCGAGATCGCACTCAAATCCTCGGTCATAGCAGGGTCCCATACCGGTGAATGTGATGTAGTTTTCAGTCCGGCCGCACTCGGGGACAGTGACTCCGGCCTTTTGAACATAATGATGCAGAAATCCTTGTCCGGCCAGAGCGTCATTAGAAAGAATTCGTTTCTATCGGAATTATTGGGGGAGCAGATTGCCCCCAAGGAACTCACGATCTATGATAATCCTGTTCTAAGCGGTGCAGGCGGATCCAAGCAGTTCGATGATGAAGGCATGCCGACGAAGAAGAAGACGCTGATAAAAGAAGGTGTCGTGAACGGTTTTGTCTGGGACAACTACTATGGCGCGAAGGCCCATAGGTCATCGACTGGGAACGCTGTCAGGAACCTGCTAACCGGGGCAGTATCCTCATCTCCCCTGAACCTCCAGATCCGACCTGGTAGTGGGATGCTCGAGGATCTTGTTGCGGAGGTCGACGATGGATATCTCGTATGGTCTGGTCAGGGCGTCCATACGAGCAATCTTGAGACGGGTGATTTCTCCTTCGTTGCGAACCCGGGTCTGAAGATACGTAAGGGACAGATAGTCGGTGGGGTGAGGGGAGTCATGATATCTGGAAATCTGTTGGAACTCATCAAAGGAATCTCACGGATAGGTGCCGATATCACGGATTATGGCAATAATCTAATGCCTAGCATTAGATTCAGCAATGTCAAAGTGACGACTGGCTGAGGATATCGATGCAGGCATCACGACGAGATGCGAAGAAGAAGGCGGCTGTGATCGACAGTCTGCTCGTAAAATGCTATGGTGACGACAAGGTTGTCCCAAATGACGATCCACTCGATACCCTGGTCGAGACCATACTCTCTCAGAATACGACCGATCTCAATTCTCATAGGAGCTACCTGGCCCTGAAGAAGGAATATCCGACATGGGAGTCCATGGAGTGCGAGGACTCAGCGAGAATCGCCAAGATAATTCGCTCAGGGGGGTTAGCCGAGATCAAGGCGCATAGGATATTGGATGCCCTTGAGTATATTCGGTCCGAGCGGGGAGAGCTAGAGCTGGGTTTTCTAAGGCAGATGACGCCTTCAGGGGCGGACAGATGGCTTGCTGGAATGAAAGGCGTGGGACCAAAGACTCGCGCGATTGTTCTGCTGTTCTCATTGGGAATGCCTGCATTCCCCGTCGACACTCATGTACATAGAGTGTCCCGCAGGATCGGATTGATCAGCGAGAAGACCTCCAGAGAGCCTGCCCAGGAGGAGCTTGCGAAGATTGTGCCTTTACGGAGGTTCTATCCATTCCATATCAATCTGATCGAACACGGACGAGCAATCTGCAGGTCTCAGAACCCTCGATGTGAGCAATGCCAGATATCTCACCTATGTGATCATCACCAATCACGGTTTGAAGCATAGAGTTGATATATGCTCAAGTCCACTGTCAATCTGCATGAGATACAGGCTGTTGGAACACACTGCCGATGCGATGGTCGAAGTCCATGGGGAGACATTGGAGGAGAGATTCGCGAACGCGGCATACGCTTTATTCGATCAGATTACCGATGTGAGCAAGATACAGCCGACTGGCGAGATGAGGATACAGATTGAAGCGGGGACAAGGGAACAGCTTCTCGTTGACTTCTTGCAGGAACTGCTCTTCTTGCATGATGCCGAGAACTTGGTGTTCAGCAGGTTCGACATCACCATGGATGGAAACAAACTGGATGCACATATCCATGGGGAGGAATTCGATGACGAGCGACATACGAAACGTTCTGTCGTAAAGGGTGTGACCTATCACAAGCTAGAATTCAACGATGCTCATAAGACACTGGTCGTACTCTTCGATGTGTGAGGTGAGACGATGAAATCATCAGCCATGGCGTATCCGATTCAAGGGCTAATCAAATATCACGGGCTTAAGGACGAGCGGCTCCGACTGCCGTATCACGATTCTATATCAGTTTCCACATCTCCAACAGCGAGCCACACGACTATTGAATTCGGCGATTTCGAAGAGGATGTTGCGGAGGTCGACTCACGCACTCTGACTGGGAGGGAGCTCGAGAGGGTACTTTCAGTCGTTGATGTTGTACGGGCGAGAGCCAGTATCGAAGACCATTTCAGGATGGTCTCGAAGAATAACTTTCCATCGAACGTGGGGTTGGGATCGTCGGCCTCAGGATTCGCTGCGCTCGCGGTAGCTTCATGCGATGCTGCAAAGCTGGATCTGTCCCTTGAACAGATTTCCATCATTGCGCGTCGTGGTGCAGGATCCGCATCGCGCTCGGTCACCGGTGGATTCTCCAGATGGAAGGCTGGGCATGAGGATGAGGAATCGTATTCATACCAGATCGCGTCCGAGGATTTCGAGATGGGGATCCTGGTAGCTCTCATCCCTGCTTTCAAGTACACGGAGAATGCGCATAGATCGGTGCTGGGATCACCCTTCTTCCATTCGCGACTCGCATACGTCCATGGCGCCCTCTCAGAGATGGAGAACGCCATCACGAAGAGGGATATCGACCGCGTAGGGATGCTGGCTGAGAGGGACTCTCTTATCCTGCACGGAATAACGATGACTGGCATAGATGAGATGATCCTTTGGAGACCAGAGACTGTGAAGGTGATACTCGAGGTCAGAAAGATGCGATCCGAAGGGGTCCCCGCATACTTCTCGATAGATACTGGCGCCACCGTATACGTCAACACACATCCAGAGCGCATCGCCGAGGTTGAGACAAGATTGAAGGATGTGGGTCTTGAGATCATCAGATGCGGTGTCGGCGGGGAGTCCCGCTTGACGGACGACCATCTGTTCTAGCTAGTGATCGCCGTTCTTCCGCAATTCGATTGCTTCCGTGAGCGAGATACATCGACCCGGGCGGCGAGGTTTTTGGAGACTGTGATGGATCCATCTCTCTCCATTCTGCTCAATCTCTGGATGTCGCGGATCTCTCCCGAACACGGTTCGATTCTCTGACGTCTATCTGCTCTGTGCCCCGGTGTGAGAGCGATTCTCGTTCATATCTTCCGACCGAACTTGCTGAATCTGTTTTTCTTCGTGTCCCCTCGGCCATAATCACCGAGTGAGTCCCCCAGTCGCTTCATGAGATCCTTCTGTTCAGATGTCAACTTGGTCGGTATCTGGACCGTGACCTTCACGAATTCGTCCCCCTCGCCGTGGCCTCTCAGGTCCGGCACGCCCTTTCCTTTGAGTCTGAAAACGGTGCCCGTCTGGGTTCCTGGTGGTACCGTAACTCTCGCGGTCCCATTGAGCGTGGGCACGTCGATCTGTGCTCCCAGAGCCGCCTGTGTGAAAGTGATCGGTGTCTCCAGCCATAGGTCTCTTCCATCCCGTGCGAACACGGAATGCTCGTCGATATGGATTATGATATACAGGTCCCCTGGCGGACCTCCGTTGGGGCCGGCCTCGCCAGCCCCTCTTATCCTAAGACGCATGCCCTCTTCGGCACCCTTCGGGATCGATACCTTCAAGGTCGATGTGGTCTGGACAACTCCATGTCCCTGGCAATCTGGACAGTTCTTCGTGATCTGGTTTCCTCTCCCTCTGCAGGTCGGACAATTGCCGATAGTCACAAAAGATGTGTTTCCGCGCTTTTGCGCTCTCTGAACCTGTCCCGCCCCCTTGCAGGTCGGACATGTCTTGACGTCCTCCTTCTTGGCCCCGATACCCCCACAGGTCTTGCAAGCGATGCTGTGCGGCACCCTGATCTCCTTCTCGATTCCAGTCGCCGCTTCCTCAAGAGGTATGTCAATGTCGTATCTGAGAGACCTACCTTCGACGGGGCCTGTTCGTCTCATCCCTCCGCCGAAGAACTGATCGAAAATGCTCCCGCCAAAGCCTGAGAAATTACCGAATATGTCGCTGATATCCCCGAAGTGCGTGAAATCCGACCAGTCGAAGCCACCGCCTCTGAATGTGCTCTGGACGCCTTCATGTCCGTACTGGTCGTATCTGGTCTTCTTCTCATCGTCTGCGAGGACCTCGTAGGCTTCAGAGAGTTCCTTGAACTTCTCCTCTGCCTGCTTTGGATCCTCCTTGTTGGTGTCAGGATGATACTTCATGGCCAGTTTTCTGTACGCCTTTTTGATTTCATCCTTCGCGGCGTTTCGAGATACCCCTAGTACCTCGTAGTAGTCTCTCTTCTGGACCATCGCATCATCACCGTCTCATTACATTCTCAGTCGATTCGGTTCGAGAGAATGAGGAAATAGGAAAAAGAGGTTTGGGTCACTTCTTGTCATCATCGTCGACGATCTTGTACTCAGCGTCCACATAACCGTCATCACCGCCACCTGATTGCTCGTCTCCACTGGGTGGAGGCGTCTGGGGCTCTTGGGATGCCGCCTGCTGGGCGGTCTCATAGACCTTCTTGCCGATCTCCAGCAGAGCCTTGTCTAGCTCCTCCAGCTTCTGCTTGATGATTTCCAGATCTTCGCCTGCTAGGGCGGTCTTGACCTCTTCGGATAGTCTGGTCAAGCTCTCCTTGAGGTCCTGTGGCACCTTATCTCCCATCTCTTCCAGGATGTGCGTTACCTCGTATGTCCTCTGCTCAGCCTTGTTCCTCAGTTCCGCCTTCTCCTTACGCTTGAGATCCTCGTCCGCGAATCTCTCTGCGTCCTTGACCATCTTGTCGATGTCTTCCCTGCCGAGCTTCGTTGTGGCCGTGATAGTTATCTTCTGCTCCTTGCCGGTTCCTCGATCCTTCGCGCTGACATCGATTATGCCATTGGCATCGATGTCGAAGGTGACCTCGATCTGGGGCAAGCCCCTCGGGGCCGGAGGTATTCCTATAAGGTGGAAATTGCCAAGCGTGACATTATCCGCGGCCATCGGTCTCTCTCCCTGCAAGACATGGATCTCGACGCTTGTCTGTCCGTCCGCGGCTGTGGAGAAGACTTCACTCTTCCTAGTCGGTATGGTCGTGTTCCTTTCGATGAGTTTGTGGGACACTCCTCCGAGGGTCTCGACGCCCAATGACAGAGGCGTCACATCGAGCAGTAGTATATCAGTGACACTTCCCTCGATTATGCCTGCCTGTATGGAAGCACCCATGGCGACGCATTCCATCGGGTCCACACCTCTCACGATCTTGGGTCCGACGACTCCCTCGACGAACCTATGTACGATCGGCATCCTCGTTGGACCGCCTACCAATATGACCTTGTCTATCTTGTCTGCACTTAGCTTTCCATCCTCAAGCGCCTGCATAGTCGGTCCACGGCACTTATCCACAACTGGCTTGACCAGCTCTTCCAGCTTCGCCCTTGTGAGCTTCATAGTAAGGTGCCTTGGCCCCGAAGAGTCAGCGCTGAGATATGGGAGGTTTATTTCTGTCTCGAGTGTGGAGGACAGCTCTATTTTTGCCTTCTCTGCCGCCTCTCTGACCCTCTGCATCGCCATCTTGTCCTTTGTGATATCCATGCTGGAGTCTGCCTTGAACTCCTTGGCGATGTAATCCACCATCGTGTTGTCCATGTCGGTACCGCCCAGCTGGGTGTCACCGCTCGTGGATATGACTTCGAAGACTCCATCGCCGAACTCCATTATGGTGACATCGAGTGTGCCGCCGCCCAGATCGAAGACGAGTATCTTCTGTTCCTTTTCGGACTTGTCCAGCCCGTATGCCAGGGCAGCCGCGGTTGGTTCGTTGATTATCCTCACCACATCGAGGCCAGCTATCATTCCAGCATCCTTGGTCGCCTGTCTCTGGTTATCGTTGAAGTATGCCGGGACGGTGATGACTGCCTTCTCGACCTTTGTGCCGAGGTACGCTTCAGCATCGCGCTTTATCTTCTGCAGTATGAACGCGGATATCTGTTGGGGCGTGTACTCCTTTCCGTGCACCTTGGTTTTGTAGTCCGTCCCCATCTTCCGCTTGATCGTCATTATCGTTCCTTCCGGGTTGGAGACCGCCTGCCTCCTGGCTGGTTCGCCTACCAGCATCTGCCCATCCTTCGTGAAAGCGACATACGACGGAAACGCCTTGCCTCCCAAGCTGGTTCCCTCTGCACTCGGTATTATCGTCGGCCTGCCACCCTCTACCACAGCAGCTGCCGAATTGCTCGTGCCCAGGTCTATTCCTATGACCTTGGTCTTAGATTCTGCCATTCTTCACTCACCTCTCATTTCTTCTGTTCTATTCTGATTTCTCGTCATCTGGATTATCGTGATTGTCATCGTCCGGTTCGGTGATTTCGACCAGTTCGGTCCTCTTGGCTACTTTCACTTTGGCCGGTCTGATGACCTTCCCTCCAAGGCTGTAGCCTTTCTGGTACACCTCGAGTATCTTTCCGTCATCTGCATCCTCGGATTCTGCTCGCATCAGTGCCTCATGCTCGAACGGATCGAACCCGCAATCGGTTCTTATCTCTCTCAAACCTTGCCTCTGGATGATTTGCAGGAGTTGTCTATGGATTCCTTCGAGCCCTTTCCTGTCATGATCTGCATCATCGGTCTTTTGCGTATCCTCGAAGGCCTTGTCAAAGGTGTCCAGTACAGGGAGCAGGTCGCGCACCAGCCCCTCAGTTGCGGTCTTTGCCCTTTCATTCCATTCCTTCGCGACGCGCTTCTTATAGTTGTCGAAATCTGCCTGGAGACGCAAAAGAGTATCGGTCAAGTCCTCTATCCTTCCGTCCAACTCTGATACTGGGTCCTGTATCCGAGGGGCTTTCTCATCGGAACCACACCCTTCCTTCGAGCCGGCGTGCTCAGTATCATTTGTCTCATCGTTAGCCATCACTGATTGCCTCCAGTGCAATCCAGGGCCTCATGACCCTTTCACGAAAGTAATGGGTTTAAGGGGTTTAGGTCTTCGTCTATTCGAAGTCACCCATGTCTCCGCCAGGACCGCCTGCGCCAGGTGGTCCCTTCGGACCGCCCCTGGATGCTATGACGTCATCAATCCTCAGGATCATGACGGCAGCGTCTGTCGCGGAGCTGATCGCCTGTCTTCCGACGCGAATCGGTTCAAGCACCTTCTCCTTCTTCATGTCTGTGATCTTTCCCGTGAAGACGTTGATGCCGGCATTCTTCTTCCCAGCCTTGTGCGCCTGTCTGAGCTCGATCAGTACATCGATCGGGTCGAGACCAGCGTTCTCCGCAAGTGCTGTCGGAATGACTTCCAGAGCGCTAGCGAAAGCATCGATTGCGATCTGTTCCCTGCCACCAACGGTAGCCGCGAAGTCTCTCAACCTGAGCGCCAGCTCGGCTGCTGCGGAACCTCCGCCAGTAACGAGTTTTCCATCCTCGAATGCTACCGATACGACGCTTATCGCATCGTTCAGGGACCTGTCGACCTCATCGATCACGTGTTCCGTGCCGCCCCTGATCAATACCGATACGGCCTTCGGGTTCTTGCATCCGGTGACGAAGGTCATCTTGTCATCAGCGATCTTCTTCTCTTCGACCATATTGGCGACACCGAGGTCATCTGCCTTCAGGTCGTCGAGCTTGGTCACGAGGTTCGCGCCTGTGGCCTTGGCGAGCTTTTCCATATCGCTCTTCTTGACCCTGCGGACCGCGTATACTCCGGCCTTCGACAGGTAATGCTGTGCGAGATCGTCGATGCCCTTCTGGCAGAACAGCACGTTCGCGCCGGACTTCTTGACGGTCTCGACCATCTTCTTTAGCATGTTCTCCTCTTCATCGAGGAACGCATGCAGCTGGCTCGGGTCGGTTATCTCGATCTTCGCGTCTATCTCGGTCTTCTTGACTTCGAGCGCCGAATCGACGAGCGCGATCTTCGCCTTCTCGACCTTCTTCGGCATCGCTGGGTGAACTGCTTCCTTGTCGACGATGATTCCTGCGATCATTGTGGTGTCATCCGTGGAGCCACCCTGCTTCTTCACGATTTGGATGTCGTCCTCATCGACCGTCCATGCTCCCTCGCTGTTCTTCTCAGCGACAGCTGAGACCGCATCGAATGCTACCTTTGCCAGCAATTCCCTGGATCCGGCGACGCTCTTGGATATCATTGCTGTCTTTGCGATGTCGATGAGCACGTCCCTGTCCTTGGAATCCACCTTGATGGATATCTCATCAAGGAACTCTCTCGCCTTCAGCGCCGCGAGTCTGTACCCGCCGGATATGACCGTTGGGTGTATGTTCTGTTCAATGAGTGCCTCAGCCTTCTTCAGGAGTTCACCGGCAAGGATGACTGCGGTCGTGGTTCCGTCCCCGCATTCCTCGTCCTGTGTCTTGGCGACCTCGACGATCATCTTGGCCGCGGGGTGCTCGATGTCTATCTCCTTGAGGATAGTCACTCCATCGTTCGTTATTACCACATCACCCATGCTGTCAACGAGCATCTTGTCCATGCCCCTCGGGCCCAATGTGCTCCTGACTGTATCGGCGATTGCTCTGGCTGCAGAAATGTTGTTGAACTGCGCGCCTTTTCCTTTCTCTCTCTTGGTTCCTTCTTTCAATATGAAAATGGGTGTTTGGCCTATCAATTTCATACCTCCGCTTAATCAATCTGGATTGACCAGTTCCTCCCCCCTATCGCGGGGTTAGGAGTTCGTATATGTTAGTGCTTCTATATAACCGTTGCTACTTCTGTATTCGGTGGTTAGAATGAGTTCGAATCATCCAGTTCCTGCGATCCCATTATTTTCATCGTGGTCTCAAGATATGGTCTAATCATTGTCATCGATTACGAGGAAGCCGATTTCAAAGGGTCTATTACTTGGCTCGAGGGCATCGGTTTTGCATCATATCTCTATCCCGGTTATCTGGTATGAATCATGTCAAATCCATTCGATGCGGTCACGTTTATCTATGTGGAGACCTTCTGCGGCTCCTTGTTCATGAGAATCATTCCGAGCATGACATTGGATGGTCGGAGCCTTCTGAGACGCGCGTACCCGAAAGGGTCGACAGAAGATATCGTCGCGCAGCTTTCCGATAAATTCGACATGTTGTACCTGTCTGATGTTGACGGAATCACAAAGAACAAGCCTCAGCTCGACGTCGCGCGCGAGATATGTGAAGGAATACCCACGATGTATGAGGGTGGGCTCAGGTTCGGTCAGAACGTCATAGACCTGCTCATAACGGGCGCGGAGAACGCCGTCGTCGGCACCGCAACACTCGTCAGCCTCGAAGAGCTTGGGATAGCATTTAAGTTGTCCGAGAACATTACCTTCAAAGCAGACTACCGGGATGGGATCGTGAGTTTTGACCCCTCAATCGCTGGCAGGGCCATCTTCGACCTTTCTCGGGACGTGTTGGAGATAGGGATATCCAACGTACTCGTCCCGTGGGAACTGGCCGAAGATGCATCTAAGGCCAAGAGGGAGCTCGGATTCACCCTTGGAGTCTTCGCGACGATGACCGACCAACCGGCACTGGAACGTCTTGAGGTCGACTACATCGTAACAGAGGATTTCGGGAGCATGGTAACGAATGAATGATTTGCAGAAGAGTATCGCGGTCCTTTACAAGCGCAAGGGTAAGGATGTTTTGTCGGAGCGCGAGTTTGTGTTCTCGGCATCGATGGATATGAGATGGTTCTCTCCGAAGGATGCCCAGAAACTGATGGATGCAGGGCTCTCGGATGGATTCTTGGAGAAGAAGAACGGCAGCCTGATGCCGACCTTTGATTGGACATCTGCCGAGGTGCCCCTTGATTTCAAACCGAGCTCAGACGTCATAACGATGGGTGCGAAGCGTTCCCAGGATCTATTCTCCGAGATAGTGGAGAGTATCGTGAGAACGAAATCCGTGCCTAAGAGAGAGGTCGTGTCCAAGGTCAACAAGAAGCAGGAGCTGCTTGGTATCGATATCGAGCCCGCCGCATTGCTCGTAGCATCATCGTATGGACTGCAGGTCGACAAGTCTCACCTGGACAGAGCCATGTCCGCGGTCATGAGCAGGGATGCCTCCGCAGAATGAGGGCGTATCATTTCTGCATCTTTATCAGATCGGCCAGGGTGAGGGTCTTCGGACCCGATTCCTTGGCCGCCACCACGGTCGAGACCTTCTCCTTGAGGACTATGCCTAGCTCCTTCTGAAGCTTGACGATGAGCTTCTCGTCAGGTCTCATGTCACCGGTCTCGATCTTGCTGATGATAGTCACTCGTTCGTTCAGGCGTGCAGCCAGATCCTTCTGGGACAGTCCCTTGCCCTGTCTACCATCGCGGATGCGTTCCGTATAATCGTCGACGAGATCCTTCTCCACGCCTTCGTAAATATCTCGCGGTCGAGATCTCTTCTCCCGGGACTCCAATCGCTGCGTTATCACCGGTTTCGGTCCCGCGACCTCTTTGCCCTTCTCTTTTCGTGCTTCCGTGCCGAATTTTGCACATTCGGTACAAACTTCAAGATGCACGCCTTCGATGGTCACCTTCTTGCAGAAGGTGACGTTCTTCCCGCACATCTCACAAATCATGAAAACCAAGCCTCTTGCGTGAACCAGCAAAGGCTAAATAGCGTATTTAACCTTATATCGTTGCCAGCTCGGATTTGACATGAAAAATGGGGTGCATCATATTGGAACAGGACCAATCCGCTGAGATGTTTGAAGGAATACAAAGGAGAATTGCGGTCCTTGAGGAGCGTAACCTCGAACTCGTAGAGGAAGCTCGCAGAAGCGAAGGCGAGAAGAGGTTCGTTGAAGGTGAGCTCATTCGCCTTCAGAAGGAACTCAAGAGACTCAAAGCCGAGCTTGAGCGATTGAAGACCCCACCACTCATAATAGGTCAGATCAAGGACATACTCGCTGACGGCCGGGTAGTCGTCAAGAGTTCGACCGGACCAGACTTCGTTGTGAGCACATCAGATTACGTATCATCCGACTTGTTGATAGCTGGTGCCAGAGTCGCTCTGAACAAGCAGACGCTTGCGGTAATGGGCGTTCTGCCCCCATCCTTGGACCCCATCGTAGTCGGCGCCGAGATAATAGCGAAGCCGGATACGGTCTACGAGGATATCGGAGGCTTGCAGGACCAGATCATAGAGATACGGGAAGCCGTGGAAGACCCACTTCTCAGACCGGAGCTTTACAAGAAAGTGGGTATAGACCCGCCGAAGGGCGTGCTTCTAGTCGGTCCACCGGGCACTGGTAAGACGCTCCTGGCGAAGGCCGTCGCGAAGCAGACCAATGCCACATTCATCCGGTTCGTCGGATCGGAGTTGGTGCAGAAATACATCGGAGAGGGTGCCAGACTGGTGAGGGAACTATTCGATCTCGCCAGGCAGAAGGCCCCGTCCATCGTGTTCATAGATGAGCTGGACAGCGTGGGCGCTAAGAGGCTTGAGCTCGCAACCTCCGGCGATCGCGAGGTCCAACGCACACTCATGCAGATTCTGGCCGAACTCGACGGTTTCAACCCATTGGGTGAGGTCAAGATCATAGGTGCCACCAACCGCCCCGATATACTTGACGAGGCCTTGCTGAGACCCGGAAGGTTCGACAGGATCATCGAGATACCGATTCCGAACTACGAGGCGAGAGCCGCGATATTCAAGATACACAGCCGACGTATGAACCTCGACGAGTCGGTCAACCTCGAGGAGATGGCATCCAAGTCTGATGGTGCGACAGGTGCCGACATCAAAGCCGTCTGCACAGAGGCCGGGATGTTCGCCATAAGAGAGAGCCGTGACATTGTCTCCATGGTCGATTTCGAGAAGGCCATCAACAAGGTGCTCGACGAGGATGACCAGAAGGCGATGGAATCCGGCCCGATGTTCGCCTGAGGGCCGGATCGGATATCCTCCGAGGCCCTGCTTGCGGCATCAATCAAACCCATTCTCTTCGATTTCTTTCTCGACGACGAAGGCGCCTATGTAGTTGCACTTCTTGCAGTGGTACTTGTACCCGGTGATCAGGGCAGCTTCGTAGTATAGGTCTGCTGAGCCGCACTGTGGGCATGTCAGTACCTTGCGCATCTTCTTCTTTTTATCGTTCCTCGCCACGACAGAATCACTCGACACCTATGAGCGCTATGCCCTCTACAAAATGGCTTCGGTCCGTTGGGTGAGCATTGTCAGTATTTGGAGATATCAGTCTTCATGAATTCGCGCATCAGGCATGTTGCGTAGCATCCTTTGTTCAGCGCGAACTTGAACACTGTCGAGTCATCGAAGTGTTCGATCTCTAGGTCCTTACATAGCGCCAACAACTCTCGCCTAATCCCCTTGGATGAAGCTTCACGCAGGCCCACAATCTGGAAATCCATCCGTGAGACCCCTTCATCCTCTATGACCTTCCTCTCGATCTCGCCAATCTCCCCCTCCGCGAAGCTGGAATCGGTCCCGTATAATAGCCCACTCACGAACGCCTTCTTCTCCCTCGCGTTCCTCCGCACCTTCTCCAGGTTGTCCTCAGTGACGGGAATCGGGTTGTCATGGTCCGGCAGCCCGTTCTTGTCGAGGGGCAGCACCAGGTCCCCGACCACGGGTTCATCGATCGCGATGCCCCTCCTCATCCTCTCGCTCAGGACCTCGTTGAACAGAAATGATTGGTATGCGTGAACGAACATCATCAGGAGGTTGCTGGGTAGTCTCCTCAGAGCTCCTAGGAAATCACCTGGATGCTCCTTGATGTGTCCGATCATCATCCTCTCGAATGTGAGTTTCATGGGAAACTCGGCGAGTGCCCGTTCGAAATCCCGAGTCTCTTGGAGTGCTCTGCGGGCATCATTGATCTCAGAATCCTCGTCCAACGGGTTCGCGACATAGCGCATGACCGCTCCTTCTATGTCCCCTTTGGTGAGGTCCTTGCCGACGAGGTGCGTTATAGGTCTCACCGATCCGAACCTCTGGATGCCGAAGAAGTTCGGGAATCCCCCGATGGCTTCGACTCTGTCGGCGACCGCTTTGCAGATACGCCGCACATCGACCGCGGGGTTCTGCTCCGATACCCTGATCTCGAACTTGTTGCCTATGAGGTCGCCTATCGAGATCATCCGTTTGGCCCGGTACACGTCCCTTATCTCGACCTCGGGTATTGTGAGGGCCTGCACATCCTCCAGGGGCGCATTGAAAGACATCAACTGGGTTGCTACGGACCTGCCATCCTTCGTCCCTGCGAACCCCACACGATTCCTTCCAAGATGGAGGTTCGATGCCAATCTTCTGACGAGTCGGTTCGCCTCCCAGTTCCTGTGCCAAACCTGCGCAATCACGAAACGACCCTCGGGGTCTTCAGGAGGCTTTATGGAGATCTCATCGACTTTGAAATCGTCTGGAGTATTCCTGAGTCTGCCTCCGATGCCTGGCAGGTCCTCAGTGAGGAACGCCTCTAGCCCCAGCTCGCTTTCTCTCATGTGATCTTCAGAATGACATCCGGATGTAAAAGCTTCGGTACGGCTCAACCCAGCTGCTTCTCGACAAGTTGCCTTGTCTCGAGGTACTGGTTGGCCAGAGCCTTGGCGGCCTTCTTGAGCGCGGCCTGGGGCTTTCCATCCTTGACAATGACGGTCAGCACTGGCTTGTCCAGCTGTGGGTGACCTGTTGTGTATCTTGCGTTCTGGACATTCTTGTCCTGCAACAGTTCGTGCAACAGCGGGTTTATGAGGGTCTCGTCGGCATCGAGTATCTCCACTCTGATGCTATCCTTCTTCTTCTCTATCAACTTGAATTCCATGATCCTCGAATTCCCTCGTATGGACAGTGGGTTCATAAACGTTGCTGCTTGCGCAACGGGCATGCTGGCTCAGAAATCACCTGGGTTTTCTGCCCTTTGCCGTCTTCTTCCTGGCTGCCGCCTTTTTCGGACTCTTGGAGCTAGCCCTGGAGGACTTTTTCGCCTTCTTCTTGGCGGTCACGCCCTTCGTCTGTGCGGATTTGGCATTCTTCTTTCTTGGATACATGCTTCCGCACATCTTGCAGACATCTACCTCGCACCATTCTTCGCTGGATTCCGCAACGATCTTGATGATGCAGGGGCTGTTGCACCTCGGGCACTCGTTGGTTGCCATATCAGTCCAACTCCTCGCCAACCATCTTCCGGAGACTATTATGGATGCCTTCTGCAATAATCTTTGCTATTCCATCGACCTTCATGAGCTCCTCGACGCTAGCCCTAGATACCGCATCGGGTGAACCGAATCGTTTCATCAGCCTCGTCGAGAGTGTAGCCGACACGTTCGGGAGACCCTGGACGAGGAACATATGCCCTCCAGGCGAATCGAATGAGGTCTGCTTGGATCTCGATGTGTGAGCAAGGTCTGGTTTCTCCTGACCGTAAAGGGTTTTGATCGCGGATGCGGTCTCCTGTGGGCTCGCAGTCGATAGCACCGTCAATCCGTTCCTTGAAATGAGTCCATTTAGGAAATCATAGATTGCGGAGTTGAGTCTCCTGTCGCCTTCTCCTTCCTGCTCCCCCTGGACTACCAGGATCGGATGCTGCGATGACCCCCTCAACCTGTCTAGGTCGGAGATGATCGTGCCGCTATTCAGGCCGATTATGAAATCTCGAATCGTTCTGAAGATCAGGCTGACTCTTTCGGATATGACAATATCGGCGCCACCAGTGGCATCGTGGCATATATTGAATCCTGCATCTTCCAACCCCTTGGCGACCGCGGATTCCCTGATCCTGGTCGACACTGCGATATCGAGTGGTGGCCTCCGCGTCCCCTCATACTGTGCAAGTGACTTCTGCCCCTTCTGGTCAGCAACCTTCCTCGCCAGTTCCTCCCGTCCAGACGGAAGGTCCGGTGACATCATCTTCTCCAGAGTCTCTCTGGAGAGTCCTGGTCTGGCATAAGGTGTATCCGGAAGCCCCCTCCTTTGCCTGAGCTTTCTCCTGAGCGAATCGAGCTCCTTCCGCATCTGCATCTCCTTTCTACGACTGGACCAGAGATATGCCTCATCCTTGGTGTCCCGGGTGACGAATATGATGACTCTTCCAGCCTGCTTCCTCCCAGTCCTGCCCCTTCGTTGGATCGTGCGTATCTCCGATGGGACGGGCTCATAGAATACCACCAGATCCGTAGCTGGTATGTCCAACCCTTCCTCCGCGATTGATGTCGCTACCAAGACGTTGTGCACCCCTGCACGGAACCCCTCGATTATCTCCTTCTGCTCTTTCTGGTTGAGCCCATGATCCTCTCCCTTGCTAGCCTGACCGACGAACCTGACCGGTCGAACCCCCTCCACATCGGTGAGCTTCTGCGTGAGGAGCTCACATGTATCCCTGTAATGCGTGAAAACAATGGCTTTCGAATCCGGCCTGCTCCGGAACTGTGATCTCAGGATGGGGACGATCTTCTCCAGCTTGGGGTGGTCCTTCTGCATGCTATGCAGGTGGGTTCTGGCCTGCTGGAACCTCGCATCCTTTATCAGATCCCTGGATGCTTTGGGCCCTCCCTTCTCCTCCCCCTGCTTCACTAGCTTCGAGAAATAGCTCTCCAACGCCCCCTTTCCCTGCGTCTGAGCCAGTTCGATGCCATGGTTCATCTTCATTGCCAGCGACTGGGCGCTCGCATCCTGGAACAGATGGTAATTCTTGGTCCCGACGTTCAGCTTGGCGCGAATCACCTTCCCAGCTTCCAGGAGATCCCTGGTGGTAGGTGGCTTCTTCGGATCGAGATAACCATGGGCCGATAGCTTCGCCACCTGCTCGTCCATTATCCTCTGGAGTAGGTAGATCACCCTGCCCATATCCTCCGGCATCCCGACGCCTATGAACTCGGTCTTGACAACCTGTGTATAGCTGGCCACATCCTCATCGAGTTCTGAACGTATCTCCACATTGGTCATTGCCAGGTTCTCACAGACCTCGGCGATCTTGGACACGTCTGAGCCGGGAGATGCGGTCAAACCCAAGGCGAGCCCAGCTGTCTCCGCAAACCTCTTTCCTATGGACACATAGGCATAATCTCCTACAGCCCTGTGTGCCTCGTCGAAGACGATGAGCGAAACATCACGCAGCGAGATCCTTTCCTCGTTAAGATCGTTCTCGATCACCTGTGGTGTGGAGACGACCAGTCTGCTATCTCGCCAAAGATCCCCCCTACGAGCTGGGGGCACCTCCCCGGTGAAAACAGTGGGTTCGATGTCGAGGAGATAGTTGCTCAAGAACTTCGAATGCTGCTCGACGAGAGGCTTCGTCGGAGCCATGAACAGGACCTTGCCCTCGCCTGCCAGCAGTTTATCTGCCACTAGGATTAGAGCAACAACAGTCTTTCCAAGTCCGGTCGGAAGGACGACCAGGGTGGACTCAGAGAGAGCCGTCTTCGCGATATTGACCTGGTACTCCCTAAGCTCCACGCTGGATGGTTTTATAAGCCTGTGCTCTAGGAACACAAGCTCTTGACAACGCGCCTGGGCCTATGAATGTTTTCTCGTAGGCACCACGAAACTAGTGACATCCTGCGCATCCGCCGCTGCAGGAGTCACCGGTGGACTTCACCCGTATGACGACTCCAGGGCCCTGTGGGGTCTCGACGGAATCAACGACAGCGTCCTTGAGGTTCTCTCCAAGCGTCTTCTCGTGTATCAGCGTGAACCCATCTACCTTGATCTCGACATCGTTTTCAGTGAGCTTGTCGAACCCCATCATGTATGCCGGGCCAGAGCATGATTGCCCTCCAAAGAAAATCCTGATGGGCTCGTTCTTCTTCTCCTCGGCTAGGATTGCCTTTATCGTCTCTATTGCTTTCGGTGTGACGGTGACCATTTGGTTCACTTCGTAAGAAGTGAGGTATGGACTATATTTAATGGTTTGCGCCTGAATCATCGCTCACTCGACGTCGAAATGGTCACTCTGGTTTCACACGGTCGAATCCTTCGACCCCCATCGGCTTTGTCGCGTCGATCCCCATCTTAGTCGTGGTCTCATCGGCACTCGGGTCGAGGCTGCTACCTCTCGCATTCTCTATCATGACCAGGCCTTTATGCCCTTGGAACCTGGTCGACACCGCCCATTCGACCTCTTGGTCGTTGTAGATGTCGATGTCGTCATCGACTATCGTGACCATCTTCATCGATGGATGGGCACCCAGGGCTGCCATTATGGCGTTGACCGAATCACCTTCCTTCTGCTTGGTGATAGAGACGATCCCATGCAACCAACAGCACCCGCCCTCCGTGAGGCGTACTCCGTGTACCTCAGGTACGGCGACATTGACCGCCCTCTTAATCACTGGTTCTCTGGGCATGCCCATCATGAGGTAGTGTTCCTCCCAGCCAGGAAGGATCATCTGGAAGATGGGGTCGTCCTTGTGATATATCCTGTCGATCTCCATCACGGGCTGTTTCCTGACAGGGTCGACGGTGCCAGTGATGTCGACAAAAGGCCCTTCGTCATCGGTCCTGTCGGTCAATCTCCCCTCGAACACATATTCAGCGAATGCGGGGACCAATAATCCGTTCCTGATCTTCTTGACATACACAGGCTCGTTCATGCACAGCTGTCGGAGTGAATTGGCCACATCCAACTCGTTCTTCCCCAGCTCCAGATTCATCGCGGCTGACAGCATCACGGCCGGACATAGGCCGATCGCGACCGCCACTTTGAGCTCCTCACCTTTCGTCTTCGCCCGCTTGTGCAGTGCGTGTAGGTGTCTGGGGACCACTCTGACCGCGAATCTGCGCTCATCGAGGAGCATCAATCTGTGGAACGACATGTTCTTGATTCCGTCATGCTCCGCGACGACGACTCCCGCGGTGACATATCTTCCGCCATCGGTCTTGTAGAATCTCGGAATCGCAGATGCTCGAAGATCGAAATCATCTAGCACGTTTCTATCGAAAGGCGCATTCTCTATCTCTTGTGGAGGTGATGGCGAATCCATGGCTTTCAACATCTTTCCCGGAAGCTCTGAAGGAGTCGTTCCCATGGCTGCGGCCACCCTCTCTCTCGTGGACCATAGGTTGCCCACGGCCGTATAGCCTTCGAGGTCTTCGAATAGGATCGGCTTTGTGCTAGCCTTCAGTAGGTACTTCGTTACCTCGAGCTCCTTCGAGACCCTTCCCTTGATAACGACCGTCTCTTCCATTTTGTCCAGCATCGCCCTCATGGACAGATGATCACCGGTCGATGGATGATTTAATTCGTATTTCTATCCTTTCGTCAGGGTCACATGGATAAGACCGTGCCTGGCTTCCTCGACTGGTCCCCACAATCAGCTGGTCAAACTTCTTATAGGTACCAATCAATCGAGGCGACGTGGACATAGAATCGATCGTGCGTAAGTATGCCCTCCAGAACGCCGTATTCTACGATGGCAGAGCCACGATGGGTGCTGTTCTGGGCAAGGTCATGGCAGAGAACCCAGAACTCAGGCCGAAGGCGAAGGAAGTGTCTTCGCTGGCAAAGGGCGTGATTGACGAAGTCAACGGGCTGTCTCCGGAAGCTCAGAGGAAGGCCTTGGAAGAGGTCGCTCCAGAACTGCTGGTCCGGGAATCAAAGCACAGGGACAACACTCTACCCGATCTCAAGGGTGTCGTGGGGGAGGTCCGTATGCGCATGGCCCCCAATCCGTCCGGCCCTCTCCACATAGGTCACAGTCGCATGGCCGTCCTTAACGATGAGTACGTGAAACGCTACGGCGGGATATGCTACAACAGGTTCGAGGATACCGATCCCGCAAGGGTCGACCCTTCCGGTTATGATACGATACCCGCAGATCTAGATTGGCTCGGCGTCAAGATACACAAGACCGTGATACAGAGCGACCGGTTCGAAATATATTATGACATTGCCAAGAAGCTTCTCGAGATGGGGAAGGCATATGTCTGCACATGCAAGATCGATGCCTGGCGTGATCTGAAGAATCACAAGAAGGCGTGCGAGCACAGGGAGCAACCGCTAGATGAGCAGATGGTTCGCTGGGACAGGATGTTCGACGGGTCCTACAAACCCGAAGAAGCATCAATTGTGGTCAAGACCGATCTGCAGCATCCGAATCCCGCCATACGCGACTTCGTCGCGCTCAGAATAGATGACACCCCTCATCCAAGGACGGGCTCGAAGTACAGGGTCTATCCTCTCATGAACTTGTCAGTAGCTATAGACGACCATCTGTTGGACCTGACCCATGTTCTGCGGGGCAAGGACCATCTGAACAACACCTACAGACAGGAGTATATCTACGATTATTTCGGGTGGAAGAAACCGGAATACATCCATTACGGACGCGTATCGGTCGAGGACGCCCAGCTATCGACTTCAAAGATGGCCAAAGGTATCAAGGAGGGCCTATACACATCGTGGGACGACCCTCAACTGGGCACGCTCGCATCTATGAGGCGCCGAGGGATCAGGCCAGAGGCCATAAGACGCTACTGGGTCGAGACCGGCATCAAAGAAGTCGACATCGAATTCTCCTGGAAGACCTTATTCACATTCAACAGGGAGCTAATCGATGATGGGGCGAACAGATATTTCTTCGTGAACGACCCAGTCAGATTCACACTCTCCGGAACCGATTCCGAACTGGTAGCAAGGGCCCCGCTTCATCCTGAGCATCCTGAGCGTGGGACCAGAGAACTGAAGGTCGCATCTGGATCACATGTCTTTATCAACCGGGATGATCTGAAGGACTCTCCCGCGAGACTTCGCCTGAAGGATCTATGCAATGTGGAACTGAAAGACGATAGGATGATCTATGCGGGGAATGACCTTTCCGTTCTCAAGGAAGGGGTCCATATTGTCCATTGGGTCCCAGGAAACGCCGTTCCAGCAGAGGTACTCATGACCGACGGCAGCACGAGGAACGGACTTGCAGAACCACTGCTATCCAAGGCACATGAGTCGGTCGTCCAGCTCGAGAGGTTCGCCTTTGTCAGGGTGGAATCGGTGTCGCCTACGATCCGATGCGTGTTCACTCACAAGTAACGGGTCATACATCCCAGAATGGGACGATGTCGCATGATAGACATGCGTGGCACATCGTTTTGAACCTGAGCGGGGATAATCCATAGTCGGTGAGTATCTTCTTCTGTCCGTCCGCCAGCGTCAGCATGCGCTCGGCGGAAACAGGTTCCAACGGGCCGAGGGCCCCTTCCAGCCCGGCCGTATTGAGTTCGTCTCTCCGGAGTGCCCTCAACGTCGCGACTGCCCCCATGTTCGCCAGCACCTTGGTTCCTTCTAGTATGTTCTCGTCGGTCTCTCCTAGGCCGAATATTATGTTCGAGCAGACTCGATTCTCGCCGAATACCTCTCCCGAGTGGTTTATCGCATGGAGTATCTGATCGAAATCCATATCATCGCAGATCTTCTCGAATATGTCTCTGTCGAAGGTCTCGATGTTTATCTTGATCTCATCCGCACCGGCTTCCAGGAGGATCTCGACCTCATCTGGTCTAGTGGCATAAGGCTCGACACCGATGGGCGTGTCTGGCAGAAGTTGTTTCACTCTCTTCACGAGGCCCGCCATCCTACGAACGGTCATCATCGGGGATTCTGCGACGCCGCTTGTGAACGCGACAGCTTGGAAACCACCTTCCCTAGATGCTCCGAGGATCATCTCGATTATCTTGTCGTCGCTGAGATTCTTCGTCGCATCGTTCGATAATCTGGGTGAGTTGCAGAACTTGCAGTCGTAGATGCACCGGCTGTCGATGTTGACAAAAGCCTGGAATGGTGCATGCATTAGTGTAGGCACGAGCTCAACTTTCTCGATGAACAAATGCCCCCCCCTCATGAGCGAATACGAATCTCCCTCAATGACGAGTTCGAACTCTCCTCCTTCGCGCGAAACCGCCTTCTTCGCCCTGGTGCCGCCGAATGAGAACACGACCGATCTATGACCTGCCCCAGGACCAGCCGTGGACCTGCTGGCTGGAAACGGCAACCTGAAATCCTTTGGTATCAGGACCGTTCCGCCGGCCAACATCTCGGCCTTCTTCTTAGCAGTCTCACGGCTCACTTTCGCTTCCATACGGCACCTTCTTTCGAATCCTGTATCCCGATGCCGAACTCTGCGAGCTTGTTCCTTATCCTGTCTGCATATGCGAAATCCTTGGTCTTCCTCGCAGTTTCCCGTCTCAGTACCCAGAATCTTATGCGTCCTTCATCCGCCAGTTCATCAGCACTCACATCATCAAGGTTCTCCCCAGAGATCTCGACTGAGACTTGTTCACTGGCTGAGATGTTATCATCCTTCACCACATTGGCCTTTCTATCAGTGAGCACATCGAACAGGTCATTGAACTTGTCAAGCACAGCCACTACGTTCTCAGCACCTTGCTTGCTCAACCTGCCATCAGAGTGAAGTCGGTTCGCTTCTCTTGTCAGATCGTACATCACAGCGATGGCCTCTCGGCTCGAGAAGTCGTCATCCATGCGTGCCTCGAAGTCGGTCATGGCCTTCTCGGTCAAGGCTTTCGCATCATCCGTTCCTGAAGCGAGACTAATGGCATTCTTCATCGAGCCGTAGCTGTTCTGGAGCTTCTCGAGCGCCTTCTTCGTCTCGTCCAATGATCCCTCATCGTAGTCGAGGGGTGCTCGGTAGCTTGCATTCAGTATGAAGAACCTCAGTACCTCTGGCGCGTACTTCTTGAGTATGTCCTCGATGGAGAAGAAGTTCTTGAGGGATTTCGACATCTTCTCGCTGTCTATCGTGAGCATCCCGTTGTGCATCCAATATCGGACATAGGGTGCGTCATTGTATGCCTCCGACTGGAGGATCTCGTTCTCGTGATGCGGGAACACCAGGTCGGTGCCACCGCCATGTATGTCGACGGTCTTCCCTATGTGCTTCAAACACATGGCCGAACATTCTATGTGCCAACCTGGTCGGCCCTTTCCCCATGGGCTCTCCCAGAACACCTCTCCCGGTTTCGCTGCCTTCCAGAGCGCGAAATCCATCGGATCCCGCTTGTCCTCGCCTGGTTCGATCCTTGCTCCGGCGACCATCTGGTCGAGGCTCTGTCCCGAAAGCTTGCCGTATTCCTTGGCCTTGCTGACGGAGAAATAGACCGACCCATTCGATTCGTATGCGTATCCTCTCTCTATCAGTCCCGACACCATCGAGATCATGTCGGGGATGGTCTCGCTCGCCTTCGGATACACATCCGCCCTCTTGACCTTCAGGGAACCCATGTCCTTGTGGTACTTCTCTATCATCGTCCGTGACAATTCCAGCGGTTCTATCCTCATCTCATTTGCCCTTGCGATGATCTTGTCATCGACATCGGTGAAGTTCGTGATGTGGGTGACATCGTATCCTTTGTATCTCAGGTAGCGCACGATGAGGTCGAAGTTTATTGCTGACTTGGCATGCCCCAGATGAGAATGATCGTAGACGGTCACGCCACAAACATATATCCCGACCTTGCCCTTGATGAGTGGTTCGAAGGGTTGTTTATTGCGTGTGAGAGTGTTGTGAATGATAAGGACCATGGGTATCTCCATTGAGATTATCCCTGGGATTATTAATCCTTCTGCTCGACTGGGCAACTCAATTCTTCAGCTCTGGCCTCGGTCTTCGCGGAGGCCATCTTTTTCGCGGTTTCCATGCCGAGCTTCTTCTCTATCATCTCTAGCCTGTACTCCATCTCGGAGAGGCTATGGCACATGTCTACGAATGCGTTCACCACAGGGTCGGGAAGCTCATCGTGGTGGAGATCTATGCTGGTCGTACCCTCGCGCTTGACGATCTTCGCAGGAATGCCGACTACGGTACAGTTCGGCGGGACTGATTTGACCACGACGGATCCTGCACCCACACGGACGTTGTCCCCGATGGTGACAGGGCCCAGTATGGTGGCGCCAGCGCCTATCGACACGTTGTTTCCGATAGTTGGGTGTCTCTTCTTCTTGTCTGCGCGGACGCCTCCGAGGGTCACCCCCTGGTAGATAGACACATTGTTGCCTATCTCAGAGGTCTCACCAATGACCACTCCTGTCGCATGATCGATGAAGAAACCCTCGCCGATCGTCGCCCCCGGGTGTATGTCCGAGCCCGTAAGCACGCGCGCGAGATAGTTGAACGCCCTCGCGGTCATGAAGTGCTTCTTATGATAGAGTCTGTTTGACAATCTATAGAGCCTGATCGCATGGAGTCCCGCGCTGAACAGGAGGGCTTCAGACCTGCTCTTCGGAGCTGGATCCCTCTCCATCACTATGTCCAGATCGCTCTTCGCGCCCTTTGCCATACAGTTATTCTCCAAATAGGTCGGTGCTCAAATACCTTTCTCCAGTGTCGGGAAGAAGGACTACTACTGTCTTGCCCTTGCCCATCTCCTCTGCTATTTGGATTGCGGCGTAGGTGGCTGCGCCCGATGATATCCCTGCCAGGATGCCTTCCTTCCTGGCAAGGTCTCTGCATGTCTCCTTGGCCTTTTCCGTGGATACTCGTATTATGTCTTGGACTATGCTCTCGTCGAATATCTTTGGAACGAATCCTGCGCCGATGCCCTGTATCCCATGCGGGCCAGCGGGTCCGCCTGAGAGAACAGGTGATTCCTCGGGTTCGACCGCCACGATCCTGATGCCGGGGAGCTTCTTCCTCAACACACTCCCTACTCCGGTTATAGTGCCCCCGGTCCCAACGCCAGCTACGAATGCGTCGATGTTCGGGACTGCTCTGATGATTTCCTTTGCCGTCGTCTTTCGATGGGTCTTCGGATTCGCTTTGTTCTCGAATTGCTGTGGAATGAACGAATCAGGAGTTGCTAGTGAAACTTCAGTAGCTTTTTTCACCGCGCCAATCATGCCCTCAGAGCCAGGGGTGAGGACTATCTCGGCGCCAAGGGCTGAGAGCAGCTTCCTCCTCTCTATGCTCATGGTCTCGGGCATCGTTAGAATGAGCCTGTATCCTTTGACCGCGCACACCATTGCGAGGCCGATGCCAGTGTTGCCCGAAGTAGGTTCGATGATCGTCGTCCCGTTCTTCACCTTACCCTTCCTCTCGGCTTCCTCGATCATTCCCTTGGCTATCCTGTCCTTGACTGAGGACATGGGGTTGAACGATTCGAGCTTCGCATATACTTCCGCGGCTTCTGTCGAGGCCATCCGATTGAGCCTGACGATAGGTGTATTGCCCACGGTGTCAAGGATGTCATGAAACGGTCTAGCTCGGGACATGTGCGTCAGTGACAGGCATTGAGGCGCCTCGTATATCATCGTTGCTGGTGACGCAGTGCGTAAACTCCATGTTCGGGCTGGATTTTCCCACGGTCGTGCATCTTAATTTCACACTGTAATCAATGATGGATTCTTGATAGTGCGATTGTGAGGTCGATGCCTTACTGACCCCCGCGTGATTTCTAGTCTTGTACCAGAATCATAATCTAACCCCCGACGACGTCGCATCTACTAGCAGGAGTCGGGAGTCAGTATCGATACGATGCTGCTCTCGGACTGTGTAATGAGGGGGAGAAAATGAACGCAAAGAAGTTTTGTGCGTCAGTTGTGGCTATGGCCCTTTTGGTATTCTCTGCGATGTCAGTGAATGTGCTCGCTGGAGATAGCGGCAATCAGAAGGACAAGCCCGACGTGAGTGGGTTCGAGATGAACCAGAATATCGGCTTCGGTGAAGTCGTCGGCGGTACCGCAGGCATATATGTCACCGGTGGCCTGTTCGACCTCGGTCCATTCGTGAACGAGACGACCGGGAACGAACTGATGGCCTACGGCGAGCCAGTGGACGTTTTGGCAAACTGGTCGGACGACCTTGTCCTTCACCAGTTCAAGGCCGGATCCAAGATCAGGACCGAAGTGATCCTGTGGGACTTCGCGCATCAGGCGTCTGTCTTCACAATCAGAGCCCACTTCATGATCCAGGAGATCAACCCTGAGACCGGAGCTGTCTTGAAGACCGTCTGGGAAGGAACTGTCGCTGAGGGTCTCTGGGCAGACGGCCCGACCGATGCGTACTCCGCAGAGGTCAACCAGCTCGGGCAGCTACTCTTTGGATACAACTGGGACACGAGGATTCTGGATTGCAAGGCTGGAACGTACAGATTGACGTTCTCTATCGGCTCGGCCTTGCCGGACAACGTGCCGTACGAGAACACCGAGGTTCAGGGAATAACCATAACCGGTGTCGATGATGTCTCGACTGATGTCACCGATGTGTACTCCAGCTCGAGCTCGACCTGGATCGAGATGACCCTGCTACCTGGTGGTGGCAGATAAGCGTCAATAAATCCAAGAACGCTGAAAAACCTTAATTGGTGCTCGGCCTCAGAGGCTGCCGACCACCTCTCATATTCTTTTATCTCTGTTAATCGTCTGCTCTTTCGATTTGGGGCGTATCTTCTACTGACCCCCAGTCAGTACGGTGTTTTAGCGCTGTTAGTTTCAATCTTGTACCAAAATCGTGAATATAGATGTGTTACTTCGTGAGAAGCTACGGCCGGAAGACCAAGTCAGTACGAATACTGACCGTTCAAAGACGGTCGGAGACAAAGGGGGAGACAAACAAATGAAGAGATTTGGTGTGACAGCTGTAGTGCTGGTCGTCCTTATGACTGCTGCCTTCACGGGCGCTGCCAGTGCTGCACAATCTGTGAATGCGGGTGGAAGTAACGGTGGGCACAACGGAGACAGACCCGATGACCCCGGCACATTCTTTCTCAACCAGAGTATAAACTTCGGTGAGAGAGTAGTCGTTGATGATACTGGCAATGGTATCTACATGGACGGCTCGTTGTTCGAGGTCGATACGTGGTACACGAACCCGAGCTTCCCGGAGCAGGAGCACATGATGAATTCCAGCGATATGGCAGTCGTAGCCGATTGGTCTGACAACCTGGTTCTCCATGAATGGAGGGTTGGGGATATGATCAGGACCGAAGTAATCCTGCTAGACAGCATGGACCCGACGGCCTCAGTCTACACCATCTGTGCATCATTCACGATTGAAAAGCTCGATGATTCCGGAGCCGTGGCTGAAACAGTCTGGACCGGGACAACTGAATCCGGTCTGTGGGTAGATGGTACGACGGATGCCTATTCCGCTGAAGTTAACCAGGTCGGCATGCTTCTCTATGGCTACAACTGGGATACTGGAAATCTGACCAAAGGGGACTACAGGCTGACCTTCAGGCTGGTCGATGCTGAAATGGAAACGTATCCCGGAACGGATATACTGGTCGAATACAACACGATCTCCATCGAGGGAATGGTTGACCCTGGCATGTTCAGCGAGGACGACAACTTCTCGTTGAACGCGTACGATTACGGTACGACCTATACGATGATCGAGATCACCCTCGGTGAGAAGTAGACATAGGGCAGAATCGAGTCAAACAATTTACAGGGCTCTGGGCGAAATGCCCAAGCCCATTATTCATGTTTTCCTAAGAAATCGCTCAGTTCTTCTTCTTGCAGATCTCGCAGCCGCTCAGCTTCGCGGATATCCTGTGCATCTTGCAGAAGCGCTCCTCGCTCCGGATGTCGTTGCATGCCTTGCAGAGGACGCCGTACCACTCGTATCTCGACTCTCCGGCGACTATCCTTTTCGAGATCTCATCCGCATAATCTAATATCTTGGGGAAATCCTCGAGCATCTTCGCGTTACCGCCTCTCGTTGAGCTGAGATACTGGCTCACCGATGCCTGGGTGATGCCTAATTTCTTGGCGATCTCCGATTGCTTCATCCTGTACTTGCCTGAAAGTTCCCTTACAACAGATGCCCTGAGTGTAGGGAGGATTTTTCCAACAACGAGTTCACATGGTGTCTTCATTTCCACACCGCAATCCAAAGTTTCTGGCGCCTCAATGTCAGAAAGAAGCTGCCCTCTCGGTTCGATAATGCCAGATAGACTATAAACTTTTCAATGCCAGAATGTAACACGGGTGGGGCCGGGGAGGAGATTTGAACTCCTGTATGCGGATCTGCAGTCCGCCACATGGCCGCTCTGTCACCCCGGCACGGCCTGGCGTCTATCACAAACTGTCTATTTATGGTTTTCATGAAGTCATGATGAAACCCGCCCAGAACTGCCTATCTCATCATCGATCATTCCTCCGTCGTGGACAAGATTAATACCGTGCATGGGATTCGACCAGTTGTGAAGTTCGCTGCTATCAGCCCTTACAACGCGATCTCAAAGCGTGCGTTTCCTGAACATGTCGTCGTCTACGATAGCACGCTGAGGGACGGCGAACAGATGCCTGGGATCCATTTCACCCTCGATCAGAAAGTCGCGATCGCCAGAAAACTGGACGAGATACGCGTGCACCAGATCGAAGCTGGATTCCCTGCTGTCTCAGATGGCGAGAGAAAGGCGGTGAAGTCAATAGCCTCTCTCAATCTGGACTCAGAGATCCTCTGCCTGTCCAGAACGTTGACGGCAGATGTCGACGCCGCGATCGAGTGTGATGTCGATATGGTCCTGCTGTTCATCGCGACCAGTGAACTTCACCTCAGATACAAATTGAAGATGACCAGGGAGCAGGTGATCGAAAAGGCCGTGGTCGCCGTTGATTATGCACGTTCGCATGGCCTCAAGGTGAGCATGAGTTCCGAGGACAGCACAAGATCCGATGTAGGTTTCATGCTCGACCTTTTCAAAGCATCTGCGGAGGCTGGTGCGGTGAGGCTGGGGATAACCGACACACTCGGCTGCGCAGGCCCCGAGGCGGTCGAATACCTCGTTCGCAAGATACGCGACTCGATAGATCTGCCCATCTCTGCTCATCTGCACAACGACTTCGGCCTCGCGGTCGTCAACTCGATAGCGGCGCTATCCAGTGGTGCTGAGGCGATCGCCACGACCGTTGGAGGGATCGGGGAGCGAGCTGGTAATGCGTCTCTTGAGCAGCTTGTGATGGCTCTGAAGCACCTCTATAAGAAGGATATCGGAATCCGAACGGAAGGCCTTACAGATTTGACGAAACTGGTCTTCGAATCCGCGGATCTATCCATTCCAGCTAACCAGCCGTGGGTGGGCCCTAATGCTTTCTCACACGAATCTGGGATACATGTTGCCGCTGTGCTCAACTGCCCATTGACCTACGAATGTGTGAACCCTGAGGAAGTTGGCAATAAACGCCGCCTGGTCCTAGGCAAGCATTCTGGATCCCATATCGTCGTGAACAGGCTCGAAGAGAAGGATATCAAGGCCAGCCAGGAGCAGATATGCGATATCGTGCGGGCCATAAAGCGTGCCGGTGAGGATCATGGCCGGATCTCCGATGATGAGTTCTGGAAAATAGTGGATGGGATCCTGAAGCCGGACCTAGGTCTCCCTGATTGCTCTGAAGATAAAGAATGAATTTCGGACCCGAGATCCTCGGGCCCGATGGTGTGGTGGTTCAAAGGGTTTAGTCAAGTCTGATCATGCCTTTCCAAATGCTTTTGCGCTCTTGGACAACCTGACCTGTCTCTGACAGTTCGGATACGTGCACGGGGTGCAATGGTATTTCTCGCTGCACGAAGTCTCGATCTGCTCGTATCTCTGGTTCCATTTCGTTACTTGCTGTGGCAAGTTATCCCTCTATGAGGCGCCCATTGATGCACACGAGTTAAAAAGGATTTCTATTCTGCTCATAGAATGGTAAATAGCTGCAGGCGCCAGTACCACTTGTGCAGCGTGAGACATGATTTCGATTCGAAATCAAGAATCTTAGTACGATAAGGTGCGTTGTTCTCGGATTCATATGTCGGTTCTGCGCCCGGTCGCGTCGAGCTTCGTGCGTCCAAATTCCGAGAACCCTTTCAGAACATCGATCGAGAAGACCGGTCCATCCCGGCAAACGTGCAGTCCATCGATGGCGCAGGAGTCACAAATCCCTATCCCGCATTTCATCAATCTCTCGACTGATGCCTGCATCGGTATCGAAAGTTCGCTACACTTGTCTGCGAGCTTCGTCATCATCCGCTCAGGGCCACAGCAGTATACGATATCATGCTCGCGGGTCTGCAGAATCGGGACAGCGATGTCCGTCGCGAATCCCTTCTCTCCTTCAGACCCGTCATCGGTGGTGATCATGACCTCAGCACCAACCTTCATCGCTCGATCCCTGAACAGAATCTCCCTGGCCGTCCGAGCACCGATAATAACTCTGACTTCCGACTGATTCACTTTGAGCCGCTCGATGAGTGGTGAGAGTGCCGCCATGCCTGTCCCACCAGCGACAACGAGCGGTTTCCTGCCAACAGGAGTGTATCCCTTACCATAGGGTCCTCGAATGCCAACGAGATCACCCACGTGTTTGATGGAGAGCGCTTTGGTGCCATCCCCTACGATCTGGTATGTTATCCCCATCTGATCCCCGATGTATGATATCGACATAGGGAATTCGTCCACGCCTGGTACCCAAACCATGACGAACTGTCCTGGTTCAGCCTCGATCGAACCGTCAAGCACGATAGTCCTGATGTTCGGTGTCTCGTCGATGTGTTCCGAGACCTTCAACATCCTAATGCTTGACTTCATGGGCAACCCCCACCATCTCGAAAATCCTGTCGAAGCCATTTCGATTCATGAACTCTGAGATGTCCTCACAGACCTTGCTGAAGACCTCCGGTCCGTGCTTCCAGACAGCTGTCCCTATCTGAACCGAGCTAGCTCCCGCCATTATGTACTCGAGTGCGTCGTTGCCTGATTCGATTCCTCCGACGCCAATGATCGGTATTTTAACCGCGCCCCTTATCTCATAAACACATCTGACCCCGATGGGTCTTATCGATGGTCCAGATAGTCCTCCGAACCTATTCGCGAGGACCGGCATCCTTGCCTCTGGCGATATGACCATCCCCTTCAACGTATTGATCGCTACTATCGCGTCCGCGCCACCCCTTTCCGCGGCCTTTGCCAGATCAACGATGGACGAGGTGTTAGGTGTCAGCTTCGCGAACATCGGTATATCCAAGCCGCTCCTGGCAGCTCTGCAGATGCTCTCCACCATCTCGGGGGTCGAGCCGACTTCCGCGCCGAATCCTCTGGCATGGGGGCAGCTGAGATTGAGTTCGATTGCATCAGCCCCCGCATCTGCCATCAAGCGAGCCATCTCTGCGATCTCGGCTTCGCCTCCTCCGAACACGCTCCCGATGATCGGCACCCCCGCCTTCCTGGCTTCCTCCAGCTCCCTGCCGAAGCCATCTATGCCTGGGTTGGGCAGTCCCATGGCATTCACCAGGCTGTCACCAAGCTCCACGATGCATGGACTGCCGTGCCCTTGCCTGGGCTCTCTGCCGATTGATTTTGTCACCAACGCGCCCGCACCCGCGCGCGCGACTGAAACCATTGTCTTGCCTGTCTCATCCAAAACTCCTGAGGCAAGCATCGTCGGGTTCTTGAGGCTCAAACCACAGATATCGACTGACAAATCCGCCATGGGCTTCGTTGTGGATTGCCCCTACATCTAGAAGAACTTTACTGAAAGGTCCGCCTCTCAATGATGATAAGAGGGTCAGGCCTTGGCCTTCGCTGCCTTCTTCGTCTCATAATCCTCGATGGCCTTTCTCAATGCGTCCGCTGCCAGGTTGGAACAGTGCATCTTCTGAGGCGGCAGGCCATCGAGCGACTCGGCGACATCCTGTCTGGATATCTTCTTGGCCTCCTCCAGGGTCTTACCAATTGCCAACTCCGTGATCATGGAACTCGTCGCGATGGCCGCTCCGCAACCAAAGGTCTTGAACTTGATATCGGTGACGATGTCATCCCTGACCTTGATGTACAGCCACATGACATCTCCGCACTGGGGATTCCCTACCTTTCCGATACCATCCGCATCGGGTATCTCACCGACATTCCTCGGATTTGCGAAGTGATCCATAACCTTCTCAGTGTACACAGCTTCCACCCTCACTGGCTCCCATGGGCCTTTCCTCGTTGAACGGGGATATCTCTCTCAGCTTCGAGACCACACCGGGTAGCGCTTCCAGTAAGTAATCTACATCCTCATAGGTGTTTTCCCGTCCCAATGTGAGTCTGAGGCTGCCGTGCGCCTGCTCGTGAGTCAATCCCAGTGCCAGCAGTACATGGGACGGTTCCAGGGATCCTGTCGAGCACGCAGATCCGGTGGATGCAGCGATGCCTTTGAAATCCAGCTGCAGTATGAGCGCCTCACCTTCGATGAAATCGAACCTGAAATGTGCATTATTGACGAGTCGATTGGTCCTGTGACCGTTCAGATAGGATCTCTCGACCAATTGCGGGATACTGTCTATGATCTTGTCTCTAAGGGATCTCATGCGATCGGTCACCGGTTCGAAATCTCTTCTGGCAAGCTCCGCGGCCTTGCCCAGACCGATTATTCCCGGCACATTCTCCGTCGAGGATCTCAATCCGTGCTCGTGCCCTCCGCCGTGCATCATCGGTTCTATCTTGATGCCCTTCTTAACATACAGCGCCCCAACGCCTTTGGGTCCGTGTAGCTTGTGCGAGGAGAGTGATAAGAGGTCCATGCCGTCCTTTTTCACATCGATTGGCATCTTTCCAACGGCCTGTACCGCATCCGTGTGGAACGGGATCCCTTTGGACTGCGCGATCCTTCCTATTTCATTGATCGGCTGAATCGTTCCGATCTCGTTGTTCGCTGCCATGATGGATATGAGTGCTGTGTCGCCCCTGATCGCCCTCTCCAATTCAGCAGGGTCCACAAGCCCTTCTCTGGTGACTGGCAGTTTGGTGATATCGAAACCTACACGCTCCAGATACTCGCACGATTCAAGGATTGCAGGGTGCTCGATCACGCTGGTTATGATGTGTCCTTCTGTCCGACCCTTGTACATCGCGACTCCCTTCAATGCAAGGTTGTCCGATTCTGTACCTCCTGATGTGAAAACGATATCCCTCGGGTCTGCGTTGATCAGGGCGGCGACATGCTTCCTAGCGAGCTCCATGGATGCCTTTGCTTCCCGCCCATAGGAATGAATGCTCGATGCATTGCCGAAGCGCTCTCTGAAGAAGGGCAGCATGGCTTCCAAGACCTCTGGCAAGACCTGAGAAGTCGCGCTATGGTCGAAATACACCCTTCTCTTGGAGCTGGCTGTCATAACGAACGAAGGTGATGATAGCTGGTCGTCTTAAAAGTTTGCCGGTGTGAATAAGGGTTTTCGGTCCTGCCTGTCGGTTTGGGACCGACCTCAAACTGAAAAGGACTAATACGGTCCAGCGACATCCATGAGCGTTCAATATGGACGTCTCTAGGGTCCGACAGGACTTCCCGTTGCTGAGTTCAGAACCCGGGGTCAACCGCCTGGTCTATTTCGATAGTGCATGCCAATCACTTCGGCCGGTTCAAGTCTTGGAGGCTATGAACGAATACTATGGTGCATTCCCATCATGTGCGGGCAGAAGTGTTCACAAGCTCGCGACGGAAGTGTCCATCCGATGCGACGACGCTCGATCGAAAGTCGCTCGCTTCTTTGGTGCAGAGAACGCCAACGAGATTGCTTTTCTGAAGAACGCAACGGAAGGTCTGAATACGGTGATCCTTGGTTACGACTTCGAGCCCGGGGACGAGGTCGTCACCACTGATTATGAGCACAATTCCCTCCAGGTCCCAGTATTCAAGGTATGCGGATTGAAAGGTGTCAAACACATCTCCGTCCCGTCATCTGACGATGCCACGTTCGATGTCGAAGCCTTTCATGAAAGGATGTCGAAGAGGGTGAAGCTGGTCGCGATGTGTCTTACATCGAATGTCCATGGCTATACGCTGCCGGCAAGGGAAGTCGTGGATATTGCACATTCATACGGTGCGCGCGTGCTATTCGATGCCGCCCAGGCGGCTCCGAGCATGCCATTGGACATGGGTATGCTTGAGGTGGATTATCTCGCTGCTTCGGCCCATAAGATGTTGGGGCCATCCGGTGTAGGCATCTTCTATGTGAATGAGGGTGCTGCCGCTGACATCGAACCGATCATGTATGGCGGTCACGGGGTGACCGAAGTCAGGAGTGGCAAGTTCACCCTCCTCCCACCTCCAGAGCGTTTTGAGACCGGGCTGCAGAATTACTCCGGCATCTTGGGTACTGGAGCAGCAGTCGATTATCTCAATTCCGTTGGGATGGATGATATCAGGGACCACGAGGTCGGGCTCAACCGTCGTATGACCAGAGCTCTCATGCAAACACCAGAGGTTGCCATCATGAAACCATTCGATCCGAATATGCGTGGCGGCATATTCAGCTTCAATATCGATGGAATGACCCCTCATGACATCGCCATGATACTCGACAATTCCAAGAATATCATGATACGCTCGGGCATGCATTGTTGCCATTCATACTTTGATGAGATTGCTGTAGATGGATGTGCAAGAGCGTCGGTCTACATCTACAACACGGATGATGAGGTGGACTTTTTCGTCGAAGCTGTACGAGACCTCTCTGCCAGCTTCGGCAAGGTCAGGTGACTTGGACCAAGAATAACAGGATGCTCGGGAGCTCGTCGACGAGGATGAGGCTGGTGTTGACGCAGAGAACATCATCTGTATGCAGCTTGAGGTGGTCCGAAGCCAGATCGCGCTCTTCAATGATGGATTGGTTCAGTGATTCTCCTTGCCATTCCCAAGTGTGCACAGGGTCCCGTAGTTCTACTCCGACAGTGCGGCCATCTGCGCTCGCCGTCATGTACGAATGGCAGATGTCAAGCCATATCTCAGAGCCGTCCTGAGTGCACGGGACCGACCACGTAAGATCGCACTCGGACCCACATCCGCTCACGAGCAATATCAATTCCTCCAGGGAGCCGAGCATCTCGCTCAATTCACTTCCTTCGTCCAAGGTCATTGAATGTGTGACGATACCACTGGCGACGGCCATGAACATGAGTGCGCATATCGACATGGCCACCTTCGACACGATGAAATCCGTCAGATCACCTCTGCGATGATGCATTGTCGTCCATCGATGACTCCTCCGACCATTCTGATGGTGCAGATCTCTGAGCAGATCTCTAGAGATTCATCTCCCTGGGATGTGATCATGGCTGGGGGGCTTGATGCGGTTCGGACTATCTGCGCTCCTGAAACGAGTTCAAGAACGACGGAGCATTCGTACGCTCCTCCAATGGAATCCCCTATGTTCAGATTCTGAAGCCTCATCCGACCTGCCGATGAGAAGTCGAGGTCTATGTGGTCGACGCTCCCTGGACCCTGCATCGATAATCTCTGGGCGGAAGCGATGATCTCCTCGAGTTGCAGCTCCGCCCTGATAAGGAACTCTCTGTCACGCACGGTATTCAGAGCCTCGGTGGCTGGCACAATCGACATGGCGGCGACTATCGCCACGATCATCAATCTGAGCGGCAGCGCCTCCAGGGCCCTATCATCCTCTCGGATGCGCATATCGATCAGCCCGTGATGACGGGTATCTCATAGCCGGTGTCGACGCCATAATTCCCCTTGGCCACCGTGACGGTGACGGTTGTGAACCCCGATCCGAATTTCTCGAGTTTGAGCCCCAAGAACACGACCTGTCCATTGGAATCCGTCACGCCCCTCACAGGCGAGCCATCGGCATTCCTTATGTTCGCTCCATCCAGCATCACAGTGGCTCCTTCCAGCCTGTCCCCACCCTGATCCGTCACTATGACGCTTATCGTATTGTCATACGATGTGTACAGACCGTCGCCATCATCGTCAAAGACTATGATCTCACCCGGGCTGACGAAGACCTCTCCGATGGCGTTCGGAGCGGCTATGGAATTCATCCACCCCATTATTATCGTGAGGCCGAGTCCCGCCACGACCACCATTATCAGTAGTTGAAGCGGAAGTCCTTCGATGCCTCCTTCGCGGTCAGGTCTGAGCCTGGAAACCTTGCTTCTCGCCGTCATGATACCAACGGGAGCTCTTACTATTCGGGAGTGGCATATTCTACCCGCTTACATGTATGCTAACTGACAGCACACAACACCTCTCTGGCCCCCCTCATTGGCCCCGGCCGTACCTGTTATCAGGCCTGATTCCCAGGAAAGCACCTACTTATACGCTCGGGGACCGTTGAAAACTCAAGAACGCAGACCGGTGAGAGGGGGTAAGTCTGACCTGTGCTCGGTGATGCGTATGAAGGAGCTAAAATTGATGGAAGCGTCAAAGTGTCCGAAGTGTGGCGAAGAGCCTTTCTTCGTTGAGCACATCGAGAAGTGGTATTGTTACGAATGCAACACTTATGTCGACGGAACCGAGGAAGACCATGAACATGCCGAGGAAACCGTCGAGCACATCGAGGATCAGGTGGCGTCTGAAATCGCCCCAGCTGTCATAGACTCCGAACAGATGGACGAAGTCCCTGTCCGCGAGGCGTTCAAGGATTATTCTGATGATTATGAAGATGAATTGGCCGCTGATCTGGCGGAGATATCTGAGGTCGAGCCTAAAGAGGCTATGCTGTCAGCGATTCCGAAAGGGGTGCCTGATGTTGTGGCACCCGCTGCGGAGCCCAAGACTGACATGACCATCAGGATGTGTACCAACTGCGGCCAACCTCTGAAGTGGATCGAAAAGTACCAGCGGCACTACTGCTACGGGTGCAAGAAATATGCGCCCAAGGAGGACAAGCCGAAGGAAGAGGCAAAGCCTGCTCCGGAGATGAAGGCCTGCCCAGACTGTGGCGGCGAGCTCAAGTACGTCGAGAAGTACTCCGAGTGGTACTGTTACAGCTGCAAGAAGTACCCTCTGCGCCGGAAGAAGGCGGTCGAGCAGCCCAAGCCGGCCGCAAAACCGTCAACCAAGCCCTCGGGCGCCGGAATGTGTCCGAAGTGCGGCAAGCCTCTGAAGTGGATCGAGAAGTACGAACGGCACTACTGCGTTGCGTGCAAGGAATACGCGCCCAAGGAGAAGAAGACCTGTCCGGCCTGCGGGGATGATATGAAGTTCATCCCTGAGTACAATGAATGGTACTGCTACAAGTGCAAGAAGTACTCCCTGAGGCCGAGCAAGCCTGTGTTTCTGCTCTGAAGGCGCACAAACCCTGAAAACTCCGGCCGGGACGCATCACTGTCCTGGTCGATCAAACGATTTTCTGATTATTCTACAGACAATATAATAAAATGATTGAAGGCTCCTTGGACCATGGTCCAAGGGCCGTTTTCTAGGTTTTCAGGGACTCTTCTTGCGCTTCATTAGCATCACAGCCGCACCAACTACTATCACAGCGATGAGTGCGCCCACAATCACGAGGGTGGTTGTGCTTATTCCTCCGCTCGTATCGATTGTGAAGCTGATCGTCGCCTCGGTGGACTTCCCAGCTGCGTCCACGACCTCGATGGTGACATCATGCTCGCCATCCTCAAGCCCCTCTAATGTGTGTGATGTCGCGGTCGTTCCAAGGCTCACCGCAGCTCCTCCGTCGATCGATACGAGGACCTGGGCTATTCCGCTGCCTGCGTCAGAAGCGGTCCAAGATACGGTCACATCTGATACATCGAACACATCGTCCATGTCTGGTGTCGTGATGCTAAGGGTCGGCGCTATGGTGTCCACCCTTATAGTCACCGATTCGGTGCATTCATAGCCGCATGCATCGGTTGCGCATATCTCAAGTGTATGCGATCCATCGGGCAGACTCGAGAAGGTGTATGTCGCAGTCGTCGCTGGAACCTCCACCCACTCGGTCGAATCGTATCTTACCTCGATTACGTCCAAGCCTGATCCTTCATCTACGGCAGACCATGTCACCGTGACGGAAGAGCTCCCGAACAGTGCGCTGGCATACGGGGACACTATCACGATAGTCGGCATCGTTGTGTCTACCAGGAACGAAACGCTGGCCGTAGCGGTATTACCTGCCTGATCTGTCGCCATGACGTCGATCGTGTGATCTCCGTCATCCAGATCATCGAAGGTGTATGTCGTCGCCATTGATACATCCACCCAGCTGCCTCCGTCCACGCGGATGCTGTAGCCTGCAAGTCCCGCTCCACCGTCACTGCCAGTCCAGGAGATATCAACCGATGACTCTCCGAACTCATCGTCTGTCAAAGGATCCGTGATGCTGACCGATGGCGCTGTTGTATCCACACGCACCGTCACCGAATCCGTGCCGTTGAGACCAGCAGAGTTGGTCACTCTTACAGATATCGTGTGCGATCCATCGGAGACACCAGTGAATTCATGAGTCACTGTCGTCGCCCCGACGCTCACCCAGGCACCGGCGTCCAGTTGTATCTCGACAGCTGTAACATCGGACTGCGCCTCGGTAACTGTCCAGGTCACTGATACGCTTGATGTGTCAAGGTCATAGCCATCCTCCGGGCTACCTATGACGACTGCTGGTGCAGAGGTGTCCACGACTATCTCCACTGCGTCACTGGCAGTTAGTCCCGCATTGTCAGTCGCCCTCACGGTGATCGCATGGCTTCCCTGAGGAACTGCGACGAAGTCGTAGGTCAGATCAGTGCCAACATCGATCCATATTCCCGTGTCAAGCCTGACCTCATACATCGCAACACCTGAGCCTGCGTCGCTGCCAGTCCATTCGACGGCAACCGTTCCAGCGCTGAAGATCTCGCCATCATCCGGTGTCGATATCTCCACTGCAGGGGCGATGGTGTCGACCTCGATGGACACGGAATCGGTCGCTTCCAACCCACCCATGTCAGTCGCCTTCACATACAGTGTATGTGTTCCATCGCTCAGTTCGGAGAACTCATAGGTTCTGACGGCGTCATCGAGGATGACCCAGGACCCAGCGTCCAGCATCACCTGCATGTTGGCCAGACCAGAGGTCGTATCGGCAGCTGTCCACACCATCGACACCGTCGAATCCGCGAGCAGCTCGTCCTCGTCAGGCGAGGTTATCGCCACGGTCGGGCTGACCGTGTCCACGACTATCTGGACGATCTCCGTCGTCTGCAGGCTTGAGAGGTCGGTCACCCTGACATATAACGTGTGAGGACCTTCGCTCAAGTCGTCGAACACATAGCTAACGTCCGCCGCATCTATCTCGGTCCAATCATCCGAGTCCGCCTTGACATCTATCTTGTCGATCCCGAGCTGGACTTCCGTGACATCCCATTCCATCAGTACTGACGAATCCGTCACGACATTCCCGTCTTCTGGTGATGTTATCATGACGATAGGCGCCTCGGTATTGACCGTGAATGTCACCGATTCGGTCACTGGCCAGCCAGCGACATCCGTCGCTCTGACATAGACCGTGTGGCTACCGTCCGCGACGCTCATGAAGTCATACGATGTATCGAGACCGACATCGATCCAGGATCCCGAATCGAGCTTGATCTCGAACATATCGATGCCTGTACCGTCATCGCTCGCGGTCCACTCTACTTCCACCGTGGTCGAGATCAGAATCTCGTCCTCCACAGGTGAGTCAATCGCAAGGGTCGGTGCCATGGTGTCCACGGTGACAGTCACTTCGTCCTGAGCGTCCAATCCACCCAGGTCTGTCGCCATGACATATAGTGTGTGCGATCCTTCTGACAGGTCCGCGAACTCATAGCTGGTGTCTGCGATATCGATCTCCGTCCACGACCCGATTTCAGTCTTGACCTGGAGCTTATCCAGACTGGTCTGGACATCCGTGACCGTCCACTCAACGGTCACGCTAGATACCAGGAACAAATCGCCATCTTCCGGTGAGGTTATTGTCACAGTGGGCGCCTCTGTATCCACAGTGAAGTTGACTGTGGCTATCGTAGCAAGTCCGGCGTTGTCAGTCGCCCTTACCTCGGCCTTGTACTCACCGTCGGCCATGCTCTCGAAGTCGTAGGTCACCACAGTCCCGATATCTTCCCAGCTGCCTCCGTCAAGCCTAATGTCGAAGCCTGCCAAACCGGATTCGTCATCGCTGGCGGTCCATGAGACCGTCACGGTCGTATCTGCTATCACATCGTCCTCAACGGGCGTGTCGATTACTATCGACGGCGCGACTGTATCAACGATAGTGTAGGTGTCGTTGGTGCCGGGTGCAGACTCATCACTTCCATATTCGTCAGTGGCGATCGAATAGAACTCGTAGACACCGTCGCCTGCCAGGAGCGTCGTATTGAACGCCCATGAGAACGGATCGGAATCATCGGAATTGAACAAGATCCATCCGCCACCATCCATCTGATAGTACAGCTCGACCTCGCTCACTCCATTCGCATCGCTGGCCGTGACAGACACGGTGAAGTTCGCATCGGTCGTGTACATGGAGAGTTCATCTACAGCGGACTCCGGCGCAAGAGTGTCTACGCGCGTGTAGGTGTCACTGCTAGTCGGTGCGGCTTCCCTGTTGTCTGCGAAGTCTATGGCTATCGAGTAGAACTCATAAAGCCCATCACCGCTCAACTCTTCAGCGTCGAGATCGAACGCATACGGTGCCAGGTCATCTGTGGCGAACAGGGAGAACACTCCCGTTCCGCCGTATCTGACCCACAGCTCAACCTCCATCACGCCCTCTGCATCGCTCGCGGTCGCACTGACCGTTAACTCGCTGGTATCCGTGTACTCCGGCAGATCTGTTACCTCAGAAGTCGGCGTGCTCGAATCTATCTGGAGGGCGAAGTTCCGTGTGTACTCCTCGTCCTCTTCCACATCAATGGTCGCAGTTCCGAGGCAGTAGTTGTCCGCGGTAACCATGAGTGTGACAGAATCCGGCACATCCGCGTCTGTAGCCACTGCAGAATAGACTCCCTTACTGTTAGTTGTCACGGTGGCTAGCAGTTCAGTGTCCTGCCATACCTCTACCACTGCGCCGATGATGGTCGTCAGCGTCATTGCATCCCTGACGGTCCCGCCGATAACTGGGAACCTGTGCATTGACACGTTGTATTTCTCTAGCGTAATGTTCCGCTCGAGAGCAAAGGGTACCGATTCAGAGTAATGTTCGCCATCCGAGACATTCAATGTGAGGTTGATGTCCATTCCGACATCCGGGATGAACTCATCGGGGAGGTCGAATGAATACGATCCGTTCGACGGGGTGGTCAGGCTGTTCACGACGGTCGTTCCGTTGTACAGCACCACGCTCGCTCCACCGACACCACTGCCATCGACGGCATCAATGACGAACCCATCCACATGGGGTATGAGCATCGGGTAGTATGTCTTCACCTCAACTTCATCCATAGATAATGCTAGGGACTCGGTCACATTGGAAATGTACCCGTCCTTCGCGACGGTCAATGTGAACACGCCCGCAATGACCTCCATCTCGCAGTATCCATCCGAGTTGGTCATGTTGGTCTTCACATATGTTCCAGATTCCAGCGTGACTGTGAACCCCTCCAGTCCGATCTCGGTGTTCGGTGGGATATAAACGTAGACCTGCACCATCGGCGGGTTTGGTTCTTCGATATATATGCCGGAATATACGTCGACCCTTCCTGCGTTCAAGACGCTCGGACTCGTCGAGTCGTATAGTGGATCGCCGACTGCGAAGTCTCGGGCATTGTCGCCTAGTATATCCCCTCCGACTGCAACCGAGGCTCCGAACCAACCCGCACCAGTACTTGGTGCCAGGATGATGTCTTCTTCATTGTCCAGGCTGGCAGCTCCGAAGTATGCATAGGCTCTGCCATCGCCTGTCGAGTTCAATTTGCTGAATGGTGCGCCAACCAAGAGGTCAGCATATGCATCGCCTCTAAAATCGCCAGAAGCTATGGAATATCCAAGTCCTTCGCCGCTGCTGCCCTCGATGGTCAGGCTAACGTCGCCCCTGAACCTTGAGTCTCCGAGCAGGATTGACACCGAACCAGCGTTCGTTCCACCATCGTCATTATATGGCGCTCCGATTGCAATGTCCTGGAATGCGTCATTGTTCATGTCATGGACCATGCAGACGCTGAATCCGAACATGTCTCCTGCCTTGGTTCCCTGAATGATTGTTGTCGTCGGGCTTGTCTTGATGATGTTGCGTATCACATACGCAGCCCCGGTGGTCGACCCTCCCGTCTTGTATCCAGGAGCCCCCACGACCATGTCGAGCGAGGCATCGCTATCGACGCTGCCTCCACCAGAGACGGACCATCCGTATTGGGCACCAGCAACGCTGCCAGTGAAGGTCTTGTCCGCAACATTGTTCATCGGATCTCCGCCGTAGAAGACGCTCACGAGACCCGCATCCTCAAGGCCGCCTGGGTCTGCGAATGGAGCGCCGATGATGAGATCGCCATATCCGTCCGAGTTGATCATCCCGCCAGCAGCCAAGGAGTAACCGAGTTGGTCTCCTGCGCTGGAGCCGTGTATCCATAGATCCGCCGTTCCGTCGAATCCCGCCCCACCATAGAATATGGCGACACTGCCGGAATCTTCTCCCCCGTTATCTGCTAACGGGGCACCTACGGCAAGATCTTCGACGCCATCGTTATCAAGGTCGCCTACATTTGCGACGACCCATCCAAACATATCTCCCTCGGCCTGTCCATCAATCACGCACGTCTGCTTCATTGGTTCCCCACCAGCGGACATGTTGACGATGACAGACCCCATGGCTGAATCATTCAGCGGGGCTCCCATGACGAGGTCATCGATTTTGTCATTGTTGATGTCTATGATTGCTATCGAACGCCCGAAGTTGGAGCCGACAATATCACCGATGACATAGTCATCTGGTGATTGATATGCGACTCCAATTACCGCGTTCGAAACGAACATCAATGCGGCGGTCGAAAAAAGCAGGCAGAAAGCTATCCCTAGCGTGGGCAATATCTTGTTGGATTCCCGATTCATTTCCCCTCACCCTCTGTGCGTTTTGCGCACAGCGTAATTGAGATTTGAAGTCGCCCGATGCTATATTAATATTTTTATGGCAATCCATGGTATTAAGAATAATTGTCAGTCACATTTGCCAATAATAGGTGTGATGTAGTAGCGATTATCAATTCATATTGAAATAATATTATAATGTGTCTACAATTATGCTTGAAGCGGGTGCAAAAGCGATTAGGTGCAGCTTTCACTACTATGCGAAAAGAATCGAAGAGCCACCGGGGAGATTCGAACTCCCGACCTGCTGATTACAAGTCAGCTGCTCTTCCAGCTGAGCTACGGTGGCGTGTGTGAGGGTTGCTGAGTATTGATGCGAAGCACATATAGCTTTTGACGGCTCAGAAATAACGGGCTTTCTTACGTGATCGGCCATTATCGCAAACGACCCTGATTCACTTGCCAGGGCCGGAGTTGTATTGCCCGAAATATGCATAACCTTTAAATCATGGCTAAGTATCCGCAAGAGATGCGCATAGAGCGGTGAGAATCCCATGACTGAGAAGGACGGTGCAGAGAAGCACCACGTTAAGGACGACAAGAAGCATGATTCCGACTCCAAGATCCGCCCTGGAGATATCGTACTCGCAGAGTTCGACGCCTGGATACATGACACAGGTGAGTTGTTCGACACAACCAGTGAGACTGTTGCCAGGGAGAACAAGATATACAACGAGAAGATGATCTACGGCGCTCAACCGCTCATGGTCGGCAAGAGCAGATTGTTCCCCGGTCTCGACGAGCACATGTTGACGGCCGACATAGGCAAAGAATACGAAATCACGATACCTCCTGAGAACGCTGCTGGCCCGAGGGACGCGAAGCTCGTGGAGCTTCACCCGGTCCGTGAATTCCTGAAGCAAGAGATCGAGCCGCAGGTAGGGCTCGAGGTGACCGTTCGGAATCGGACAGGCACCATAACCGCAGTGACTGCTGGAAGAGTCAGGGTGGACTTCAACAACAGACTTGCTGGAAGGACACTCAGATACAAGTACAAGATCACTGAGAAACCCACGAAGCCGAAGGAAGTCGTCGAACTGGTGCTCAAGATGTCATACGGCACATCCGAAGGATTCGACATCGAGCACCATGGCAAGGATTACAAGCTCAAATTGCCAGATGCCTGCAAGTACGACCAGAAGTGGATTCTGAGCAAGTACAGGGTCGTGACAGATCTCAGGGACGCCCTGGATGCCGGAACGGTCGCTTTCATAGAAGAGTACACCAAGCCCGAGAAGAAGGAGGAGCCGAAGGCCGAGGAGAAGAAGGAAGCTCCTAAGGAGGAGCCAAAGGCCGAAGAGAAGAAAGATGCTCCAAAGGATGATGCCACGGGTGAGGAGAAAGCTCCAGAGGAATTGACCGAGGCGGACCGGAAGGAGTAACCCTTCCTGGAACAAACCTTTTCTATTTCGCAAACCTGTTATTTTCAATATCCCATCACGGGCGCGTGGCCTAGTCCGGATATGGCACTTGCCTCCTAAGCAAGTGGTCAAGGGTTCGAATCCCTTCGCGCCCGCCATCCATTCGTCAAATCCTGCGGCATTCAGCCCGCCATGTAGCTCGAGCGAGAGACGATGTTGGCCATGCGTCTTTCCTGAACGTCCGTAATGACATAATCAAGTCGTCAGCCAATCGCTTGCATATCTCCGATCACGATCGAGCCACCAATGACAAGATCGCCAATCTCCGGACGACTGGTGAGAATATCGTGATGGTTAGGAAGGTTTCCCGAGGGTTGCGCGCGATCATTAGCTCGTCACCCTTCAGGAGTAGACCCACCAGATGGTTGAGTGAATCGGTCGGGGTGATAGGCGACCTCCGCGAAGAGGGCGAAGCCAACACGAATAGGGACGAATAGCGCTCGATTCATCAGATCGCCATTTCTATCGAAGGTTCTTTATCTAAGCCAATTCGATTACAGTACTGCCGGAAGCTGGTCTTCACCCATGGTGATGCCCGCTGTATCGGCAAAGAGGTGTTAAGGATGGGGACCTCAGCGCAACCAAGCGCTAGACATTGCGTGTCGTGTGGAAAGGAAATATCGAATGATGCGAACGTATGCCAGCATTGTGGCCATGATTATCGAGTGCCAGTTGCCGGGGTGGCTCCTGTCAAGAAGACCATGTTGCCCGTCGTGGGCGGTGTGCTCATACTGATTGGTGCTCTCCTCGTTGTCCTCATGGGCCTTGCTCTCGTGGGGAGCATTGGTGCTCTTGACAGCATCATGCTCGTCGATGTCGAAGAAGTGGAGGTGCTCGAGGACGCCATGGCGACTTGTGGCATCATATTGCTGGTCATGGGTCTGATAGGTGTACTTGGTGGAATATTCGGAATCATGCGGAGACACTTTGGACTAGCAATACTTGGCGGAATCTTCGCGTTGCTCGGGTTCGGAATCTTTGCACTGATTGGGATAATCCTGATTGCGGTGTCGAAGAGAGAGTTCGAGTGAGAAACGACTCCGCGACGCGTACATCAAACCCTTTCTATTCCATATATTTTCATTCTGACTCATGTGGGAAAGTTATTCAGATGCGATGACCCGCTCAATCATCAGGTCTCTCTTCGTGCTATTAGTGGGGCATCGCCACTGTCATTGACTCGGAGGCTATGACTATCTTCCCCTCAGAAGCCTCGATGTGCGCCTTGATCAGCTGATGTAATTCGCTCTTGATTTCCCGTCTGTGCCTGGCGTCGGTGATGTACCTGATACTAAGAGCGATCCAATTGTCCGTGACGGTGACAAAGACGGCAGGCTCGACCGCGCGAGCCGAGAAATAGTACTTCTGCATGATTGCCGCCATCTGCGTCTCCGCATCTGCCACATAACGCTCCGTCTCCTTTCGCGCGATGTTCTCGAAGACCTTCGCGGCCTCCCTCCAATCGGATTCATAGGTCAGCGGCAATGTGATCTCGTCCCATATGAAGCTATGATCCTTCGTGTAGTTGATGACGCTCTTGGATAGAACTACACCGTTCGGCATCATCGATAGTCGTCCGGTTGCCTGGTCCCCATCTACCCACTCTCTTATCTCAAGAAGCGTCGTGTACATCATACCGATATCGATTACGTCCCCGAATCTCGAATCGATTTCAACACGGTCGCCGACCCTGTATATGCTGGTAAGGAAGATCGTCAATCCTCCCACGAAGTTCTTGAAGAGGTCCTGCAATGCGATTGCGATCCCTGCACCCATTATTCCATATGATACGAATAGGGCATCCGTGCTCGTTGCCCAGATCTGGGTCAATATGGCAAAGAAGACCAGAACATAGATGATAGATACCGCCTTTCTAACAGAATACTTGGTCTTTCCGTCCTTGATGCTCCGGGCCAGGAAGTGCTCAAGGGCCAGCTTGAAGACGAAATATATTATCGCGAGCGCCAGGAATGTGAAGAATCCCTTTTCGATGTACTGGTCGGGATAGTAGTAATTGGCTATCCATAGCATAATTGCCGCGACGATCTGTCCAGAGAGCACAAGGCCCTTGTTGATCTCACCACTCTCCCGAGCCGAATCCTCTGGGTGCAGTAAGCGTTTTCATGATATGAATCATTTCTGCATGCGCTTCGATCTTCCCTTTCCATTGGATTGAAGGACCCTTCGTTCGAACTCTGTCTCCCACCAGTTCGCATATCTCCGTAGCCCTTCCGACCGTTGTTGTATGGCCTGGACGGCGACCTCATGGGCGGTTCTCGCATGCTCGGCCTCCCAATTCCCTCTCAATCCCTTTGGGACGGTCAGATAGCTAGGAGATTCATCGATGAACCGTGGTGGTAGTCTGGTCATTGCGTATACATCGCATGCCCTTTCGCCTCCAGGCAATCCTTTAGTATTGAACTGGGCCAAGTGCATCAACTCATGAGCCATGGTCCAATAGGTCGGAAGCTTCCATCTTCCGTCTCGTGTCCTGCGAACCTCCAGCATCAACTTGACAAAACCGTCCTCAGCTTGGAAGACGGAACCCTCATATGCCTTCGTGATGCCGATCTTCATCTTCGGTCTGATCTCTGGGAAGTATCTATGCAATCTTCCCAGACGCGCCTCCAGGGTCTTCCTCACAGGCGAAGGTATCTTCATCGCGGTCCTGGTCCAGGTGATCTCGAGCGGCATTGAGCTACCCCAATGTGTCCCCTGTCTTTTATCCTATACGCCCGCACTACCCCGAATCCTAGATGACCCGCCCGTCTATACCGACCACCGTGACCTTGATCGGGGCGGTCCTGCCCGCCCTCTTCATGGCTTCGGTGACCATGCGCATCAGGCTATTGCAGCATGGAACCTCCATTATGACAACATGAACGCTCTTAGGGGCAGCCTCCTGGAAGAGTGCGGTTAGCTTTGCCAAATACGCTTCCTGGTCATCGAGCTTGGGACACCCTATGACCATCGGCTTCCCCTTGAGGAATCTCTTGTGGAATCCCCCGAACGCGAATGGGACGCAGTCTGCCGCGACCAGGATGTCAGCATTCTTGTAGAATGCCGATCCTGGCTGGATCAGCTTCCACTGCACCGGCCAGTTGGTCAATTCCGACGGTGTGTGCGATCTATCACTCTCATCTCCCATGGATCCAAGTTGGGTGATCTTCCTTACAACCATGGGCTCCGAGGATGGGCATCCGCAGGGCGCCTCAGATGAATGATCATGAGCAACATTCTCTATGCCCGTGTGTCCCTGGCTCTTGAGGTGGTCCTTCACCGCTTCCTCATCGAAGGCAGATGATTCCCTCTCCACGATCCTGAGCGCATCTCTCGGGCAATCACCCATGCATGCTCCGAGTCCATCACAGAAGGCCTCGCTGATGACCTTTGCCTTCCCATCCACTATCTTGAGAGCTCCTTCCGCGCACGCGAGCACGCACTGGCCGCAGCCATCACATTTGTCCTCGTCTATCTCGATGATCTTCCTGACAGGCATCCATTCACCTCTGATTTCGACTCATGTACGACATCCATGCGGTCTGAAACGATAATAATCATCGCCTAACAAGATAGGCGATGGATTCGGATGATGATCTCGGCCATCTCATCTCAACGAGATAGATTGTCGCCGTTGTGCTGTAGCCAGTTCAATCTGGAGTGCGAAGTGTGCAGCCTATCACCTATCACGCTCGCGACGAAGCTCGTGGGTGGGATCAGGAACGCCACGGATCCTGCCAGAGAGATGAGTTTGGTGATCTTTCTCATCTTCCAGACCTCTGCGATGTACTCCGCGTCGTCCGCGCACTCCTTGTAAATCATCGACCTGAAGATGGCGCTCTGGAGCCTCCGCACAAGAATGGTCGTCATCCAGACAACGTCCTTCAGGCTAGTGTACCGTCCTTCGTAGTTCGTCTTTTTGTTCACGATCGCCTTTCTCAGGTCCTCTGCCGTCGTGCCCTCAAAAGTCGTACAGCAGTCCCCAACCATCATGGGTGCGTGTGCGTCGCTGCTGCCGGTCAGTGCCGTCTCGATGCCCCTGCACTTCTGCATGGCTAGATCGTTAGAGTACCGGTCCCTGTGGAATGCGTTGAATACTTCGACACCATCTAAATTTAGATTCAATATCCTGTCTCCGAGAGCGCTGCAATGCGAACTGAATGGATGAGGGGCTATGGCCACGCCACCCATGCCATGCACAATGTCTATGGTCTCCTCGACCGAGAGTCCTTTCGGAACATTCTCGCTCAGGAATAACCCCAGGAGCTCACCATCTGCCGTGAGTATCTCCTCTCCGACGACGACTTCGACAGATTTCGCATATTTCTGTGCCTCAAGGCCTCCTCTGATGCTGTTGTGATCCGTCACACAGAGCACATTGAGCCCTCTCCTCTCCGCTGCTTCGACGACTTCCCTTGGCTCGGAGACGCAATCGGGCAGTTCCAGAAACAGGATCTTGGACATACCGGAGTACTTCGTGTGCGTGTGGAGGTCAGCGATGCCCTTCATCATCGCCTCCGATGCGCCTGGATATAGAAATCATTTTCCCATTAACATGGCCCGTTGGTCACATGCGTCCCCTGGAGAATGACTGAGATGTCTCTTCCTTCTCGAAAGATTCTGCGAGCAACTGCCCCATAATAACGCCGATGAACCCCGCGAAGACGAAGAGCATCAAGAGTATGACTGTCATGTTCAGGAAGAACATGATGTACAGGTCTGGGAAGATGATCCTGAAATCGTAGAACAGGAACGGGGTCGAGTATGCGATGATCGATAGTATGTAGCCGATGAAGACGTAGAGTATCACGGTCACTATTGCGAGGTCCGTCCTCCTGGTCAGGTATCCTGAGGGCATCCCGAATAGCGCTGCAAGAAGAAACGCCGCCAGCAAGTTCTTCCCCAGCGATGGGGACGAGATGTTGGGGAATACGAAATCGAAGGTCATGAACGCGATGGCGGGCGCGCTGAATAGGGCCACCGTGAACATCCTGATCCAATCCTCCCTCCTGATCTTCACAGATACTCACCATCCCGGTAACTCAGATCTATCCTGGCCATGTCGTTGAGGTATGTCTCTCGGTATGTCTGGTAGTCATGAGGGTAATCGGCTATCCAGCCCGTGACCCTGAAGTCGTGTACGTATGGTACGGTCTCCAATGTGTAATCCTGGCCCTGGGTCATGGAGTAGTTGATGAAACCATCTATGTTGGCAAGCCTGGTCGAGTCAGAGACAATGACTTGATACGTGAATGTCTCGACGCTCTTCTTCTTGACAGTGAGCCCATCCCCTGTCCCGTTATAGGCACTCGCGACTGGGATGATGTTCACACCGTCGGTGTAATTCCATATCGCCACCGTCCAGCTGACCGTGGAGATGCTGAGCTCAAGATCCGACGGATTGTCCAGCTGGATCTGGATCGTCACCAAGAGCGAGCCATTATCGAGCATTTCTGCGCTCTCGACTGCGTTCATGAGGACGACGCTCTCATTCGCATCCATGACATTGACGTAAGTATAGGCGGATACAATCAGCGCCCCCGTGAAGAAGATTGCAGCTGCTATGCTTAGCGTCGATACGAACCATCTTCTCCTGAGCTCCGCAATCACGCTCAAGTTATCTGCCTTCCTCCCCTCCGATCTGAAAGGAATCATACTGCGCTGTCTTTATACAGATAGCATGCAACCTGCTGTTCGCCAACATCGAACTGGGGCGGCTCAGCAACAGTCCTGAACTTCACGACGATGGCGCTCTGCTTCGCCTTTGTCGACTTGATTGAGATGTCTGACACGGCTGCCGCGCATCTGTGCTCGCCGCTCTCGCTCCTCGCACGCAGGAAGCTCTTGAGGCTTGATTCCAGCTTCTTCCAGTTCTCATCCGAGCCCATTATCCTTACAGTGATTCGGCTGCCTTTGACCTTGATTGGAAGCAGGAGTCCTCCTAGACCGTCCATGTCCTCTTTGACGTAGGCATTCGTGATCAGGGCGGAGACATCCTTGGCCACTTTGTACGCTGGCTCCTTGGAATCATTGCAGGTGGCCGTGACCGTCTTACCAGAGGAGCTGGGTGAGATTGTCTTTACGCCCTTGAACTCCGGTCTGCTCATCTTGCGGTAATGTTTGACGAAATCCTTGAGGAAAGCCTCTATCGTGTTGAGGTTCTCGGCAGTCCCACCACCGACATCCACGGTCAACTTGTTGTTTTCCCTGCGCATGCCAGTGATGATATCATGCATCGGATGGTCGATCTCCTTGTGGCGTACGATTGATTCGAGTTCCGTGAATAGTTCGGCTGCGAGGTCACTGGCGGACAACTCGGCCGATTTGCATCGTATCTCGATGATCCGGTCAGTCAAGGTTTTGTCGATCCTCTCGATCGCCCTGAACATCGGGTTCGTGCCGCTGGCCTGAGAAGTTCTTTCCCTGATGAACCTGAGGACCTTCTCCGAGTCCTTGCCTTCCTTGAGATGGAATCCCAGCACGAATTCATCGGGGTGAAGCTTGCGCACCTCCGCGGTAAGTACACTGTCCGATCCCAAAAGGCCATTCTCTTCCAGCCATTCGACCAGATCTTCTCCCTGCCACCCACAATCCTCGAAGGCCTGCGGGCACCTCGGTCTGAACCGACACCCGAGCGGAATATTAGCAGCGCTCGGCACCTCTCCCTTGATCTTGATCCGTCCATGCTTTGCATCAGGGTCAGGGACAGGTACGGCAGAGATAAGAGCTTGCGTGTATGGATGTTTCGGTGAGAGTATTATGCGGTCTGTTTCCCCGATCTCCACCACTCTGCCGAGGTACATGACCGCCAGCCGGTCGCTGACATATCTAGCGACTGCGATGTCGTGGGTGATGAATAGGTATGGTATGCCGTATTTGTCCCTCAGGTCCAGCATGAGGTTCAACACACCTGCCCGTATCGAGACGTCTAACATGGAAACGGGTTCGTCGGCAACTATGACCTTGGGCTTGATCACGAGCGCACGCGCGATCGACACACGTTGTCTCTGACCACCGCTGAGTTCGTGGGGGAACCTTTCCAGATATTCCTTCGCAGGCGCCAACCCGGCGTCCTCTAGCGCTTGGATGACCATCTCTACCCTATCTTCCAGGGTATCTCCTATGTTGTGGTTTACGAGAGGTTCCATGACTGTCTGGAGCACGGCGTTTCTCGGGTTGAGTGACTCGTAAGGGTCCTGGAAGACCATCTGTATATTGCGTCTGAATACCTTGATATCCTGCCCTTCCAAGAGTGCTATGTCTCTGCCCAGGAAGAACACAAAGCCTTCGGTGGGATCCTCGAGCCGCGTAAGCAGCCTGCCAACCGTTGTCTTGCCGCATCCGCTCTCTCCGACGAGTCCAATCACTTCGCCAGATCGGATGTCGAAGTTGACATCATCGACCGCTTTGATCATGATGGGTTCCTTTCCGAACGAGAAGAACCCTTTCTTCAGCTCGAAGTACTTCTTGAGGCCCCTTACCTTGATGATGACGTGTGTTGTCCTCAGTGTCCTCGTCGGCATGCCCATCACCCCCTCCTGAGTTTGTCCCAGAGCTCTCCAGCGAAATGACAGTAAACCAAGTGGCCCGGTTCTATCTCCATGCTCTTTGGTCTCTCCTCAGAGCATTTCGCCTGGACGTATTGACATCTTGGATGGAATGGGCAACCACTGGGTGGGTTGACCAGGTCCGGCGGGAATCCAGGGATTGTCTCCAATCTCTTCTTCTCTCCCTTTATCGAGGGGAATGAATTCAGAAGGCCTGCGGTATACGGGTGTGCAGTGTTCTTAAACACCTGAGATGTCTGACCAATCTCCATCAACATGCCCGCATACATCACCCCGATCTTGTCGGAAACCTCTGCAACCACGGAGACGTCGTGTGTGATGATCATCATGGCCATGTCGAGCTTCTGCTGGAGTTTCTTGATCTCCATCAGGATTCTATCCTGGGTTATGACGTCGAGCGCGGTCGTGGGTTCATCAGCTATGATGAATGATGGTTTGAGGGCGAGGGCGAGCGCGATCATCGCCCTCTGCTTCATTCCTCCGCTGAACTCGTGAGGGTAGTTGTTTATTCTGTCCGGGGAGATTCCAACGAACTCGAAGAGGTCCTTGGCCCTTTTCCTTGCGGTCTCATCGTCTACATCCTCGTGCAACTGGATTGCCTCCACGATGAGGTCACCAATCCTGAAGACCGGGTTGAATGCGTTCATGGCTCCCTGGAATATCATCGAGATCTCCGTCCAGCGTATCGCACGGATCTTCTCGTTGTAGTCGTCAAGTGAACCATCCTTCCTCATAGAGAGTTTGAGCAGGTCCCTCCCTTTGAAGTAGATGTGTCCTCCCTTGATGTATCCATTCGGAGGGAGCAGTTGCGTTATCGCATAGGCTGCCGTCGTCTTGCCGCACCCACTCTCCCCGACGAGGCCCATGGTCTCACCTGAGTCGATGCTGAATGTGACATCATCCACGGCCCTCACCCAGCCATTCTGGATCTTGAAGTGCACTTTGAGGTTCTTTACTTCGAGCAGGGTCACATTATCACCTCTTCCTCAAACGTGGGTTGACTACCTCGTCGAACGATCTACCTATCAGATAGAACGCGAGCGAGAGCAGAGTTATGGCTATCCCTGGAGGCAGGAGCCACCAGGGCGCGTCAAGGGAGTGTCCGCTGATCTGCAGGAACTGCAGCATCATGCCCCACGTTATGTTTGTCGGATCACCGAATCCCAGGAATGCCAGGATTGCCTCAGTCACGATGGCGCCGCTGATGTTGAAAGTCATGTAGAGGAATGTGTATGGGAGCACGTTCGGCCCTATATGTTTGAATATGAGCCTGTTATCGGATGCGCCTGCCACTCTGGCGGCATCTACGAAGGCCCTCTCCTTGAATGAGAGGGTGACCGAACGTATGACTCTCGCTATGCCCGCCCATGAAAGTATCGCGAATATGATGATGATATTGAGGAGCGATGGTCCGAAGACCGCTGCGAACAATAGCATGATGACTAGGTAGGGCAGGCTCAACATGACGTCCGTGGCGCGCATCAGTAGATCGTCGAGCATGCCCCCATAGAACCCAGCAACCAGACCAACGATTGTGCCGATGACCACTGAGAAGAACGCTGCTGTTATACCGACGAGCAGCTCCGCTCTTGTTCCCCACATCAACAGCGTCAGAATATCGTGTCCCTCATAGTCCGTCCCCAGCGGGTAGTAGTTGCCTGATGGATAGGTTCCAGGAGCCAATGGAGCCACGTTCACTCCGGTGAGCGTCTCAAGGAACAGCTGGTTGCTCTCGGTCACGACTGCGAAGTAGTTGCCTGTTCTGCTCATCTCGATATATATGTTGCCTAAGTATGCCACGGGTGTGACTGCTCCTCCTCCGGGCGCGGCGAAGGTCGCATTGATTTTCATCAATGCATTCGCCAAATAGATCGCTCCCTCGTCCGTGCTGAATACATACATCAGCTGACCTGAGACATACTGAGGATCGCTGTTCAGATACCCGCTTACCGTGGTGAACAGCGTATTGTTCTCGCCCACCCTTCCCGTTTCCTTGTCAAGACCCGCAATCAGACCGCGTTCATCGTTGGTGTATCCGACCATCACCAGGAAATCAGGCGCAGAATAGAGCGAAGTGATATCAAAACCTCTCACACCCGTCATCATGAGTTTGGTGGACCAGGTCAAGTTGCCGGTCACCCTGTCATAAGCCGCGACTCTGCCGTCTGTGGCGGCAAGCGCGACGTACTCCTTGCCAAGAGCGGTTGTCGGCCCATACGGGAATGGGAATACGAGCATGTTATTCCCAGTCACGGGCTCATAGGTCTCACCGTCGATTGTATAATTGCTGGTCCAAGCCAACCCTTCGATTGTGATGTCGGTGACGGTCCTCGTAACCAGGGTCTTGGTCACATTGAGTTTGTATGCACGTATGCCCATGTCTGTCGGGACGAACAGCATGCTACCGTTATCGAAGTCACCGTCCACGACTATCGGGTTCCCGATGATCGTATCATCGATCGTGAAATTGTTTATGTAGTCGAAGGACTCGCTCCCGGAATCATATATGGTCGCCGCTCTCTTGCTTACCATCCACACATTGTGATCGTCCGCGAATGCGAGCGCGAGCCTGCCGCTCGGATAGACGAATGAGAACCCATTCCAGAGGTTCGAGTTATACTTGGGTACGAATGGGATCTCGTACTGTCGGAGGAGCTCGTAGGTACTAGCCGTGGGAGTTGGGATGAATGAGCTATATTCATACAGAGTGGAAGTCCCTGCCACTGGGTCCGTTGTGTTGACTATGTAGAAGAAGGTGGTTGAGAATAGCACGTGGTTCATATAGGACGCGTTGGCCGGCAGGTGTATCGCTACGGAGTCGCTGATCTCTATCCCGATCTCTTCGGTCTCTGCACTTGTTCCACGCGTGACTGGATAGACGATGGCCATCCCCCCTTCAGAGTACGCCAATATCCCTTCAAGTGGGTGGTCTCTGTTCAGGGAATCTGTCAACCCAATCAATGTGGTCCAGTCCGGGCCCTCCGTCAGGTTCAGCAATGCGTAATCCGCCACGAATGTATCGATTGCAGGCGCTCTGAAGTCCTTGTCGTATGGAGCGAGCCAGGGGGCTCCTAACGCCATTATGAAGAATCCCACGACGATGGCCAGGCCAGCAATGCCGGTTTTCGACTGTCTATAGAGTTTCCAAGTGGCTTTGAAGTTCCTCCAGAACTTCCTAAGCGCCTTCCGGCCTGCCTCCTGAAGCTCCCTCGCATCGGGTTTCTTGCTGGTCTCATTTGCTTTCGTTTCTTCCATCAAACGCGCACCCTCGGGTCAAGATATCCGTACAGCAGGTCTGCCACGAAGTTGCCGAGCAACACCATCAAGGTGATTATGTACAATGTGGCTTCGGCAACCGGGAAGTCGAGTTGATTCAGTGATTGAATGTATAATTGCCCCATGCCTGGGAAGCTGAAAACGTTCTCAAGGACAACGGCTCCACCTATGGCGAAAACGAACGCAATTATGAATGAAGTGACGACTGGCAGCATGGCGTTCCGAGTGCCGTGCTTGAATAGCACCTTCCTCTCAGGAAGGCCGATCGCCTTCGCCGTGATCATATAATTCTCGCCTATCACGTCTAGCATGGCCGTCCTCATCAAGAGTATGGTGCCTGCAAGTGATAGAAGCAATAACACGAGCATGGGCAGGAATAAGTGCCATCCGATGTCAAGTATCTTGAATCCAAGCGTGCCAGATTCGAAGAAAGGCATGCTATCTGTCGCATCGTACCACCCCGTTAATGGGAACCAGTCCAGCTGAGATGCGAATATGACAAGGAATATGAGGCCGATCCAGAAGGATGGCATGTTGTAGAACACCAGGCTGACGACGACCGTGCCGCCATCCAATGCCCCGCCCCTCCTCCAGGCAATCAAGGCTCCGAGGTATATGCCTATGACATATGCGAGTATCGTGGCTCCACCGAACAGCAGCAGTGTTTTAGGTATCCGTTCCTCTAATATGCTCGAGACTTCGATAGCTCTGCTGAACGAGATGCCAAAATCGAATGTCAGCATATTCACCATGTACATCGCGTATCGTTCGTGGACTGGTCGATCATAGCCGTAAAGGCTTGTCATGTAATCTATCTGCGACTGCTGAATGGCTGGCGAAGTCCTAAGGAGGTCCTGAGGCTTCGCCGGTAGCGATTCGAACATTATGAAAATCAGTGTAAGGATGATAAGCAGGGTTATGAACGTCTGAATGCTCCGCGCGATTACATATCGAGCCATCCCTGCCATAATCGTACCCTACCCAAATGGGGCTGTCTACTTGAAGACATTTCTGGCACTATTAATCTTTGGACCAGACTGGTTCGGTTTTGCCCACAGCATGCCGATTGTCGGAGAATAAATGAAAAACCGAAAGAAGTTTGTGGGAAGGGGTTTATCGAAGGCGATCTATTCCTTCTTCTCCTCTTCCACTGGCTCCGCAGGTTCCTCGAATGCCATCCCGTCCGGTTTCTCCTTTGGTCCCGATGGTCCTTTCATCTTGAGGAACATCATGACGATCACGACTGCCGCCACGATCCACCCGACTGCTGCAATGATCCATGGCAACACGTCCGTGCCACCACCAGTCAAGGTGAATGTAACCGTCATCTCGCTCGATACACCGAGTGAGTCGGTCGCGGTTATGACTATCGTGTGCTCCCCAGTTGCTAGGTCCTCAAGGGCGTAGGATATCGCTGCCGCGCTGGATCCCACGGTGACGGTGAGTGCATTCGCACTATCTTCATCGAGAGCCAGTGTCGCAGACGCAATCCCGTTGGAGTCGTAGATCATACCCATGATCTCTGCCAACGAGGTCTCTCCATCTGCAACCGGTGACGATATCACGATCTCCGGTCCCAGGTTCTTGACCGCTATGACCATTCTCGCAGTACCCGCCTCAGGCAATCCACCCGTGGCTATTCCAGCTGCGATCAGTGCGGCCTCGGCATTGGCGATCCCTGAAGTGTCTATCACGAAGGTAGCCATACCATCTGCGTCGGTCACAACTGTCGGAGTGACTGCCGTTCCGATGCTAACACCGATGCTGACCGGCAGGTCTGCATATGGTGCTCCGGTGGCATCCAGCACTTCGACGGTCGCGTACACATCGTCGCCGATCATCCTCACATCGACGATCTGAGTCGGCGTGACATATACAGACTCTCTGAGCGGCTGAACGACCAATTGCGTCTGACTCGCCAATGTCATCGATCCATCGACATAGGCTGCAAGATAGACCTCGGGGTTCGTCTTCGTCACGACGGCATCGTACGCATCACTTACTGCGTCATACGCGGCCGCCATGATGTCAAGGCGTATTGTCCCATTTGCCGGAGCAATTCCAACTCCGTCATCCGATACCTCGTAGTTCGCGCCGCCTATCTCGTAGATGGCGATCTCGGCTCCATCTATTGGGTCGCCGTTCTCATCGTACGCAATCACAGTGACCTGCGACATGTCGAACTCCGATGCCTTGGCCTGCAGGACGGGCTTCTCGACCTCGTATGTGACGGTCGTGAAGTTCATAGCCCTTCCGTAGCCGTAGTGGCTTGCGATGGTCGTCTGGCCATAGATGTCGTGGTTGTATGTGTCCCAGTTGTAGTCTGCTGTGGAGTCAGGCACCATGAACAGGTCCATCGCGAGGTCCAGGTGAGCCAAATCCACACCCTCTATGGTCATGGAGTAGACTCCTCCGGTTATGTCCACACCTAGCGCGTCCAATGCGACCCATGCTTCAGCGCCGTCATCCCAGACCCATTCATCGAGATACTCTGGCGCGGAGTACGATCCAGCAGTGACGATGTTCTGGCCATCACCATCGGTCACGATGTTGATACCTGCATAATCCCACAGGGAGTTGTACTCGGACCCGGACCAGTCGGTCAGCTGACCGTTGGCTGTCGCGACGACCACAACGCTACCAGTGATTCCATCGGCAGGGTTGCCCTGGCTATCGAACACATAGATGTCAACATCGATCGTCCCGAGCGCTTCGACGAACTTCGGGGTCGCGTACTGTACGTATCCTCCATACATGCCAGTCGACGCACCCGTATCCGAGTACGTCAGCGTAACGGAGTCCATGATCGAATTGGCCAACGAACGGTTGCCTATCGTGACCATCAGAGCCGCGTCGGCCCCGATATCATCGAAGGTCACATCGAAGGTCGCCATGCCAGACGCATCTGTCACCACATCGGTCTCAGGGGTGTCTACGAGTGTGTCGTTAGTGTAGGTAATGCCTAGAGTCTCACCCTCGATTGGATCCCCGTCAACATCCATCGCCATGACCGTTATGGTCGTGGTCGGTGATGCTTGGCTCAGAGCCGTTGTGGACACTGAGTCGATCGTGGTCATGTGCCATATCGGTGCGGCTGGGTTGTATATCAATATCGTGCTCGTGGCCAGGTTGGTCAGCGTGTATTTCTCGTGGCTGACCGAAGCTGCAAGGGTCACGATCTGATGCTGGTTCTGAATGATATCATCCGGTGCGGTGTACACGAGGGTGACCATCCCATCAGCACCTGTAACATCCGTGCTGGGATCTATCGTACCATAACCGAGCAGGTACGGGTCGATAGTGACGGTGGCTCCCTCTACCGGGTCTCCGTTCACATCTGTCACCAGGACCTCAACATCCATGCTCTCGCTTGTCTCGAGCACGGTCTTATCTGGCATTATCGAAGCTCCGATGCCGCCCAATGACGTGACCAGCAAGTTCGAGGAATCACTGGCCGTCAAGGCCGCACTTGTGACATTCGCCCATATCGTACTAACACCGGAAGCCGTTCCAGTCACAGTGAACTCGAACACTCCGCTGGTGGACGTGGTTCCCGATGCTGGTGATACTGTCGCCACTCCGTTGGTCGCTTCTACCGCGACGGTCGCGCCCGCGACCGGCTCTCCCATGTTGTCTACCGCAAGCACATAGGCGTCAATGCTGTCGTCACAGGCTACCTTCTGCGCCATCGTAAGTCCTGCATCGAGGCTTTCAGTGACAGCTCCTCCGCCGCTAGTGCCGCCTGTGCCCGAATACTCGAGCACTGCAAAGCAGAAGGGGTTGATGAGCGTGCCATCGAACACTGTCCAGTTGGTGAATATCTTGTTGTGTGCCTCGACGTTCACCCTGTAATACAGGACGTTACACACGACTGCATCGGCTACAATCGCCTGCCCCTGCTTGACATAGTCGATCTGATCCGCTATATCGAAAGTCTCTCTCGCTTGGTCCTCAAGGACGACGAAATCATCCGCCATGGCCTGGGTCGTTTCGTCAGCGAGCGTGCTCACACCGCCGAGCGAAGAATACCATGGGTTCGGGTTGGCTTCTGACCAGAATCCCCACGAGTTCGATCCCGCAGTCGGGCTGTATATGTCGAACAGGACGCTGACACATTCCGTGTAGCCCGTGAAGCTCCAACCAAGCTCAAGCATCTGGTAGTCGAACGCGGTCAGCTTGGCAACGAGTGTGTTGAAATCGATTGCCTTCGCCTCGACGTTGATACCGGCCGACCTCATGTTGGTCGCTATCATCTGTCCTGCTCTTATCCTGACGGGGTCGTAATCCGCAGGTGGACATAGCAGGGTTATCTTGTCCATAAGGTCGCCACCAGGTAGCTCCCTCCAGCCATCGCCGTTGACATCGATATATCCGGCATCGTCGAGCATCTCCTCGGCAAGTGCTATGTCAAAGGGATACTTCTCGACCGCTGGGTTGTACCACTCACCGAAGAACGGCGAGACGGCTGCAGAACCAGCCTGACCGAATCCACCCATGTATATATCGACGATCTGGTCCTTGTCAATCATATGGGAAACAGCCTTTCTGAAGGTCAGGTTATTCATCGGCTCTCTCTTCATGTTGAACGCCAGGTAGAAGTATCCTGCATCCGACATGTATTCGAGACCGATATTCGGGTCGCTCTGGAGAGCTGGAACACGACCTGAGGTCACGGTCCATGCGATGTAGTCGACATCGCCTCCCTGGAGTGCTAGAATCGCGGTGTCCAAGTTGCTGTATATCTTGAAGTACAATGTATCAAGGACTCTCGGGAAGGTCGGCATGTCCGCCGGGGTCATGAAGTCCTTGCCCCAGTAGTCGTCGAAGGTCTTGACAACTCTGTAAGAGTTGGAGACTCCGCTATCATACTTCCATGCCCCGGTTCCGATCGTCGCAGCAACGTCGGATCCCCATGTGATGTCCACCTTGTTATCAACGTCTACATGGTCTTCCCATATATGCTTCGGAACAATGGGTACTGATAGTGTGCTCGTGAAGAACTGGCCGTACTGCTTGGCCATCACGAACTGTACATGGTAGTCGTCTATTACGACCAGACCCTCTTCCATCTCGGTCTCGCTCAACACGTCATCGTCATCCTGGTCCAATGCCTGGATGATCCTGTCAGCATAGGTCGTTCCATCCCTCGCCATCAGGTAAGAGAAGTAGACATCCTCCGAGGTCATCGTAGTGCCGTCGTGGAACTTCACTCCCTGTCTGATAGTGACGTCCACAGTGAGGGCGTCCTCGTCAAAAGTCCAGTCTTCTGCCAACAACTTGATTGTATTCAAGTCATAATCCGTGGCCGAAAGACCTTCGAAACAGTTACCGATGACGTGTGCTTTCCACACGCTGTTGGTACCGAGGTTGTAATTGTTGAAGTCAGGAATATCCTGCTGCATGGCAATATACAACACGTCTTCATTTGCTGCAGCCGAAACCGCTTTTGCTGGTAAAAACGCAAAAGCAGACATTACGGTTAGCAGCACTGCAAAGCCCGCTAGTATTGCTCTAATTCTCATGCCTCTCTCATCCTCCCTTTGTCTCCACCTTCTAGTGGAGAAACTAATCACTGCTAAGGCCTTCCGAAATATATGAACTTTCCCCGACAATATTTCGAATTGCTGGGTATATTAAGTAAACGGGCTCATGGCATATATGTCAGATGTCTAAGGGGTGTTTGTGCGGTGAACAAGCACTCACCCCGCAAGATCTCACATATGCTCCCGGACCTTGATGCACTTGGTCGGTCATGAGCTCCGTCACGTCAGGAAATCGCCTTTCGGACGTCTTCCGGGCTGGCGCAATTCCATTCCCCGCAGAACGGGCATCGGGATTGGTTATCGTCCGAGTCTATGTCCTTGACGTTGCCAGAATAATTGATCGTTGCAGGGTATGCATTGCCGCATTTCTTGCACCGGTACTCGAGTTCTATCTTGGGCATCCACGGGAACACGAGCAAGCGTGACAATAAACCTTTGCGATTCAGAATGTGCATCATTGTATCGAGTGGTTCTCTTCACTGAGAAGTTTTTTGATATGCAATGTCGTTCTGGGCCTCTGCAACCACATGAACTGGGGGATACAGGATGGTAAGGAATCGCGAGGCCAAGGATATCAGGGAAGTCGCAGCATCGGGCAGTCACTACCAGGTCGGAGTATCCCTCGGCAAGCAATGCAGGGATCAGGCAGTGAGGATCCATAAGCGTTTCAAGGCCGATGTGGGCCGAAGGCCAGATATGACAATGGCCAAGGCTGTCTCTGCCGCCAAGAAGACCCTTCCACTCAGCAGAGAGTTCTTCCCCGAGTACGTCGAGGAGTTGGAGGGTTATGCCGATGGTGCGGGCCTATCGTTCGATGAATTCTATGCGGACGTCGGCGACCTTCCCGGAACCGGGAAAGGCTGCACAGACATCGCGGTCAACGCCCAATGGACCAAGGACGATTCGGTGTTCGCCGCACACAATGAGGATGTCGAACCATATAATTTTAAGGACCTCGCGATAGTCCGTGTGAAGCCATCAGGCGAACCTGGGTTCATCGGCGTGAGCTATGGAGGCATACTCCCCACGATTGGTCTGAATGCTGCGGGGATAAGTCTGACCGGAAACGCATTGGTTCAGAACGATTCTAGGTTGGGCATCCCGAAGATGTTCGCGGCTCGCAAGGTCCTCAGCGCGAGAGGCCTTTACGATGCCCTTAGGTTCGCCGTGCCCGCAGGAAGGGGCTCGAGCTTCAACAATATCGTCTGCGACCACAACGGTGAGATATACAGCATGGAAGGATCCGCCACGACCTTCGACGCGGTCTACGCGGATGATGGATACTTGATCCATTCAAACCACTATCTGTCCCCGCGCATGTGGAAGTTCGAGACAGACTTGCATACGCGCATCTCATCCATCATACGCTACAATCGCGCAAAGAAGCTCTTCAAGAAGCACCTCGGGCAGGTGGAGGTATCGACCTTCAAGGAGATCTTCTCCGACCATGTAGGATACCCCGAATCGATCTGTCGTCATGCCGATCCATCGCTATGCGAGGCCGAGCAGACATCGACCGTCTTCTCGACGGTCCTAGATCTGACGCATAATGTCGCGTGGATATGTCCCGGGAACCCATGCACTGGTGAGTACAGGAGATACGAACTCTGATCCTCAAGGCCATCGGTGTCTGAGTACCTCTCCGGCCTTGACCTTCATCTGACGACCGTTGTCCACCGCGATCTTTCCGTTCACGAGGACGTATGGTATGCCATCTGGATACTGATGCGGGTAGTTCTCGAACGGATGCTTATGTGGCCATCGGTTGGTCGCCTTGTCCTTCACGTTCGGCAGGTCTATGATGGCGACATCGGCTCGCATGCCAGGTCTCAGAAGCCCTCTGTCAAGAAGTCCCATCTTCTGTGCCGGGAAGCTCGTCATCTTCCGAATCGCATCCTGCATGGTCAGGACCCTGTCGTCCCTGACGAACCTCTCAAGTATGCCTGGATACTCGCCGAACGCACATGGCATGTACGGCGGAGGGTCCGTCAGCGGCCCCTTCACGGACCATGTCGCGCAATCTGATGATATCATCATCAGCGGGTGGGACATGAGCGTCCTGACGTCATCCTCGCTGATGTAATCGAAGATCGCGATCGCCTCGTCCTTGCTCTCGATCATGATGTCGAAATAGGTGTCGAACGGGTCATCCCCTCTCATCTTCGCCACCTGCTCGATGGTCTTACCAACCAGCGGTTCCTGGCCGGGACAGTGCATGATGAATATCCTGTCGAACTTCCCGTGTTTCATGAGGCCGCACGGTCCGAACGCCGGGAGTTTGTCTTCGATGATCTCCTTCTTGATCCTCTTCCTGTTATCCTTCTCATCTACATGAGCGAGAAGGTCGGGCTTGTCCATTTCGTGTAGGTATTGCGGGAGCGCACCACTCAGTCTAGGTGCCAGGTCGGTATGCATGTCGTTGTCGATCGTGACATCGAGTCCTTTCTCCATGGCCTCTTCCACGAGTCCTAGCGTCTCGTCGGTCCTTCCCCATGCGCCGTATTTCGGACAGTTGTGGGATATCTCGACCCTCGTTCCGCTCTTCTCGCCTATGAGAATGGCTTCTTTGATCGCCTCGGCTATGGTCTCTCTCTCCCCTCGTATATGGGATGTGTACATGCCTCCGTACTTAGCGACCACCTTGCATAGTTCGATTATCTCAGGCGTCTTGCCGAAGCAGCTTGGAGGATAGACGAGCCCCGTCGACATCCCGAAGGCTCCAGCGCTCATCGCTTCGTCCACGAGCTCCTTCATGAGCCTCAGTTCCTTCGGTGTCGGGTCGCCCATGTCCGCTCCCATCGCCGCGGTCCTGATCGCACCATGGCCGACAAGTGCGGCTATGTTGTGTCCGATGCCTTTCCTGTCGAACTCCTTCAGGTACTGCTTGAAGGTTCTCCATTTCGGTTTCTTTCCGGTTCCTGCCCATTCTCCCCAGTACGTCATCATGAGGTCGACATTTGGTTCCCTCAAGGGCGCTACGGACAGCCCGCAGTTGCCTATCAGATGTGTGGTGACGCCTTGCCTCAGAGTGCTGTCGCAGCCTGGGAAAACCAGCGCTGTGAGGTCGGAGTGAGTGTGGATGTCCACGAATCCCGGGCACACGTACATCTGCTTCGCGTCTATCGTGCGCTCGCAGTCCTTGCGGTCGATCTTGCCGATCTTCTTGATGGTCTTTCCGGATATGCCGATATCTCCCTTGTACCAGGGGTTCCCGGCTCCATCCACTATGTGCCCGTTGAGAATGCCGACATCGTACTTCATGAGCGTCCCTGCCTCGTTATGGCGACGTCTCTATTTACTGTTTCGACGTGATATGTCTGGCTATTGCAGGTATAGCAGAGTGCCAGACCATATCTTCGGGAAGAAATAGGTCGATTTCTGGGGCATCTTCCGGCCCGTTTCAGCGACCGCGAGCACTTGATCCGCCGAAGGCGGTTTGACGAAGAAGCAAATCTCATGCTCCCCTTCCGACATGATCTTCATGACCGTGTCTGTACCCTTGATGTAATCGATGTTGACCTTCTTGTCGAGCATCTCCTGCGTGAAGCCGAGTCTCTTCTTCAGGACATTCTCCTGTAATATCTGCACGGATAATCTCTCCATTTGGTCTTTTGGAAGATCTCCCTTGGGCTTGGCGATCTGCGTCAGGGACACACTCGGTATCCATACACCTATCGAGCCGTCAGGGCCTTGGCTAATCTGGTTCGCCAGGCTTTCTGGGCTATCTACTGTAATCATATCGAAATCCTCGCGGAGGGATTTCTGTAATGAGTCGAGTGTGCCCTTGTCAACTCCTGAAACGATCCGATGTGTAGAGTATATCACGAGCCCCGGGTTCCGGAAGCTGACCATCGTCGCCATCACAAAATCGTAAGATCTCTCCTCATCTGTGTGGCCGTCCTTTGATCGCATTTTGTTCCTATACTCCAACGAAGTCTCGTATCTATGGTGGCCATCTGCGATGAGTAGTTTCAGGGGAGCCATCGCGGACGAGATCTTCTCGATGAGATCCCTCTCAGCTATGCGTATTATCCTGTGGTGTACTCCTTCGTTATCGAGGAACCTTAGCAGCTCCTCTCTCTTCCTCACGGACTGCAGCATCTCCTCTATCTTCCCGCTCGGATCGTCGTAGAGCATGAAGATCTGCTCGGTGTTCCCTTTGACCGCTGACAGCAGTTCCATCCTGTCCGCCTTGTGTTTCGGGATCGTTCGTTCATGTGGTAGGACCATCCCGGTGGAGAAATCCTCCAGTTTCACAAGGCCGATGATCCCGGATCTTACCCTCGGAGTCTTATCCGGAGATTGAAAAGTCTGCTCATAGACATAGAACGAATCTTCTTTTTCGTGAACGAGGACCTCATCGTGCAGCCATCTGCACATCCGCTTCGCAGCGACCTCGTACGAGTCATCCTCATTGCCCAGTGTGATATGGGTTATATTGAGCCGATCGTCCTTCAGTGACTTCTCGAGGACACCATCTATCACGTCGTAAGGCGGTGCCACGAACCTCGTCACATCTTTTCCGAACCTGGATATGTTGTAGTGATACGCTCCGAACGGTTTTACCTTGGCCAACTGCTCTCCCTTCTCAGAGTGTCGTGATTATGCCGGTGGCTCAAAAATGTTGGCATCGAAGGGTCGGCGTTTTCGTCTTCACCCTTCGAGTATAGGCACATAGCCGTACCAGGCGCCGCTATTCTCGAGCTGTTCGAGATTCTCTTGGAGGATCCTCAGATGCTCTCTCTCCATGCTTTCGAGCTTAAGGAATATGTCCTTGAGCCCGACTGCAGCAATCGAGGCATTCCTGGAATAGAATTCTATGGAGCGCTCCTCCGTCTTCATACCCAGCTTTATAGCAGAGACTGCGTCCTTGATGCCCAGGTCGCCCTCTCTCGTATCATTGGGGAATATCTCGGCAAGACCCTTCTCCACCTCTTCTTTTGAACTCTTCTTGTGAGAGCCGCCGAGCACCTGGAGTTCCCTGCTCAGGATAGCTGCATGTTCGCTCTCATCGGATGCGAGACTCTTCATCAGACTCTTCGCCTCCTTGCCGTTCACGAGGTCATGGAACCTCATGTAGTACTCCGCTCCGAACCTCTCGAACTCGATTGCAGCCGCAATCACTTCTTTCATGTCACCCACGGTCGACCACCAGGTGTAATCCCACATTTCGAGTAGTTAACGGTTGTGCCGAAGGGCGCCCACGGACGAATCATCTCGATGGTCGACTATGGCACACTGACCCGTCCTCATATAACAGTACAATTGCACAGTGGAGTTCAAATACCAGATAATGTGATTGCAGCCATACATCCCGAGTCATTGTTGGCTCGATTGATTTGATCATGTGTTTGGGTTGGTTCTAGAGTGGATGGTGAAGTGAGACCGAACGGGAAAGCATCTACGGAGACATCAGTGGGCGATGCATTGGGTGATGGCCGAATAATGCCTCACTTTCGATCGATTCTGACCGCGATCACATCTGGAAGTGACCCGACAGTCCTTGTCGAGAGAATGATTATTTCTCTGAGATCACTCCTCGGTTTAAAGAGTGCAGTGTTATGGTTCGAAGACCATGAATCATTGGAACCACATGCCGAATGGAAGATATGTGCGGTGGGAGATGAGTTCGCAGGCATCGATGGCGACCTGTCCGAGAGGTACCGGTCCCTCTTTGTCGATTCGAATCTGTTCTGTTTCAATGGTTATTTTTCAAGATCCGCGGATATCCAAAAGAGTTCCTCCAGGGAGAACGACGCACCCTGCCCTGTTTGGTCCAAAGGAGATCTCCTGGGCATCATCGTTGAAGGCAGAACGGGGAAACCTGTTGTGCATTTAGTATCCTGTGGTGAGGATGGCGAACCATTACCCTGCCGCGATGATGTGGACGCTGCACAGCTCCTGCTCCAGATGTTCGGATTGGAGCTGGAGCGCGGACGAGAACGAGTGTCCATCGTCCGGGATTCCGACAGGATGGTCCGAAGGACCGATATGTTGGAGGACATCCTGAACATAGCATCCTCGGTCGTATCTGAACGAGATCTTCGGAAGGTATCGGAGATGGTCCTATCCTCGGTCGCGTCGCTGTTTGACTTCCAAAGAGTAACGCTCGTAATCTACGATGAGGGAATAGCCGCGTTCAAGTGGGTGGCTCTCTACGGATATCCTGAGCAGACTGTGAAACGGACCTTGGCAAGGACGATACCAACAGATGTCATCCTCGAGGACTTGCGCGAGAGTCGTAAGATCGGGAGGACGACCTTCTTCATACCCATGGAGGATGTGCCGAAACGAAACCTCGAGTATTTCGTCAATCCTCACGAGTTCGAGGGATCAAAGAGACCTCGCGAGGAAGGAGAATTCCGCGATGGTGACTCATTGCCATTTGCTCTCTATGATTCTACTGGTCGAGTGGTCGGCGTGATATATCCAGCTGCCCCGAAAGATGGGCGCATCCCCGACTCAGACACGATCGAGATTATCGAGGTGTTCGCATCGTTGGCAGAGGTTGCGATCGAGAACGCGAGACTATCTCATGAGAAAGAGGTCGCTCTGAGGCTAAGTAGTCTGAGGACGGAACAGCTGTCGAGGATATTCGATATCACATCTAACATCCTATACCTTCGAGACATCGACGAGATGCTGGAGGATGTCCTCAAGACCCTCGCACACCTGCTGGGCATAAAGAGGATGGTGCTGCCGCTCAGGGGCGAGGATGGACAGCAATTCGACGTGAGGGCCGTCTACGGGTTTGACGTGGAACGAGCCGAGGCCATCAAGAAGACGAGCTACCCAAGTGATCGGATAGAGACGATCTCAGAAATGGATCTGCATCGGAGCCTTGACTCATCGGTACTATGGTGCAAGAAGGTCGGTCGAATGACCTACTATGTTCCCGCCGAGAGCGTTCGTCTCGAACCTTGGGAGATGATATACTATCCTGAACCGGATCTTCTCAAGCTTCCGAGGAAGTCAAAGGAATATTGGCACGAGTTAGATTACCTCGACACGCTGATATTCGACAGCCAGGGCAAGACGGTGGCATATCTCGAGATCCTCAAACCAAGAGACGACCGGATCCCAGACAGGGAGACCATCGAGATCATCGAGATATTCGCCAGTCTGGTGGGCATTTCGCTGGAGAACGCTCACATGGTCCAGGGCCATATCGTGAGCAGAAGGAACGCAGAATTCTATACCGACCTGTTGTCGCACGATATCAAGAACTTCAATCAGGCCATATTGGGCTATTTGGACATACTGAAATCGACTATTGCCTCGCTTGATCAGGAAGTATATATCGACAAGATCATGGACCAAGTGATGAACATCAGCAAGCTGGCAGCCGATGTTCGGACAATGTCTCGGATCACTTGGAGCGATAGCAAACTCGCAAAGACCGATCTCGGGAAGGTGCTCCTTGAATCGATCCAGAGCGTGGAGCAATATTATCTGAACAGGAAGATAGTCTTCAAGAAGGACATGAGTGCAGGCCCATGCTATGTCAAGGCGGATGAGCTGATACGTGAGCTATTCGTGAACATACTCACGAACGCCATCAAATACGATTCTAGCGACCCGGTCGAAATAGAGATATCGATGACGCCCTCCGAGGATGAAGGGATCGATCGAATAGTGGTGTCCGTGACCGACAAGGGACGAGGCGTCCCGGACGATCTCAAGCTGGAGATCTTTCAGAGGTTCAGTCGCGCGCCTACGAAGAAAGGGTCCGGCCTGGGGCTGTATCTGGTCAAGACTCTGACATCGAAATACGGCGGTCGTGTCTGGGCAGAGGACAGAGTCGCGGGGGATCATACGAAAGGCGCGGTATTCCGGGTCGAACTCCCCATGCTCAAAGAGTGAAGTCTCACAGATAGGCCTGTCCGTCCATCATGTGCACGACAGAGCCTCCGACACTGACGCTGTCGATTTCCCCATCTTTGTCTGTGGACACTTCGATCGCGATCTTGCTCGGGCGCCCTATCTCGTACCCTTGTTCATTGATCATCCTGACCGAGTTCTTCACATCCACCAATCCGTTGTGGACAAGATATGCGCCCAAACAACCACTCGCGCTTCCGGTCGCGGGGTCCTCGACAATATTCTTCGCGCACAGTGAGAACCCTCTCGAATGGGTCGTAGAAGTCTTCTCCACTGTCTCCAGGCATGTCACGTATATGTCCAATACATCCTTTGGCAGTTTGTCTACAACCCTGGGGAACGCGGAGGCGTTCCCTGACGCCATCTCAACCGCCTTCAGGGTCCTGACGGGTGCGATCAGCCACGGCAAACCCGTAGACACCAATTGGATTGGCATTCGTTTCGTATCAAAATCTGATGTCTTGAGGGTGAGAGCTTTTGCCACCCCCTCTACATCCTCGAACGGCTTTCCAAACACTGGCTTATTCTGGAATGTGACCACCTTCGATATCTTTCCGGATTTCGAATGGATTTCCACTGGCAGGACGCCCGCCTTGACTTCCATCATAGCTCTGGTCACAGAGGCCTTGGTCCTGATCCTGCCTTCCATTGCCAGAACGAAGAAAGTTCCGATGGTAGGATGCCCGGCATAGGGTACCTCCATGTCCGGTGTGAAAATTCTGACTCTAAAATCAGCTCCGGACCCCTTGGTAGGCGGCAGGACGAAAGTGGTCTCGGAGAGATTCATCTCCTTCGCGAGAGATTGCATCTCCCGATCCGTCAATCCCTTCCCATCAGGGAACACTGCGAGCGGGTTGCCGCCAAAGGGCTTCTTGGTGAATACATCGACTCTGACGAATCTAGCCTTCTTCATATGATCACATCCGAGATTCATTTCCTGCACTTAATCACATTGCACAGATGCTCGTATGTATGCTGCTTACCTAGCTCGAATGCTTTGAGGTTGACATCGACCGCTTTCTTCGGAACATTCTCCGCGATGGACTCCCTGATGGATCCCTCAGGCACTGGGAATGCCACGATGACGCTCAGAGCTCCGAGCATGACTATATTCTCGGTCATCGGGTTGCCGGCATCCCTTCCGAGGGCCAGTGCATCGATGACCGCGATCTTATCCGTGACCTGACTGAGACGGCTCCTTACCTCATCAACTGAGAAATATGTGGCACTCTTGTCCTTGACATGCAGGGCGGTCTCGGCGATGGGATGCTGTATGCGGGAATTCATCAGCACCACCCCTCCCTGCTGCAGATACTCCACATACCTCAGCGCCTCCAAAGCTTCCAGGGCCAGCAGGGCATCGGCTCCTCCTATGGGTATGAGCGGGGATCGGATCCTCTCACCTATCCTCATGTGCACGTTGATGGAACCGCTCCTCTGTGATAGACCATGCTGCTCCCCGGTCAGTG
>JACZKW010000103.1:0-1665 GCA_014859835.1 Thermoplasmata archaeon | reverse complement strand
ATTCAGGTACGACGCGACGTTCTCGGATGCCAACTCGACCTTGTGGAGATACTGACGGGTCGCCTCATTCTTCACCGTCTCCTGTGCCATGCTCAGCCAGCCGCGCAGGACGGTCAGCTGGTTCAGCGCATCATGCCTGGTTATCGATCCGAGGATGCCGAGTTTCTTGTTGGCGACCTGCAGCTCCGCAGTCCTGGTCGCGACCTTAACCTCAAGGTCATCGTACAGGTCATCCAGTTCTTCTGCCATGCCATTGAATGCTTGGGCCAATTGTCCGATCTCGTCCTTCCGGTCGACCTCGACACGACGATCAAGGTTTCCATGGGACATATCGACGGCGGCCTTGGTCAGTCGTTTGAGAGGGGAGGTGATGGACCTCGCGAACATGTGCGTGACGAACACGCTGGCGGCCGCTAGGAGCAGTGCCAGCAAGGTGATGCTGGTGCGGAGTTCGGACAAGGGTTGCATGACCTCAGCCGAATCGTAGCTCACAAGAACCAACCAGTTATGCCCTGGATAGTCCAGATACCCCGTGGAATAATAGTATCCGAACAGTCGTGGCCGTCCGCCTTCTTCCGCTATGAAATATCCGGAATCCTCGCTGGAGCGCGAGTAATAATTCTCTTCGGACAGGTCATCCATGAAGACGAAGGCCCTGGAAGAATAGATCTGTGAACCATCGTTCGTAAGTATCCTAGTATCCTCGGTCTTGTATGCAGGCTCGAACAGACCTACCTCCTCTGCGACAGCGACGAGATCGATGAATCCGCGCATGACACCCGCGAACTCACCCGAATAGTCATAGACAGACAAGCAGACAGGGACGCCATGCATCCTCACGCACTCGTCGTACGAGACATCCCCGATATAGAACTCGTTCTCGACTGTGAGTTGCCACCATTCATCATCCCGTTGCATGTAATCCATGGATCTGGATGTCATCGCCACAAGGGCACCGTACTTGTTCGTGACGAGTATCTCGCGGTAGATGTCCAGGCCATGCTCGATAACGTAATGTTCGACCAGCCTGTTTGTGAGATTCACGGACAGGTTGTTGTCCATCAACGATTGCATGAAAGGCGATATCTGGTTGATCGGAACCGATGTCCATTCAGAGTCGGTCTGGTTGATATATTCATAGGGGTCTTCCATCGCATCGAAAGCGATATTCGAACCCTCGAGCGCGGTCCTTACGACCAATCCAAGGCAGAGTAGCGTCATCTCGTGATACTTCAGGTAGATTCCTCGGTCGACCGAGGCCGATATTCTGTTGGCGATATACGTGCTTTCATTCCCGATCGCCACTTCCAGGGAATGACCACCTGCTTCCAGGGACCATACAGCAAGCATGCACAGGAGGAGTATCACCGCCAGAGCTATGGCAAAGACCTTCGCTCCGATCCCCGAAACCGACCACTTCCTCAGACCGACTATCACAGGAACCACAGTTCGCCTCCATCGATGATCACTGCAGGGAACAATGGGAAATTGATATCATGAATCCCTGCTTCCACCCTCGTGCTTCCGAGGACGCCGTTGAACACAAATCCCGATTGTAGCTTGTCCCTCAGACCATCCCTCGTGAGCTCGACATCGACCATCAATCCCCAGATCATCATCATGCCATCATAGCCCGTGATGCCGACGTGAGAGGGGGAGTAGCCG
>JACZKW010000102.1:0-47545 GCA_014859835.1 Thermoplasmata archaeon | reverse complement strand
ATCTTGGATGGACGGGATATGCGGCCGTTCTTGGAATCCATGGTCGATGAATCAGGCGAGGGTTCGGTAGTCGATCTAGCTGAGAGGGAGACACAGGTTGCGAAGAGAGAGGAGATGGTCAACAGGAAGATCAAGGCTTATGCCTTGAAGATGAAGCAGCTGGAGGCTCGCGAGATTGAACTGAGTTCAGGAGCTAGTACCGAGCCCGCGGCAGAGGCGCAGGCAGGTGGAGTCGTGTCGCGAGAGGACCGAGAAGGCCTCGTCCGTGCGATCTCTGGCTTGTGCGAGATGGTCGATATGAATGTCCACCTGGACGGGGTGGATGATCTATCGGCTGTGATTCAGGATGCATCCAACCGCATAAGTGCAGTATTGGATGAAAAGAGAGAGATGGATGGTAGGCTCTCGGACATCTCTGGGGCGGAAGAGGAGGTCCGTCGTGTCCTCAAGGTTCTGGACAACCTGCTAGGACAGCTGTCGAGCGAAGTAATAGATAAATTCTCGAAATCCGAAGATTTCGCACTTTACGAACGCGTACTTGATCGCATGAAAATATGAACCATGATTTAATGTACACTACGCTATATTAGGAGAACAAGACTCTTTGGCGTGAAGCTCCCCCCGGAGATGAACGTCATACACATGGAGCCCGGCACCATGGGTTTGAGAGATAAGGCGAGAGAGAGCAGTGCGAAGGTCGAGGAACCCGCATCCGATCAGGCGGTCGAGTCTTTATCCCAGGATGAGCGAGTTACTGTTACAGAAGAGCCAATAGAGACACCTCTAGCTGACGAATCCAAGGATGAGACTCCGCAGCTCAAGCAGCTTGAGCAATCCATGACCTATCTCGTTGAGGAGGAGCGACCAGAAATCGCATACTCTCTTTTCCTCTCTCACTTGGCAGATGGCAAGCGAGGAATGATTGTTTCTAGAACTTACCCGAAGAATCTGAAGAAGGCGTTCAATCTCAAAGACGTACCCGTGTTCTGGCTCACCAATGCGATGGACGAGGATGCGATAGGGCCTAAGGACCTCGAGCGGTTGAATCTGACGATCAAGAGATTCCTGGAAGAGGGTGGAGGGCGCCTGGTCCTGATTGATTCCCTTGAGTACCTGATCACGAACAATAAATTCGTAAGCGTGATGAGGCTGCTCCAGAGCATAAGGGACCTGGTCGCTCTGCAGAAAGCAGTCTGCATAGTATCACTCAAATCATCGACATTGGAGTCGTCCAAGCTCGGGGCTGTCCAACGCGAACTCGAGGTGTATTCCCCGGACGAGTCGCAGCCCATGCCCATAAGGATAGACGTCGAGGCTAAGCTATTGGCTGAACTCCGCCAGGACGAGATGATGATCGAGGCGCAGAACCTGGAAGAGATTCGTGAGAAGCTCCTTTCAAAGGAGAGAAAATTGAATGAGGGTGCTCAGCGGCTAGATTCTGAGCGCGCGGCTCTGGAAAAGGAGCGCGAAGAAGTCCGGCAGACTCTTGTCAAAGTGCGCCAAACAAGAAAAGATCTCGAGGATTTCCGAGTCACACTCACTCGTGAAGAAGCCCAATTGGCGTCAAAGGTCAAGTCCAAGCTAGAGAAGGAGATGAATGCGCTCGATTCAAAGAAAGCCAACCTTGAATCGGTCGAGAAGGAGATAGAGGCAAGGTATCTTCAATTGGACAAGATTGTGAGCCTCAAGACCGAGCAGAAGATGATGGAGATCCAGAACGAATCCAAGCGTCTCGAAGGTGAGAGGAGTCGGCTCGTCGACCTGACGGCCAGGGTCGAATCTGACCGACGGTCTCTTGACGAACGAATCAGGGCACATCATGAGACGGAGAACATCTTAGAGAGCCATTCCACAGAGCTTCGCTCAAGGGAAACTGGATTGGAGGCCAAGGAACACACCTTCGCGCTTTCCAAGGTGGATCTCGAGAAGGAGCGGGCGTCAATTGATTCCGAACGGAAGGAGCTGGATCGAATAAGGAAGGTCCAGGAGGACGAACTCTCAGAGAGGCGTGCAGCGATAGATCGTTCCATATCCGAGGTTTCTCAGAGGGAAGAATCCGTATCTCGTTTGACACACGAGATCGATGCGCTAAGAGTCCGACTCGTAACCCAGGAGCAGAATCTGACCGAGAGAGAGGCAAAGGTCACGGGCAAGCTAGAGGAGATAGCCGAGCGGGAGACGGAGCTGGCATCTGCCGAGGAGGTGGCTAGGCAGCGGATGGAGGCTGCTATATCATCGGAGGAGGCATGCGAGAAGATGCAATCCGATCTGGATGATGAACGCAAGAGACTGTTCGATGAGGTCGACCAGTTGAAAGCAGATACCAAATCGAAACTCTCAGAGATGCAGCAAAGAGAGGAGAAGCTGCGTTCAGATGAAGAGCGTTTCTCCAGTGAATGCGGGGCAAGGAAGAACGCCCTGTCTGAATTCGAATCGCGATTGAAGGAGAGGGATGCGAACCTATCCGAGCAGATGGCTGAAATCGCCACACGTGAAAATGACTTGAACGCGTTGAAATCCGAGCTCGAATCAAAACGGATTTCTCTCCAAGAAGAGAGGAATGCAATCGTGAGCGAGACGGACTCGTTTGCTAAGGAGGTCGAGGATACAATGGAGAAACTGACTCTCGACCGCAATGCATTGGATCAGGCGAAGATTGAGTTCGAGAACTCCCGTGCAGACATACAGAGGCGGACATCCGAATTGCAGTCATCATATGAGGATAAACTGGCAGCCATCGAAGAGGATCGAAGGGAGATTGATGAGAAGAGTTACTCTGTCGAGGAGATGAAGAAGATACTTGATCAGAGGTCCAGCGATATTGCCGCACAGGAACTCAAGATGGCCGAGGAGCGCGTCGAACTGGATCAGACGAGGCGTGAACATAACAAGCGCTCAGAGAGTTTTGAGGAGATAGAGCGGGAACTTGCGAATAATCAGGATAATCTAAAATCGACAGCCGAGCTGCTTCAACAGACTCGAAGCACATTGGATGAACGCGAGAGAGTTCTTAAGAATCAACTGATGAAGAATGAGGCCGAGCTTGCGGAACTCGAGAAGAAGAGCATCGCGGTCGACGAGAAGATTACTAAATTCAACGGAGCGAAGACCGAACTGGACGCGAAGTCTCAGGAGATCTCATCGATGCAGTCCGAGCTCGAGACTTGGAAGATTGAATTAGATGAGATAGCATCCGGTCTCAGGGCGAAGGATGAGAATCTCCAGGCGAGAGAGAAGGAACTCGAATCCACAAAGATGTCATTTGAGGCTGCGGGACGCGAATCTGAGGACAGGATGGACAGGATAAGCGCAGAATGCTCGTCCAAACTCGCATCGCTGGAGGAACGAGATGCACGAATAGCGGAGACCGAGAAGGCTCTCGAAACAGTGAAGACGGAGATGGGCGAACTCGAGAAGGAGGTCAGCGGACGGGAACAACGCCTGGCCGAACAGGAACGTCTTATCGAGGAGCGCCAGCGCGAGTTTGATGTGGTCCAGAACGACCTCGATGAAGTCCGCAGCTCGATTGAGGCAGAGCGAAGGCTGTTCGAGGAAGAGAGGGTTCGTGCATCTGATGATCTGGCAAGGATGCAAGCCGAGCTCGAATCATCAAGACGCGAGCTTGAATCGCACAGACAGGCTCATACAGAACATGTAGAAACGCTCGACCAGAGGTCACTTGGGCTTGAGCAAAGGGAGACGGATGTCGAGACCAAGGCTGCAGAACTCGATGCATTACGATCCGACATCGAATCGCTGGAACAGGAACTTGTCAAGAGAGAAGACGGGCTTAAATCGGATAGGCTAGCCCTGGAGAGTACGCTATCAGAACTCGAATCGCATCGGAGAGAGGTCGAGGAACTCAGGCTTGAGCATTCGGATGGAGAGGCTCAAGCAGCATCGAGACGCGAAGAGCTATCATCTCTTGAACATGATCTTGATCTGAGGAGAGTATCACTTGATGAGGCGGTGTCGACGCTGGACGCGGATAAGGCTGCTCTTGCTGTAGCAATGAGCCAGTTCGAGGAACGGTCTTCATCATTCAATTCTGATAGGGTGCAATTGGACAAGAGTATCGAATCACTCTCGGCCGACCGTCAATCGCATGATGAGGCAGTTGCAAGATGGGAATCCGAGATAACCGCCTCCAGAACCGAGATAGAAGCGCACAGACGAGAACTCGATGATAAGGATGCAGGTCTCAGAGAACTGGACGCTATCATCGCTGCGAAGGAGGACGAGCTGCGTGAAGGATCTGATGCGATCGAGAAGAAGCATGAGGAGCTCGAAGCATTGGAGAACAGATTGTCCGATATGGAGAAGAGTCTATCTGAACGGATGTCGGGATTTGAGGCAGAGCATCAGGAACGGGCGAGCCGCATCTCCTCCAGTGAAGACGAATACCGTAGGAAAATAGGTGAGTTCGAGGCACGCGAGACTGCACTGGTGTTGATGGAATCCGAAATGAAGCGCATATCCGAGGACGCATCTCTTTCCGCATCGGAAGAACGAGATGAGATGGACCGCCTCAGAACTGAATTGGAGCAGCAGAAGTCCGAGATAGATGCTGCGATGAAGGCGTCGAGCGAAGTCCAGATGGCACTTGCTTCGACGGAGGCCAGTCTACTTGCGCGTGAGAGTGAGATATCGTCCAAGGACGAGGAACTTGCCAATAAATATGCCGAATTACAATCACAAATGGATAAGCATACCTCCCTCGAGACCGCCCTGAACATGAGGGAGCAAGGCGTTGATCAATCTATATCCGAATACCAGACTGTGCTGGATGAGATTGCAAAAGAGAAGGATGCGCTTAGGGTCAACGAGGAAGCACTCAATAGGCGCGTGATCGAACTCGAGCGCAGCATAGATGAGTTCGAGCTGCTCCAGATCGAGTTGGACAGAGAGCGGTCATCCCTCGCCCAGAAGGACACTGGGCTGGATCAGCTTCGTCTTGAGCTGGAGAAGTGGCGAGAAGAGCTCATGGAGCGGAGGGAGAAGCTAGAGGAGGAAGTGCGCGAGCGGGTTGCCGAGATATCAAAGGAGATGGCTGCATCGAGGCCTAAGCCTGCGGGCCCTGACGAGGATGCACTCCTCAGACACGAACTCGAGCTTCGTCATATGGAAGAAGCAGCCAAGGTGAATGAACGCGATATGGAGAACCGCGAGAAGAATCTCATAATAGAGATGGAGAGACTCGAGCGCGAGCGCGCAGAGATCCAGGACCTTTGGGAGAAGGTAGATGCTTCCAAGCAGGGTCTTGCATCGATTGACGGGAAGACTTTCGAGGAGTTCGAGAGGCGTAAGGGTGAACTGGACGAACTTTTCCTGAAGCTCTCAGACCGTGAGGCGACCATCAGAAAGGATGAGCAGAGGCTTGAGGAGGAATGGACCCGGCTTCAATCAATCCAGGATGAGCTCGAGCAGCTGGCGAAGATCCTCAGAGACAAAGAGGATGAAATCAAAAGAATAGAAGAAGGATCATAGGTCCTGCAAAGGACCCATGTCCATGGTTTGTATGTTTTCTCAGAAAACCGTTACCTTGCCAGCTACGATCTCATCGGTCAGCTTGTATATGGTCGCAAGCCTCTCATCAAAAATCGCTGCGGCTTCCTTCTGGTATTTCCTCTTGTCCACATTCGGCGCGAATATCATGTTGGCGCTCGCCGCCTGTGGTTGATCTATGGGCTTCCCTATCTGTGACAGTATCCTGGTATGAACTTCAAGAATGTCACCCTTGCCCATCTTGTATATCTCATCGGCGACTCTGTTAGAGAGCAGGTTGTACAGCTTACCGACATGTGTCACCGGGTTCTTACCTGCTGATGCCTCCATGCTCATTGGTCTCATGGGCGTAATAAGGCCGTTGGAGCGATTTCCCCTGCCAACAGAGCCGTCGTCCCCGTTCTCCATCGAAAGGCCGGACACCGTCAGGTAATAGATGCCCTTCTTGTAGTCATCCGCGGTGTTGACGAACACTCTGAGATTCCTCTTTGTGTATTTGGATGCATAATCCGCGATGCTCTCCCGGAGTTCGTCTATGACGCTCTTGTAGTGGCTCTTGTCTGGGATCTTGGAGGATACCATCGCTGTAGCGACTGTGAGATCGATGTTCGAGCCGTTCCTGCAGGCCATTACCTTGACATCCTCGCCGACTTCCGGCATCTTCTTCCAGAGCTTGCCGTTGATGTACCTCTCAGTGTCGAGGGTCATCCTCTCAGTCTCGCTGAATGGTGCAAATCCGACCCCGAACGATGTATCGTTCGCCAACAGTCTCTGCGTTTCATAGAGGCCGGTCAGATCAACGCTTCCCTGGCCGATCATGCAGTCAAGGACAACGTCCCATTGGACATCGAGATTCTTGCAGGTCTTCTCAAGGTAGGAATATGCAGCCTTCATTGCGACTGTCCTGTACGGAAGACGCTCGCCATTGACATTAGTCGTCGCCCTGCCGACCAGGAGTATGTATATAGGTTCGAGGATCGAGCCGCCACCGAACTTTGGCGCGGACTGCCCACCCACTATCTGAGTCTCGTCAGTGTTGTGGTGGAGGATCCTGCCGTATCTCTCGATATACATCTGAGACAGTGCACGGCTCACACTCTCGGCAAGTCCGTCAGCAATGCTATCCGGATGACCGATACCTTTTCTTTCGACGAATTCAACAGTCTGCTGCTCAATTGGAGTGTGCGTCAACTCCTCTATTAGAATGTTCCTGTCCATGCGCTCGCCTCGCAGGCTTGAATCCGAAGATATGATAATCATTCTTAATTGTTTCGGATTTAAGCAAAACGGATTCTGAAGGGGTTTGATGGTCCTGTCAGTGCTTGTCGTAGTGCTTTCGTCTCTCGGCCCTTGCGTTCCCCTCGGGTATCAGTGCGAATTTCTTACCCGACAGAACACCTGCGACACCTTCAGTGCTCTCTATATTGCTGTAATCCTTGCACATCTTGCAGTTGGGCGGACATGTGCTGACTCGGTCCTTCGGCTCGGGGTACTGGAAAGTCCCTCCTTCGTAGTTCCTGAGCACTATGCGTTTGTCTGACATGCTTACGAAGTAATTGGGACTCAGCGGGATCTTCCCTCCGCCACCGGGGGCATCGACTATGAACAACGGTACCGCGTATCCCGACGTGTGCCCTCTCAGGGCCTCCTGGATCTCCATACCCTTGGCGACCGATGTCCTGAAGTGTTCAATTCCTCGGGACATGTCGCACTGATAGTAGTAGTATGGTCTGCATCTTATCTTGACGAGTTCGTGGACCAGTTTCTTCATTATCGTCGGACAATCGTTTATTCCCTTGAGAAGAACGCTCTGGTTCCCGACAGGAATACCCGCGTCTGCAAGCCTCTCCACAGCAGCCTTCGCCTCTGGGGTTATCTCCTTAGGGTGGTTGAAGTGCGTGTTGAGCCAGATGGGGTGGTGTTTCTTCAGCATATCGCATAGTTCGGGTGTTATCCTCTGGGGCAAGACGCATGGCGTCCTACTTCCTAGTCTCACGATCTCGACATGATCAATCGCCTGCAGCCTTGATATTATGTCTTCCAGGACCTTGTCGGACACGGTCAGTGGATCTCCACCTGAAAGCAATACGTCCCGTATCTCTTCGTGCTCTTCGATGTATTTTATGACGGCGTCTATCGTGTTGGAATCTCTTTCGGTATCCGTCTGGCCTGCGAGCCTTCTCCGAGTGCAGTGCCTGCAGTACATGCCGCATTGATCGGTTATCAGGAAGAGAACCTTGTCAGGATATCTGTGGGTCAATCCATGGACGGGTGAATCTATGTCTTCGAATAGCGGGTCCTCCATGTCGTCCTCGCTGAAATCGATCTCTTTGGCCGTCGGGACCGCCTGCAACCTCATAGGACAATGCGGGTCGTTGGGGTCCATGAGTGTCGCGTAGAACGGCGTTATTGCCATCCTGAGAATTCTCAATGAGTCTCGGACTCCCGCCTCCTCCTCCGGGGTGAGACTGATCACTTGCTTCAATTGATCGACGCTAGTGATCCTGTTCCTCAACTGCCATTTCCAATCATTCCATTCCTCGGGGGTGACGTCCTTCCATAGAGGGATGTCCTTGTAAGACCGCATGAGCACTACCTCGTCAAATGTTCAAGTGACTCAATATTAGACTCCGTATTTAGCATCTGCTCAGACTATCGTCGAACTTGTTACGAACGTCGTTCACAGAATACGAAAAAGGGAACATATGACCCAACACAATCATACGGATTCGTAAAGCATTGTCTAAAACGGTCCAGAGATGTCGTGTTATTCGCCAATGGTTATATAGCCGAATCCGTGTTTCGAAAAATTGCCATACCAGACTCGCAGAATGGCTGCTGACGACCAGTCGCACAAGATGATGCGCGCGGCCGGGCTTGGCGAGCAATGCGAGGGACTTAACATGAGGAAAGTAGCGATTGTCGGAGCGGGGCAAAGCAAGTACGGTGAATTTCCAGAGAAGGGGATAAAGGAACTCTTCTTCGAAGCGTACCAGGACATGGCTTCCAGTGTGGATAAGAATTACGACCCCAAGCTTGTCGAGGGTGCATACATCGGGAACCTGGGATCTGGCGGATTCCAGCTGGGAAACATGTCGGCGCTCGTAGCGGAATACGCCGGACTGCCATACATACACACTGTCAGGATTGAGAACGCATGCGCGTCAGGCGGCTACGCATTGGTAGCCGCAATTATGGACGTGTTGTCGGGCACCCACAAGATGGTCATTGCTGGTGGCGTTGAGAAGATGACCGATGTTTCGGGTATGAAGCAGAAATATTGGCTGGGGGTGTCCGGAGATACTGAGTACGAGAGACTTGCCGGGACGACCTTTGCTGGTCTTTACTCTCTGATAGCCCACAGACACATGCACGAGTTCGGGACCAAGAGGGAGCATCTGTCGATGGTGGCCGTGAAGAACCACAAGAACGGTGCCCAGAACCCGAAGGCCCAGTTCCAGAGGGAGATTTCACTGGATCAGGCGATGAAGTCTCCAATAGTGGCATATCCACTAAACCTGTTCGATTGCTGCTCGACGACGGATGGTGCGTCTTCCGTCCTTGTCTGTGACGCTGAGATCGCGAAGCAGTTTACCGACACGCCGATATATGTCACAGGTTTCGGCACATCCAGCGATTATCTGGCAATACACGACAGGGCTAGGACGGTCACTCTGGAAGGCAGCAGACGGGCAGGGGAGCACGCATACAAGATGGCGGGCAGGACCCCGAAGGACATGAACCTGGCGGAGGTCCATGACTGTTTCACGATTGCAGAGCTCCTTGCAACCGAGGACCTAGGTTTCTGCGAGAAGGGCAAGGCCGGTCAATTCATTGAAGAAGGCCACACCCAGATAGGTGGCGATATGCCGATAAATCCGAGCGGAGGCCTCAAGTCTAAGGGGCACCCGATTGGCTCCACCGGAACGGGACAGGCATACGAGATGTTCAACCAGCTACGTGGAAAAGTTGAGAAACCGGTCCGTCAGGTCAAGAATGCCGAGATAGGGCTTATACACAATGTCGGCGGGTCCGGCGGTACTGTGTCCGTCTCTATAATGGAAAGGTGAATCTAGATGGCAGTAGGAATATCTGGATACAGCGTATATGTCCCAAGGCTCAGGATCAAGAAGGAAGATTATGCCAAGGCATGGGGATCATTCCAGGCACCAGGCGTGAGTGAGAAGTCCGTAATGAGCTTCGATGAGGATGTGCTCACGGCAGCCGCGAAAGTCTCCAGAACGGCTCTTGCATCAGTCCCCATAGGACCAGAGAAGGTAACGCGATTCGCCCTGGCATCCACCTCCGCGCCGTATCTCGAGAAGATGCTCTCGGGAATGGTAGTTGTGAATGTAGGGATGCCGAATTCGACTTTCTGCAGTGATCATACCTCATCTACAAGGGCTGGCACTGAGGCTATGATATGTGCTTTCGAGCACTTGAAAGCCACTCCGAGCGGGCTTGCGGTAGTCGCTGCTGCAGACGCGCCAAAGGCGAGCATGTGGGATTCTATCGAGCATGCACTGGGTGCGGGAGCAGCCGGTTTCGCGCTCTCATCGGATGACCTCATCGCAGAGTTCGAGGGTTCTGCATCTTTCGCCATGGAACACTTCGGAGAGCGCTTCAGGCCGTCGAACGAGGATATGATCATAGACTTGGGCGTGAAGAAATTTTCGCAGAAGTCGTTTGTAAGTGCCACGACGAAGGCGTGCTCCTCGCTGATGAAGAAGATCGGATCAAAACCTGAGGATTATGCTCATGTCGTCATTCAGCAACCAGATGCCAAGACCCCGGCATCCGTCGCAGGCAAGATGGCCTTCGATGCAGCGAAGCTCGAATCTGGTATGATATCCACAAGCCTTGGAGACCTCGGCGCTGCATCCACACCCGTTGGGCTAGTGTCAGCACTCGAGGCGGCGAAGGTAGGCGAGAGGATCATGGTCGTATCCTATGGCTCCGGTGCAGCCAGCGATGCCCTGAGCTTCAAGGTAGTGAGTGAGAAGAAAACGAAGCCGAGTTTGAAGGAACAGCTCGAGAAGAAGGAGTACATCGACTACATCCAGTACCTCAAACTCAAGGGAGCGCTAAAGTGAGGTGAACAGATATGGCACATGTTTCAGTCCCAATGTATTGGAGGACCATCCCCCAAAGGTACAAGATGATAGGCCAGAAGTGCAAGAAGTGTGGAGCGGTCAACTTTCCCCCGAAGGGTGTGTGCAAATACTGCAACGCCTCTTCAGAGTTCGAGGAGATCCAGCTCAGTGGAAAGGGCAAGATACACACCTTCGTGCTGATAGGGGCCGGCGGTGCTCCACCAGAGTTCGCAGAACAGATGAGGGCCGGTGGGTCCTATCCCGTCGCGATCGTCGAGCTCGAGGAAGGAGCCAAGGTCATCGGTCAGATGACCGATGTCAATCCGAAAGATGTCAAGTTTGACATGCCCGTCCGTGCTGAGTTAAAGAAGGTCTACGTCGAAGAGGGCGTAATCAGATATGGTTTCAAGTTCACACCTGATTTGGAGGGGAACTGATATGGATTCTACGAAATTGATGACAATGAAGGATGCTGTGTCTAAGTTCGTCAAGGATGGAGATGCGGTGTACCTGGCCGGGTTCACTCACATGATCCCGTTCGCTGCAGGACATGAGATCATCAGGCAGAAGCGTAAGGACCTGACATTATGCAGGGCGACTCCTGATATCATCTATGACCAGATGATTGCAGCAGGTTGTGCCAAGAGAATGATGTTCAGCTATGCAGGAAACCCTGGCGTGGGCTCACTCAGATGCTTCCGAAGGGCCCTAGAGAAGGGTGTTCCGAAGCCCATCGATATTGAGGAGTATACTCACTTCGGGCTTTCAGGGAGATTGTTCGCAGGAGCTACCAAGATGCCATTCCTCCCGATGAGGACAAATTTAGGCTCGGACCTTCCATCAGAAAACCCTATGATGAAGACCATCAAGAATCCGTACACAGGCGAGGAAGTCTCGATCGTTCCGCCATTGAACCCAGATGTTGCCGTAGTGCATGTCCAGAGGGCTGATGCGAAGGGCAACTGCCATATCTGGGGCATAACTGGCGAGCAGAAGGACGCGGCGTTCGCTGCCAAGAAGGTCGTCATAAGCTGTGAGGAGATCGTGGACGAATCTGTTATCCGATCGGACCCGAACAGGACTCTGATACCAGATTTCGTCTCGCATGCGGTAGTATGCGAGCCCTGGTGCGCCCATCCATCATATACCCAAGGGTATTACGACAGGGACAACGAATTCTACATGCAATGGGACGATATCACGAAGGAGCATGAGACGACTATGAAGTACCTGGATGAATGGGTGTATGGAGTAGAGGATCGAGCTGCATACATGAAGAAGCTCTCGTCCGAGAAAGTGTTGAAGCTCCTTCCGAAGGCCGCTTACAGCGCGCCTGTGAACTATGGGAGTGTTTGAGGAGGTCATGAAGATGACAGATGTTTCACCAAGCGAGCTGATGGTAATAGTCGCTGCGAGGGAACTCAAGGACGGAGAGTCCGTCTTGGTCGGTGTCGGTATACCGAACCTGGCGGCCAACCTCGCGAAGAAGTTGCAGGCACCGGGACTCAACATGGTATACGAATCCGGCGCAGTCGGATCGAACCCGAGCAGGATGCCCCTGTCCATAGGCGACCCATGCCTTGTGACTGGTGCTAAGAGCGTATGCTCGATGTACGAGCAGTTCGCATACTATCTCCAGGGCGGGAGGATCGATGTTGGTTTCCTAGGAGGGGCTCAGATCGACAAGTACGGCAACATCAACTCGACGATAATAGGCAAGTACAAGACCCCGAAAGTGAGATTGCCAGGAAGTGGCGGTGCTTGCGATATAGCCTCGAACGTGAAGAAGATCATAGTGATCACCCCCCATGAGAAGCGCAGATTCGTGGAGAAGGTCGATTTCAAGACGAGCCCCGGCTTCATGGATGGAAAAGAATCCTGGAAGAAGCTGGGACTTCAGGGCGGTGGCCCATATGCGGTCGTCACCAACCTAGGCACGATGAAGTTCGATGAGGTCACTGGAGAGATGACCCTCGTGTCCTTGCATCCAGGTGCCACCGTTGAGATGATCAAGGAGAACACCCCGTGGGATCTGAAGATCTCGCCGAAACTGGAGAACACGCCACCACCGACCGAGAAGGAAATCTCTACACTGAGAGCGCTCGATCCGAACAATATCTACCTTGGGTGATTTCAAATGTCACCATATGACGCCGTGGCCGAATACAAGACCAAGACGCAGAAGAGCGCAAAATGGTTCGAGTTCGCTAAGGAGTACTTGCCTGGAGGTGTGACGGGGAACGTGAAGTTCTACCCGCCATACCCGATATACGCGAACAAGGCGAAAGGGTCCCACATCTGGGACCTGGATGGGAACGAATACATCGACTACATGCTGTGCTTCGGCCCGATGATACTCGGGCATGGTCACCCGAAGGTGCATGAGGCCATCATAAAGCAGCTGGAGACTGATGGAACTACGATATTCGGCGCTCCACATGAGATGGAGGCAAAGATGGCGCAGCGCCTCGAGAAGATCTTCCCATGCGCGGAATATGTTCGTTTCACAAACTCTGGACTCGAGGCGACCCTTCACTCGCTTAGAATTGCTAGGGGATACAAGAAGAAGAACAGGATTGCTAAGTTCGAGGGGCACTATCATGGATGCTACGATGAGGCGCTCGTGAGCCTGACCCCGAGCGAAGAGGTCGCCGGACCTGAAGCCGCGCCTCAGGCTGTCGCATGCTCTATGGGAACATCGGAATACACACTACAGAGTACACAGGTGCTCCCGTTCAACGATATCCATGACACGATCCGACTACTGAAGGCCCACAAGAACGACCTAGCGGCCGTCATCATGGAGCCGGTGCAGCGTGGTTTCATTGAAGGGGAGCCTGAGTTCCTTAAGGCGGTCCGTGAGACCACCGCAGAGCTGGACATCGTACTCATATTCGACGAGGTCATGTCCGGTTTCAGGATGGATAAGCTCGGTGGGGCACAGACCATGGTCGGAATAACTCCGGACCTGATGTGTCTCGGGAAGATCATGGGTGGCGGATTCCCATGCGGCGCATTCCTTGGAAGAGAGGATATAATGGATGTCGTCAACCCCGTCACCCGCGGAAAGGAGAACAGGGTGTTCCACGGAGGCACCTTCAACGGACACCCGACGGTATTGGCAGCAGGCATGGCAACCATTGACATACTGGAGCAGCCTGAGACTTATCCGTACCTTATGAGGATCACGGACAAGTTCCAGGATGGATTGAACGACCTGTTCCAGAGACTTGGATTCAATGCGAAAGCTATGGGTCCGGGATCGACGTTCAATGTCCTGTTCGGGAAGGATGGACAGAAGCTAGACGACATCCGCGATTACAGGCATACCCTCAAGGCGGATGAAACCGCACGGAAGAAGTTCGATTATGGGCTGCTAGCAAGGGGGTTGCACTTCCATCCGGACAAGCCGTTCTACACATGCACTGAGCACACTGATGAGGATATCGACAACACCCTGGAAGTTGCGGAGGAAGTCCTCAAGAAGATGAAGTCTGCGATGTGAGAATGGACCGCGGGTTCGAGGGTGACGGCTGTCATACCTCGATCGTCAGCTTTCCTTCAAACGCTTTCTCTGCGGGACCGGTCATGACCGCTCTCGCATTTTCATCGATTTCTATGACGAGCATTCCGCCTAGAGTCTTGACGTTGACCGGGCCTTGCTGTATCCTATTAAGCATCAACGAGGCTGCTGCACATGCGGTCGAACCAGTCCCACAGGCCATGCTCTCATTGTAGACTCCACGCTCATATGTCCTCACGCTTATATCGTGAACTCCTGTGATCTGGACATAGTTGATGTTCATCCCCTTCGGGAATCGTATCCTGTCACTATTGACATGCGTCCCGATCTCCACCATCGGCACCGATCTGATGTCATCTGTGAAGATTATTATGTGCGGCTCGCCAGTATTAAGAAGCGATGCTTTGATAGTAGAATCGCCAATCGACAGGTCTATCGACATCATGGAGTCCTCCGGTCCACCTTGGTCTGTGATATACTGGGCCATATCCTTCCGTTGGGTCCTAACCAATCCCATGTCCACCCTGATCCCTTCAGGTGTGCGCTCGGCATGCTTGACACCGTCTTTCGTCAAGACATCGACCGCAGTCCTGTGGAGCTTTTCCATGAGAAACGCCGCCACGCATCTAAGTCCGTTCCCACACATATCGGCCTCGTTACCCGCGGGTTCGAACAGGCGCATCGATCCGTCCACTCCGGGAGCTTTCTCGACGAAGAGCACTCCATCGGCGCCTACCCAGAAATGTCTGTCCCAAAGGAACTTTGCCATCTCGCTTCGGTGGGCATCAGGTATCCTGTCATCATCCATCTCATCCTTGAGGATGAAATCGTTTCCACAGCCCTGATATTTCTCGAAGGAGAACTCGTACTTCATCACGTTGATTAATGTGTAGATATGATATAATCCTTGCCAGAGCGACGAACTGTTAAATAATCAGCTCAGAATGACATGGAATACTGAGATCCTATCTCCCTAGGACTGGTCTTTGGAGGCATCTTATGCATGATATCCTTATTCGGAACGGCAGGGTCATAGACGGAACGGGCTCACCAGGCATTATGATGGATCTTGTGATCGATGGAACCAAGATTGGGAGATTATACAAACCTGGAGATGGCAAGGGATCCGTGGAAATAGATGCTGAAGGCCTCGTGGTCTGCCCGGGCTTCGTAGACATTCACACTCATTCTGATTTCAGCCTATTGGGATGTCCGCTCGCGGAGAGCAAGATACGTCAAGGAGTCACGACTGAACTCTTGGGCAATTGCGGGGGCTCAGCTGCTCCGATTATCGGAGCAGCGAGGAAGCAAGCTGTGGATTATGCAAAGAAGCTCTGGGTCGATGTGACCTGGTCTAGCTTCGACGAATATCTTCTGCATCTATCTGATGTAAGGACCTCTGTCAATGTTGCATCACTCGTTGGCGCGGACACGCTGAGGCTTGGCGTAATTGGGGCGAATGACACTCAGGCAACCGAGAATCAGCTACGGCAGATGAACGAGTTATTGGCGCAGGCCATGATCGAAGGCGCCTATGGCATCTCATCGGGTCTGATATACGCTCCCGGATGCTTCGCATCAACAGACGAGCTGACATCCCTCGCATCGACTTCGGCCTCCTTGGGTGGGTTCTATGCGAGTCATATACGAGGAGAAGGCAGGACCGTCGTGAAAGCGGTGGCCGAAGCAATCAAGATAGGTCGAGATGCAGACAGTCGTGTCCAGATATCCCATCATAAGGCGATAGGAATCGACAACTGGGGGCTGGTCTCCAAGACAATAGCCATGATCGAGGCTGCAAGGTCAGAGGGCGTCGATGTCGCCTTCGACGTATATCCATACACTGCGTCCTCTACCTGGCTTAATTCAATTCTCCCGCCGGCCATCCGAGACGGTGAGACGGATTCCATATTGAAGAGACTTGGAGATGAGAAGACTAGGGAAGAGATCAAGCGCGCGTTTCAGAACAAGGACACTGACTGGGAGAACACGGTCGCAGAGGATGGTTGGGACAGAATAGTACTGATCGGGCTGAAGAGCGAGAAGTATGGCATGTTCGAGAACAAGTCCATATCTGACGCGGCATCCGAGCTGAATGTCAGCCCGGACGACCTCGCGCTCGATATACTCGCAGAAGACTATCTGGGAGTATTCGCGATATTCCACGAGATATCCGAGGATGACGTTAAGACGGTCATCAGCCACCCGCTATCAGCCATAGGTTCGGATGGTGAGGCCGAGGCCCCATATGGGCAGACAGGAGACTCGGCGACCCATCCCCGATCCTACGGAACTTTCCCCAGGGTCATTAGGCGATATTCGATCGAGATGGGACTATTCCCTATGGAGGAAGCTATCCGAAAGATGACATCATGGCCTGCTGAACGAATAGGTCTGATTGACCGCGGAGTGATAGCCAAAGGGATGGCAGCGGATATCGTGGTGTTCAACCCGGACACTATCAGGGACATGGCTACTTTCGAGGACTCTCATCGGTATCCCGAAGGGATCGTCCATGTATTCGTCAACGGCCAGATGACGATTCAGGATGGAGATCATACAAAGGAGCGAGCAGGACAGGTATTGAGGCACAAGCCGCGTGTATCCTGAATCTCTCACTCGCCAGATATGTCCATGGCTGTCTTTGCGTACACGTGCATGCACTTCTGCAGGTCGTCGACGAGCACGTACTCAACCCTCGAGTGCGCACCCTTTCCTCCGGGGCCAAATATGACGGTGGGGGTCTTCCCGAAATGAGTCAGGAGAGCTGCATCCGTCCATCCCCAGAAGCTTGTCAGCTTGGCGGGTTTGCCCGTGACCGTCTTCACTGATTCACGGAGGGATTTGACCAGCCTATGCTTGACAGGGACGACGTTTGGCACGTGCGTCATGGTCTTCATGTTGGTCGAATCGCGCTTGAGCTCTGCCTTGAATCGAGGATCATCACGCTTGAGCTCGTCGAACAGTTTGTATATCTCCTTGAACACCTGCTGCAAGTCTTCCTCTGGTGTCCAGCGCCTATCCATCTTCACCACACAATGATCGGCGACTGAACTGGGCTGCTGACCACCCTGGATCAAACCAACATTGAGAGTGGGCGGGTCGGTATGTGCGCTCTTCCTCTCGCGAATGCGCGGCAAGAGCTCAGTATCCAACAGGTTCACGAACTTCGCGGCCATCGATATCGCATTTACGCCCTGGGACGCTTGTCCACCATGTGCCGCCTTTCCGTAGAAGTGCACTTCCAGCCATTCGAGGCCTCGGTGGGACGGTTGAATCTCCAAGTCCGTGGGCTCCCCTACGATGGCCATGTCTGCCTTGGGGCCTCTGATGACAATATCCTCTGTGCCCTCGCTCCGTTCCTCTTCGCCTACGACCGCTGTGAGATAGACATTTCCTTTCAGGTCTACCTTGGCGCGGTCTAGTGCGAGCATGGTTGCCGCCATTGCCCCTAGGCCACCCTTCATATCGAGCGCGCCTCGTCCGTACAACTTCCCACCCTGCACCTTTGGGGTGAACGGTGGGATGTCCATATCATACGGGGGTACCGTGTCCAGATGTCCATTTAGCATGAGACTGCTTCCGCTTCCCGACCCCCTGAGCGTCGCTATGACGTTGTATCGGTCCTTCTCGACCTTTCTAAGCTTTGAATCGATCCCCTCATCTGTCAGGAACTCGTGCAGGAACTCCGCGATCTCTTTCTCGCGGGTAGGTACCTGGCTATGGCTCGGTATCCTGACAAGGTCCTTGACCAATGATTCAATCTCCGATCTCGGGACCGCTCGTTTGACGTTATTGAACGTGTCTGTTCTCTCGACCTTCATTCAATCGACCATCTATGTGCCGCTTCGGCAGCCTGGAGCAATTGTTCCACACACTAAAAAAGTATCTCATGCGCTCATTAGACGTTGTTTAAGTAGATGTTCAAAGAGTTTGAGGGGTTTGAGTCGATAGACCTTCTGAATGGCCCAATCATACCATCTATTTGGCCTGTCCCTTCTCGAGGTGGCACGAGACCCAGTGGCCTTCCGAGACGAAAACCGAAGCCGGAGCTTCCTTCCGGCAGATGTCCATCACAAATGGGCATCTCGGGTGGAACCTGCATCCAGGTGGCATGTTCGACGGGTCCGGTCTCTCACCCTTGAGGATGATCTGGTTTCTCCTCATCTGAGGGTCTGGGGTAGGAACGACGGATATCAGGGCCTTCGTGTAAGGGTGCGCCGGATGCTTGACGACCTCTTCAGTCGGTCCAAGCTCCACGATCTTGCCCAGGTACATGATGCCTATCCTGTCGCTGAACACATATGCCACTCCCAGGTCGTGCGTTATGAACAGGAATGCGAGACCTTTGTTGTCTCTCAAGTCGAGCATGAGCTTCAGGATCTCAGACCTGATTGATACATCGAGCATTGATACCGGTTCATCGGCCACCAGGAACTCAGGCTCAAGCACGAGGGACCCTGCTATGCCGACCCGCTGCCTCTGACCTCCAGATACCTCGTGGGGATATCTCCACATGAAATCCTTCGGGGGCCTGAGACCCGCATCCTCAAGCGCCTTCACGACCCTCTTTTCCCTCTCCGCCTCAGTCGCGCCAATCCCATTGACCACCAACGGCTCGGCGACTATATCATATACTGACTGCTTCGGATTGAGCGATTCATATGGGTCCTGGAAGATGATCTGCATCTTCTGGCGAAGCTTTTTCATCTTGCCCTTAGGGAGCGCACGGACATCTATCCCGCCTTCGGCGGTCATCTTCTCCGCCTGCTCCTTCGTGATCTTCTTCTTGGCAAGAGCCTCAGATATCATGTCCTTGAGGAGGATCTCCTTGCCTTTGCCATAGTACTTGACACTGCCGCCGGTCGGCTCGACGAGCCTGAGGATCCCCTTTCCCGTGGTGGTTTTGCCGCACCCGGATTCACCGACGAGGCAGAATATCTCCTTCTCCTTGATGTTGAACGAGACGCCATCCACTGCTTTCACATATCGCTGCTCTTTCGAGACGAGGCTCTCGATGAATCCTTGTCTCACTGGGAACCAGACCTGCAAGTCCTTGACAACCAGAATATCCTTAACCATATCAGATCACCCCTTCATCGGTGGCACGAAATTACATGCAGCCCAGTGCCCTGGCTTTATCTCCACGAGCGGAGGCTCCTTCGTCTTGCAGACGTCCTGCTTCATGAAGCATCTGTCATAGAACCTGCAGCCTTTTGTTGGATTGATGAGGTTCGGTGGATTGCCTGCGATCGATGCCGGCATCTTCTTCTCACCGTGAATATTCGGGAAAGCGGCGATCAGTCCCCTTGTGTAGGGATGGTGGGGGTCATAGAAGACCTCGCCCGCAGGAGCCTTCTCGACTATCTTCCCGGCGTACATGATTGCCAATATGTCACAGGTTTCGGCGAGAACGGACAGATCGTGGGAGATGACGATCATGGCCAGGTCGAGATCCTTCTGAAGGCTCTTGAGAAGTGCTATGATCTGCGCCTGTATCATCACATCAAGTGCCGTTGTGGGCTCGTCCGCAATCACAAGTCGAGGCTTGCATGCGAGTGCCATCGCGATCATGACCCTCTGCCTCATACCGCCGCTGAACTCGTGCGGATACTCTCGTATCCTGCTCGGGTTGATACCCACCATCTCGAAGAGCTCCTTGACGCGCTTCAATGCGACCTCTTGATCCACCTTCTCGTGTAGAATGATAGGTTCGACGATCTGCTCGCCAACGCGCTTGACTGGGTTGAGAGCGTTCATCGCACCCTGGAAGATGATGGATATATCCCTCCACCTGATCGCACGGAGCTTGTCGCCCGTAACCCTTGCCATGTCCTGGCCCATGAAATTGATCTTTCCTCCAGCGATATATCCGTTTGCTGGCAGAAGCTTCATGATGGACAGAGCCGCGGTGGTCTTCCCACAACCGGACTCTCCGGCCAGACCCAAGGCCTGACCCTTGTCCAGGCTGAAATCGATGCCGTCGACTGCTTGCAGTGTTCCTTCTTGCGTCTTGAAATATGTCCTTAACCCTTGAATTTCTAGTAAGGCCATCTCTTATTCCCCCTCAACTAATTCCGTTGTTGTTTGTGAGCGGATGCAGGAATAATGGGATAACAAAAAGCTAATCCCCATTCAATCCCTGGATGTCACGTGAATCGTATTTTGCTATAAAGGCATATCTAAACGACTTCGATAGATGTTGATGCGAGATATCGAAGCAAACTTCATTGGCTGAACGAATGCTGGACAGATTCCGAAGGACAAATCTGATCATTCATTCTGGCAGATCGATCACATATTCCGACAATTCATCTGGGACCATCGACTTCGTAAAAACCTCGACCGCCTCAGCGGTAAGCCGGCCAGGGTCATCGTATCTCGGGCTGATATGGACGAGGAAAAGGCGGCCGACGCCCGCTTCGACCGCGACCTCAGCGGCCTGCCTTGCCGTCGAGTGACCATACTTGACTGCCTGCTCCTCAAGAGACGAATCGAAGGTCGCATCGTGTATGAGGACATCAGCAGCCTTCGCTAGATCGGTCACCGATGAGCATTTCCTCGTATCACCCGTGTAGACCACCTTGCGACCTCTTCTTGGCTCACCCATCACATGTTCTGGACGGACCATGGTCCCTTTGTGCTCGACGGTCTCACCGCATTGCAGACGGCTATAGAGCGGGCCAGGTTGTATCCCAAGCGCCAGAGCCTTGTCCAGCGAGAATCTACCCAGACGTGTCCTCTCTTCGATGGAATAGGCTAACGAAGGTACGGTATGATCCGCGTTCGCTGCAGTAATCCCGTATGTATCGGCGTCGACATAGTTTCCAGGGGCAAGTTCCTGTGATACGACCTCATATCCGCAATCGAAATGTCCGAGGTTCATTATTGATTCCACCATGTCAGCCGTTCCCTCGGGACCAAGAACCATGAGCTTGTCTTCTCGCCCGTTCAGGCTCATGCTCTGTATCAAGCCAGGTAATCCTAGGAAATGGTCCGCGTGAAGATGAGTGATGAGGATCCTAGAGATCTTCATGAACGAGACGGAGGAACCCATCAGCTGTCGTTGCGTACATTCCCCACAATCCAGCAACAGCACTTCCGATTGGAGTTGGACCGCAATCGAAGTGACGCCGCGCTTCATGGAAGGATATGTCCCACCTGTCCCAAGGAATATCAGTCTCACGTCGGCCTCCCAAAGAGCCTTCCCAGGCGATAGAGTTCTCCAGAGACGCGCAGTTCATAGAGGAATATGGTCAATGCGATCGCTGACATGACGCATGCGATTGTTATCGTACCCTTGAACCCTAATGCTGCCGCCGCCACGCCGCCGAGGATCGGGCCTGCAATGCCGGATATGCTCATCACGCTTGATAATATGCCCGATGCAGTTGCCTTTTCCTTGTTCTTGTCCATCACATATCTGAGACTGCCGACGTACAAGGACGCCCAGGATGCCGCAAGAAGGAGCTGCGCGGGGATTATCTGCCAATGGGTCCCGACGAACAGGAAAGTGAAGAATGTGATGGACGAGCTACCCAGGCCAACTGCCACGAGCACTGCAGGGTCATATCGGTCAAGAATGTTCATTATCAAGAACTGGCCGAAAGCATTGACTGCGTATATCGCACCTATCCATGTGATATCCGCGCCGATGCTCTTCAGGAAGAGGGGATAGGTGACCCAGATCATGTTCGCGCCCGTGTGCCTTATGAGCATCGCCGAGTAGACCGGCGCGTTCCTCCTGATGAGTGCGATCGGGAATAGGGGGACGTCCATCCTGCACTCCTTGCCGAATTTCAGTGTCAGGGCTAGCCCGAAGGACACCATCAGTATGCCTGCGCAGTAGAAATATGCCCATTCGTACAGTGATCCGAAGACGCCCACTGACAGGTTGCCTATGCCCCAGCCTGCTGCGGCCCAAGAACTGAACTTCCCCATCTTGCTCTTGGCGTCATATGCATATGCCAGCAGTGCCGCCGGGAACATGCCAGCAGCGAAACCAATCAGTATCCTGACGAATACGAACGCCTCGAAGCTGTCGTATATGAGGGACATCGCCTGGGCGATGGTGGCGATTACAGTCAACCCTAGACCCGCGAGCAGTATCTTGCGCCGGCCATAGACGTCCGATGCCCTTCCGAACGCATAGGTCGATATGAACCCTGCTGCGGCGTACAGGCCCGCAATCAAGCCGATGAGGCTCTTTGATGCTTCGAAATGGTCAGCGAGTATGACTGGGACAATGATGGCGGGACCGAACACCCCCGCGCTTGATAGAAGCTGAATGCCCTCCGGCTTCACGAGGGGGCGAATCAGGGTTCACTATTACCAATTTTTGCATATCACGCTGAAAACTGAGTCTGAGAAGAACCGTACTGGGATTATCTGCCCAGTCGTTCGTACTCCCGGTCGGTCTTGGTCTTCTTCTTGAACTGCTTGTAGTGCTCCTTGCACAGATGAGCGTTCTTTGAGGGGTCGACCGAGATCTTGAAGCCCGCCTTCTCGACCTTCTTGCCTGAGATGGACCTGCTCGATTCATCGTCACATCCCTCTATATCGCAAGTCTCAGTCTTTGACACCGCATGCTTTGGATCGACCATGTCAGTTAATTTATCAGGAACTACAAATAAGCTCGCACTATCGTCGAGGAGCACCAAAACCCATAATACGAGGGTTGTTCATGAGCAGGTCGATGCCATCAGTAGCACCGTCTATTCTAGCCGCAGACTTCGCGAGATTGGGAGAGGATGTTGCGAGGGTTTCGCTCGCTGGCGCGGATTACATACATATCGATGTCATGGACGGTGTGTTCGTACCCAACATAACGATGGGCCCATCGACGGTGTCTAGCATAAGGGAATATTCGAAGCTGCCCTTCATCGCCCATCTGATGATAACGCATCCAGAACGTCATATCAAAGCTTTCGCGGATAGTGGTTCGGATATCATAGAAGTCCATATCGAAGCTGAACAGGATCTGGTCAAGACCTTGAGGTCGATACGTGACCATGGCAAAAAGGCAGCGTTGGCAGTGAATCCGCCGACAGCCATTGAGAATGCCTTTCCCTATCTCCGGGAGATCGACCTTCTCCTGATAATGTCCGTGAACCCGGGATTCGGCGGACAGTCTTTCATCGAATCCTCATTGCCCAAAATCGGGGTCGCGAAGAAAGAGATGGAGCGCCAGGGATCGTCCGTCCCAGTCGAGATAGATGGCGGGATAACCGGCAAGACGGGCGAATTGGCTGCTCTTGCAGGTGCAGACATACTGGCTGCCGGCACTTATGTGTTCAAGGCAGACGACATGCCTGCCGCAATAAGGACGCTCAGGGCCTGTGGCTCGTCGAAGCATTAATAGCCCACGTGTCGTTCAAGGTGATTGATAGACCATGGCAGAAGGATTGTCTCAACATCCGATACTGAGCTACCTGACATTCGGGCTCCCGCTGATACTCCTTGCAATGGGGATAATCTTCGGTGCCAACGTGTTCCTATTTATCATAACGATCGTCTGGCTGGGAGTGGCATTCATGATATTCTTCGTGCCGATGTCGGACGATAATGGCTCATCCCGATAGGATGACTCGTCTATCCGGCAGTCGAATAACGGCCTATGAGGTTCCGGTACCATGGGAGTGGACATATCCGCCCTATTACGAGGGAAGCCCGTCAAGCTAGAAGACCTGACGGGAAGAACTGTAGCGATAGACGCGTTCAATACCATCTATCAATTCCTCTCTAGCATACGCCAACCTGACGGCACACCGCTCATGGACAGGGATGGGAGGGTCACCTCGCATCTGTCGGGATTGTTCTATAGGACCTCGAGTCTCATGCAATTCGGCCTTCGTCCCGCATTCGTATTCGACGGTACGCCTCCGGAACTGAAGCGAAAGACGATAGAGGCGAGGCGTGCAATCCGAGAGGAGGCCGAGAAGGAATGGAAACTGGCCCTCGAACGAGGAGACCGGAAGAGGGCTCTGTCCCTGGCTTCGAGGTCATCTAGACTCGATAAGGACATGATCTCAGAATCCAAGTCGCTACTGCGTCTGATGGGTGTCCCGACCATAGATGCGCCAAGCGAGGGAGAGGCTCAGATGGCGTACATGGTCCAGAAGGGTGATGTCTGGGCGGGTGCGTCCCAGGATTTCGATGCCCTCCTATTCGGCACTACCACCCTCCTGAGGAATCTCACGCTCGCAGGCAGAAGACGTCTTCCTTCGGGCAGGTTCCAGGATGTCGTCCCTGAGATCCTGAATTTGGGCGAAGTGCTCTCCGCACTCGAGGTGACTCGAGAGCAATTGGTTGACATGGCGATATTGATAGGGACGGATTTCAATGATGGAGTGCACGGTATCGGACCGAAACGAGCACTCGTGTCCATAAAGCGGGCAGGAAGCCTCGAATCACTCGCGTCCGAGGGCAAAGTGGAGATTCCGTCAGGTTACCATGATATACGGAAGATATTCCTCGATCCGCCAACTACAGATGAATACATCCTCGATTGGCGCATGATAGATGCGGAAGGTATCCGCAGACTGATGTGCGACATGCATGGATTTTCGGTGGATAGGATAGACACCATCCTCGGGAAGCTCGATTTAGCCGAGAGATCGTCCCACCAGAGGTGCCTGGATCAATGGGGTTGACGCTCGGTCTAATGACCAACTCGTAAAATCAATAGGCGATACTTTGTCCATCATGTTTAAAATACCTCGCATCAATATGGTTCAAAGGAAGATGGATCATGCGTCAAGTAGACGAGAATTACTCCCCTGTCCAGCTTGAGAAAGGCATGAGGGAGCAGTGGGACCGTACTCGGATCTACGAGAAAGTCAAGAAGGCTCGCGAGTCAGGCAAGCCTTATTACTTCCTCGACGGCCCACCGTATACGACCGGCTCGATTCACATAGGTACTGCATGGAACAAGATACTGAAGGACACCTACATCAGGTTCCGGAGGATGCAAGGATTCCAGGTAAGGGACCAGCCAGGCTATGACATGCATGGGCTCCCCATCGAGGTAAAGGTAGAGCAATCCCTCGCCATGAAGAACAAGAAGGACATCGAAGAGCATGGCATAGACAAATTCGTAAACACATGCCGCGAGTTCGCGATCAAGTTCAAATCGAAGATGACAGACGAGTTCAAACTGCTCGGTGTGTGGATGGACTGGGATAGTCCTTACCTCACGGTGAACCCGTCATACATGGAATCTGTCTGGTGGACACTCAAGCAGGCCCATGATAAGAAGCTCTTGACGACGGACCTTAGGGTCCTTCCATGGTGCCCGCGGTGCGAGACGGCTCTTGCAGAGGCGGAGATAGAGTATTGGGACGAGACTGATCCATCAATATACGTCAAGTTCCAGATCGAGGGGACGGACGATGAGTCTCTACTAATATGGACGACGACCCCCTGGACCATACCTGGGAACCTGGCTGCTGCCGTTCACCCCGAGTTTACATACGCGAAGGTATGGGTGCGGAGGGGAGGGACGGAAGAGAAGCTGATATTCCTCGAAGAGAAGGTAGAAGAGCTCAGGAATACCGCGGGGATCGAGGAGCTCAAGATTCTAGAGACGATGAAGGGCGCAGACTTACTGGGCTTGCATTACAGACACCCACTCGCTGATGTGGTGCCATACCAGCAGCAGATAAAGGGCGAATGGGTCCATGCTGTCGTGCCTTCTGAAACGGTCACCGCCGAGAGCACTGGCATCGTGCATATAGCTCCAGGGCACGGTCCTGATGACTTCGACATAGGCATCGCGCACGATATCGAACCGTTCTCGCCCGTGGATGAGACGGGGTCTTACACAGATGATGTGGGTGAGAGGTATGCAGGGAAGAGCGTCAGAGAATCAAATGACCTTATCAAATCAGATCTCGTCGACAGAGGTGCCATGTTCCATGAAGGGCAGATCACGCACAGATACGGGCACTGCTGGCGATGTAAGAGGCCAGTCATATACAGGATAACCGAGCAATGGTTCCTGAAGGTCACCGACATAAAGGCGCAGCTTGAAGCTGCCAACGACCAGATCAAGTGGTACCCCGACTGGGCTGGCTCATCCAGGGAGAAGGATTGGATAGCAAATGCAAGGGACTGGTGCATCAGCAGGCAGAGGTACTGGGGGACACCCGTTCCCATCTGGAGATGCGCATGCGGCAACGTAAAGGTAATCTCATCGATTGAGGAGCTCAAGTCTGGCAGAGGATACGTAGACGGTATGGATGTGCATCGCCCCTGGATCGATAATATCACATTCGACTGCGAGAAGTGCGGGCAGACGATGACAAGGACACCAGATGTTCTGGATGTCTGGTTCGACGCGGGAGTCTGTTCTTGGGCGTCCTTGGGATACCCAGCGAGCAAGGATGACTTCGACAAATGGTGGCCAAGCGAGTGGGTCACCGAGGCCCACGATCAGACCCGAGGCTGGTTCTACTCTCAGCTAGTGACGGGAGTTGTTGCATTCGGCAGATCACCATACAATTCCGTTCTCATGCACGGCTGGGCACTTACGCCCCAGGGAGAGGCCATGTCTAAGAGCGAAGGCACTGCAATAGACCCTATAGGTGCCGTGAACACACTTGGCGCTGATGCGCTGAGACTATATCTCCTGAAGGCCAACGCCCCTTGGGAGGACATTCTCTTCCAGACTGAGGGCGTCAAGGCGGCTAACAGGACTATAAACATCTTCTGGAACGTCTACAAATTCGCAGTACTGTACATGTCGATAGATAAATTCGACGAATCACAATGGCGGACCCAATCCCTCAGGGAGACCTTCAGACCAGAGGATCGATGGATGCTCTCCCGCATCGAGACGATGAAGAGGGACTTCACGCAGGCAATGGAGATATATGAGGTGCATCGAGCGGCGAGGATACTCGAGGACTTCATAGTGACGGACCTCTCGCGATGGTACGTCAAGGTCGTGAGGGATAGACTCTGGAAGGAGGGGGATGACAGGGACAAGACCGCTGCGTTCAAAGTGCTGCACGAGGCGCTGTCCACATCTGCGACCATGCTCGCTCCAATAGCACCTCATGTTTGCGAAGCCATCTACACCAACCTCAACTCAAGGCCTGAGAGTGTGCACATGGTTCAATGGCCAGCGCATGATCCCAGTTGGATCGATGAGGGTCTGGAAGAGGGCATGGACCTCGTAAGGGAGATATCCGAGGTGATCGCCCGCATACGCCAGGAGGCGAATGTGAACCTCCGATGGCCCTTGAAGCGCATCATCATCAAGCCGCAGAATGATGATGTCGCTGATGCACTGATACAGCTCAAGAATGTCATCCTGTCCCAGAACAACATCAAGGATATGCATGTCGTGCCGGTAGGTGAGGAATGGGACGAGATGGTCCTGAGCGTGGTTCCGAACCCCAACGCCATAGGGAAGGTCTATCGCCAGTGGTCTAGCAAGATCGCGGTTCTTCTCAAGAACAGGCCTGCAAAGTCGATCAAGGCCGGTATCGACAAGGGCGAGTACTCACTCGGTATCGAGGGCCAACTCGTCAAGATCCTTCCGAACATGGTGTCCTTCACTTCGACGCTCCCACCAGATGTGGTCAGTGACGAGTTCTCTAAGGGTCTATTCTATGTCGACCTCGAGGAGACCCCTGCGCTGGAAGCGGAGGGATTCGCGAGGGAGACCATCAGACGGATACAGCAGATGAGAAAGGACATGGGCCTCAACGTGGAGGAATTCATAAGGGTAGAGATAGAGTGTTCGCGCAAGATCGAGAACGCCATAGAGAGCTGGAAGGACCATATCTCAAGGGAGACCAGGGCCAAACGACTCGAGGTCGCCAATTCTCCAAGAGGGGAATACATCGTCGAGTGGAATGTCTCGAATGAACAACTTCTGATAGGCATAACCTCACTTAAGATGAAGAAGGCATTGGACGAGCTCGGAGCGATTCCTGGCATGACCGCCGAAAAGGCGCTCAAGATCTTCGACCATGGCTACACCACGATTGACGCCCTCAAGAACGCATTGATCGAAGACATAGCCTCGATCGATGGCGTCACGAACGTCGATGCTAAGAAGATCCATGACCATCTAAATGGGGTCGTCCCTACGGAACCAGCTCCCGCAGCACCGCCAGCCCCGAGTGTCGTGCAGGCTACCGCAGATGTATCAGCTGCCCCATCCAAGAACGAATTCATCGAGCGATTGAAAGCCGTTCCTGGCATAACGGCATCGCTCGCGGATCAATTGTATAGGGCAGGTTTCGTGTCCGATGAATCCATCAGGAACGCTTCTGTGGACGACATGATGAAGGTGGACGGAATAAGTCTCGATGTCGCAACCCAGTTATTGGACGCATCCATGAACCCTTCCGTTTCTGATGGAGCTGCTCAAGTACCACCCAAGAAGATAGAGCCAGGCGTGAGCGATCTCGAGAGGTCGTTTTCATACCTTGTCGAAGAGGAGAGGCCCGAGACATCGTACAGTCTGTTCGTAAGCGCGCTCAATAAGGGCATGAAGGGATATTGTGTCACGAGGAATTATCCCGCGAAGATACGCACCAAATTCGATCTCAAGGATACGCCATTGGTTTGGCTCTCGAATGTAGGTCGCGAGAACGCCATCAGACCGAAGGACCTCGAGAAGCTGAGCGTCTCCCTGGAACAATTCCTCTCGCAACCGGGTGGAGGAATCGTGCTTCTGGACGGCCTGGAGTATCTGATCACCAATAACAATTTCATAACCGTGTTGAGGCTGATACAATCTCTAAGGGATCAGGTCGCGATCAATCAATCCATACTCCTCATGGCTGTGAACAAGTCGACACTTGAGAGCCATCAGCTCAATCTGCTGGAGCGAGAGGTAGACTACACCATAACTGGATGAGCCTGCTCAGGACAGCAGTTTGCAGACGATCTTCTGCAATCCGGGGACTGTGGGGAATCTGCCGACGTCCTCTGGAGATACCCATTCATAGCCTTGGTGTTCCCAGTCTATCGATACCTGTGGATCGCGCACATCGAATAGGAATGAGTGTACGGTCCACACGACGTCGCCGTCTCTGAAGCTCTGAGGGTCGATCGAGCGGGCCATGCGGGCGTTCTTCAAACTGACTTCCTCCTCGAGTTCACGTTTTGCGGCAACCTTTGGATCCTCTCCCGGCTCTATGAACCCCGAAACTCCGGCCCATAGTCCGCGATAGGAACCGACCTCCACGCTTCTCTGCAACAGGAGTATCTTCCCTTTATGTCTGAGAATGTTAGTGACGACCTGTTTCTCCTCGACATTCCTCAACTCGAGACTCCCTGACTCTGCATCGACTAGGGCTTTATCCGACGTCCTCAAGAGGGATACGTCGATGCCATCTATCATCGGGATGCCCGCGATTATCGCGCCCGTCGCCACAATAGGCTCCGCGATTGTATTGACTATAGCAGCCGGAGATGCATTCCGGATCTTGAGCTGATACATCGAATAGGAGCCGACCGTGCTGCCCTTACCATAGGGGAAAGCCAGAACGGTCTTTGAAACGCTCTTGCCCCTGCACTCGCATTCTGGATCGAGGATCCGGCCGGTCTTCGAGTCCACTCCTCCCAGGAATGAGAGTGGGATGCTGCTGGCCAGTACCGGGCCCTTTGCGATGCCAGCTCTGATGCACCTTCCCTTTATTATCGTGATATCGCCTCCAAGAGTTGGTCCGTGGTTCTGAAGGTCGCCCTCTGTTTTCCAAGGGTCGGCAGATATACCATAGCCTTGCCCGAGTCCGAGGCGGTCCTCTTGAACAGCTTCTCGATCGGTGCGACCACCATGCATGTATCGCATAGTACTTTCCCGAAGCGCTTCAAGGTCTTGACTGCGTCAGGTGCGTTGGCATATGCTTTGCGCGAAGTGCAGAACCAGACGTTGCAGTCCTTTCGAGGGCGCTTTCCGTCCAGAGTCCGAGCCATCCTGCGCAGCTCCTGGGTGGAACAGTGGGGGCATCCTATCGCCACCAGGTCCCATGAATCATCGCCAGAGAGAGAATCCTGGCATTCCTTCAATTCGGATTCAGGGAGCGAAACACATTCCTCTATCCTGCTTGTATCAATCTTCGATCTGACCCCGCGTTTGCCGTAGAGATACATCGATACGGCACTCGTGGCGGCCATTGCGGCTCCGAATGATTTGTGTTCATCATTCGTCAAAGTCAGGTTAGTGATGTAGGGTATCCTGTTGCCAGCTATCCTACCGACGACATAACCCAACAACGGCACAGAGCCTTGAGGTATCGATTCCAAATCTATCTGCACGCTGGGAAGTCTGTTCTCGATGAGATGCAGCCCGTACTCGGCCGTCTTGCCGATGACGGCAGCTGCCAATGCAGAAGGTCCACCCTCTCGGTTGGTCAACGCCCCTAATACGGAGTTCGCGAATACCGTAGCGGACGACTCTGCCCACGCGATATGTTGTCCGGCCCGGGGTCGATTGCCAGCCAGGTAGGGCGTGCAACTGTATAACGGTTCAAGGCCCATCGAAGCATATGCTCTGATGATCCTCATCTGCTTCGCCTTGAATCTCTCGTCGATACCCATCGATCGCCATCTCAACACATCCATGCCCAAAGGGTTGACGGAAGCCCTCACTGAAACATGTGCCTCTGACGAGAAATCCTCGATAAATTTTATTCCCGCATCCCCGACCGTCTTGAATGACGCTCCTGAGACCTGGGCCGATGATATCGGGACGAGTCTCTTCGCGCCATAGATATCACCTAGAGCGACCAGAAGCTCTATTGCCTTCTGTCTCCCGGGCCCTTCCTCGCCTTTCAGAATCCGCTCTTCCTTCGAAGTGAGATGCATCGTCTAGAAAAAGGGAGCCCAGTATAATATTGTGATGGGAGTGGAGGCGGGCCTGTCGGGAATTTCGGACGCATATCATTGACGTCTTTCGAACCCGAGTTCGAGGCTCCGGAAGCCCCTGTGATATCCAAGCTACACTACAGGCCCAGTCAGTCGAAAAGCAGAGTGCGTATATCTACCTTGGCAATGCCGGCGGTCCATGGTCGTCTTGTCAAATTTGAAGATCATGGCTACATGGAAATGCCGATCAATGTCAAGCCGAAGACGACAGTCATGACTGCTACGGCCTGGACCCAGTTGATCTTCTCCTTGAGAATGGAAAGGGCCAATATCACAGTCACTATGGGATATGCACTTGATATTGGCACCACCAACGATGCGTTGCCTCCCTCGAGCGCGTACGTGTACGCGAATGCGCCGACCACATTCAATGACAGGGCTACAACACCGAATGTCCAAGCCATTCGTGTCGGGTCTTCAGACCTCATTGGTGCAGGCCTGATCCTCCGAGCCCATGCGTAGATCAAGGGCGCGGTCAACGATGAAAGGACGTAGAAGCCAAATAGGTTCCCTGGGCCAACGCGATCGATAGCTACCTTTGAGGACAGACTCCATACACCCCATGCAAAGAATGCAATTATCGCGAATATCATCGATCGCTTGCTCAATGCGTTGACTGCTTTCTTGTCAGGCTCATACGATAGGGCAATTACCCCTGCCACTATGGCTGCCACTCCCATCACCTGTGTGAAACTGAGCTCTTCGGATAGGAGAAGGACCGCCCCCAAGACTGTGAGTGCAGGATATGCGGCGGATATCGTCCCGGCTATGGCCACCTGCCCCTCCAATATAGACTCGAAATAGCATAGGAAACCAGATATCCCTATTATGCAGGAGCTTGCCGCGAGCAGGGCATCGCCGAGGGATATGGGGATGTCCTCACGCCAGAGCAGGAACGCAATGGTATACATCACACCTTCGACCAGTGTGATCAGGAGTGCGACCCTAGCTACGCCTAGGCGACCAGTGCTGTACTTGGCGAATACACCGCTAAGACCCCAGAAGAGGGCAACAACCGCCGCTAGTAGGAACCAGCTCTCCATCGAAATCCAACCTATGAATCAATGCGTAGCTGGCGGTGAATCAGCCATCTGCTAATCAAGCTTTCTGAGGATTGACGTGAAATGCATCGAAATGAGACAAACGGGTGAGCAAACCTAATAGCCATATGGCCATCATGCGGGTAGGTCATGACTCGCAGACGACCTTTCGGAGTGACGATTCTCGCAATAGCACAATTGGTCTCAGCGATCCAGTTCCTGCTCGTGGCCTTTGTCATATTGGCAATCTCAGATTCATCGACTGAGCACACGGGGATCCTTTTCGCGACCGGCCTCGTCTACTTGGCAATGAGCGTATTGTACTTCTTCATCACTGCAGGGTATCTCAAAGGACGCGAATCGTCGAGAAGATGGGGGAGGAGGGCTGCGATCTTCGCAATGATAATCGCAGTCACTGTAATATCTCTGAGTGGAGTGATCGCCGATCCTCGAACTCCAGTACTGACTCTCATCCTCAATCTCTTCATATTCATCTATCTGGGCCGAAAGAATGTCCGATCGTACTTCAGGTATCGCTAGAACTGATTAGAATTGATGTAGAAATATGAAAGGGATTTATGTTGGGTTTGATCGAAGACGAATCGTTCCATCGATGGAGCTTACTTCGCCTTCTTGAACTCGGTGTATCCGCACTTGCCGCAGGCGACTCGGTTCGGGTGCTCGGCCATGAAGACGCCTGGTCCGCACTTGGGGCAGTGATTCCGCGTCCTCTTGATCTTGCCATCCTCGACCTTGAAGAAATCCTTCTTCGCCGTCCTAATCTGCTTCGGCTTCGGTTTCTTGTCTTTTTCCGCCATAGTCGCTACCTCCTCACTTCGCCTTCGGTGGTGCGCGTGCAGCCCTCTGCTTCTTCACGACTGCTACCTTTTCCTTGAGCTTGTTCCTTACGAGTATGTGCTCGCGCTCGTACTTCATGACTGCGTCCTTGGTCTTGTACACCTTGGCATAGCCAACCGTCTCCATCCTGCCGAACTCGGAGGTCATGGAATCAATGACGATTCTCTCCTTCGGGGCCTTCAGAAGCGATGACAGTTTGTCCTTTACAGCATCTCTCTGGGGAGTTCCCTCCTTTGAGTGGGATGCCTTGAATGTGACCTCGATCCTCTCGAGCAGCTCGTTTTCCTTCTTGTCGACAATCTCGATCTCCATGGTCTTCACCGTATCATGCGATTTATGGCCGCGGTCGCGAACGCCCGCGATTCGCCATTCACGTCTACTACTGCTAACCCCTTATTGGGTATTCCATATATGATTTGCGCTCCCTCAGGGGCGTATGCAATAGCCACAAGGGCAGCCAGATCCTCTTCGCCCTCCACCTTCACCTTGGTGCGTGCATCCGATCTCGCGGCGTCCCTCACAGCCCTCCACATTCCGGGGGTTATCTTCCCGGCAGGGTTCACGACTGTCACCAATGTCCCGGACATCGTCTCTATGCGGTCCCTCGAACCGCAATCTACGGACCGTTGCGTTTTGTAATCGAACACTGCCAGATCGGGTTCGACGCCCAAGTCCAGGAGGGTCGTCGTTACGACATCACCAACGGTTATTACGCGCTTTGCGCCCTTGATTCGCTCATTCAAGTCGGTGACTCCGACCAACCCACCGAAGGGTCTCGCAAGCTCTTCTCGCATATCATCCGGAAGGACAAGGTCATCTGCTGGGAACGATTCATCGAACCCGCAGGGCGAACTTGCCGTTGACACTTAAGCCCATCCTCCTGGCAATCTCGGACTTGCTGTGGTCAATGATTACCACGTAACCCTGCCACTCCTTGGAGGTATCGGCACCGCAGAGAGGACATTTATCGGCTTCGGTGATCGCGCTGCACTTCTTGCAGGCCCTCTCAATCTTCATTTCTTGTCCTCCTTCTTCATCCGTTCTTCCTGGATCCATTCGATCTTCCCAAGGCCAGGTTGACGCATCGTCAGTCCAATCTTGCTCTCCCTCGGGTTCCTCTCGTTGATGCTCAACGACACTATCCTTGCCCTTACGGAGTCGCCAATACGCAGCTCACGCTTGGTATCCTTGCCGAGCAAGCGCCTGCCGTCCACATCGACATCGATCCGATCGTCCATGATCTGACTGATGTGGAGTAGTCCATCCAGCGGGCCGAATCTGACGAACGCGCCGAACTTCATCACCTCACAGACAGTACCTTCAACGATCTCATGCAAGGTTGGTCGGAACATCAGAGTCTCAAACTGGACCTTCTGGTATATCGCTCCGTCTCCATGGATTATCCTACCATCACCCTCAGGTTCGATGTTCCTGACGAGCACGGTGTAGCTGCCATCATCCTCGACCTTGTTCTGGAAGGATTCTTGGGTCAGGCGCTCGGCAAGCTTATGGAAATCCTCTCCAAGCAAGTTCGGAGGGATCCTGACGACGTCCTCTTTTGATGCTATTACGTACATTTAGACAGTCCTCTAATGCAACGAATCGCAGGTTTCTCGATTACGCTTTATATATATATGGTTTGCCGAGGGGATTGACCCCCTCGGGTCTGAGTTTAAGATATCACGAACAGTCCGACGAACACGAGCGTCACTGTCGAGAGCAGTTTGACGAGCACGTGTATCGAAGGTCCTGCAGTGTCCTTCAACGGGTCACCGACGGTGTCTCCCACGACTGCAGCTGCGTGCGTGGGTGATCCTTTTCCACCAAAGTTCCCAGACTCGACGTATTTCTTGCCGTTGTCCCATGCGCCGCCGCCGTTGTTGAACATGTTGGCGACCATGATTCCTGTGATCGTGCCGACCATGAGCAGAGCGCCGACAGCCTGTGGCGCATCGTAGCCTGCCTTGTTCATCAGCACGCCGAAGAGCACTGGCACCAGCACGGGAAGCAATGCAGGAAGGATCATGGCCTTCAATGCGCCCTTCGTCGCAATGTCGACGCAGGCCGCATAATCGGGCTTCGCGGTTCTCGCCATTATTCCTGGTATCTCCCTGAATTGCCTGCGAACCTCAGTGATCATCTCACCCGCAGTCTTTCCAACAGCTCGGATGGCCAATGATGCGAACAAGAAGACCAGCATCGCACCAAGCAGTGCGCCTGCGAAGACATCTGGCTGGGCGATATCCACCTTGAATGCATCTGCCAGGTCAAGTCCTGAAGTCTTGGCGGCCACACGCTCGAAGTACGCTCCGAACAACAGGAATGCCGCAAGCGCAGCGCTCGCCATAGCATACCCCTTGGTCAATGCCTTGGTCGTGTTCCCGCATGCATCGAGTCTGTCCGTCCTGCGTCTGATCTCCTCGGGCTGTCCAGACATCTCGACTATACCACCGGCGTTGTCTGTGATGGGACCAAAAGTGTCTGTTGCCAATATGAATCCACATGTTGCGAGCATACCCATGGTGGCGACCGCGGTGCCGTAGAATCCGTAGACCAGCAGTATCGTTGCGGGAACATCCGCGGGTGCTGCTGCCTGGCCAAGTGCGAATGAACCCAGGAGGGCTACGATTATTGCAATGACTGGGAGAGCGGTGCTCTCCATCGCGATGGACAGACCAGTTATGATGTTCGTCGCCGGTCCAGTCGTCGAAGCCTTGGCAATCTCCTTAACGGGCCTCCAACTGCCGGAGGTATAATATTGAGTTATGTACACGATCACTATGCTCAGGCCGATACCGATGAGTCCTGCAGCGAAGAAGTACAGGTAGTTGTCTCCCAGCATGTACTTAGTAGATACGTAGAAGAATACCGCAGCGAGCAGGCATGTTACGTAAAGGCCGAAGTTGATCCCGCTCATCGGGTCTTTGTCTTCATTCCTAATCTTCACGAGCAAGACACCGGCCATCGAAGCGAATATTCCGAATGACCTAGCAACGAGCGGGAAGAATATCCATGCGAGGGCCTCACCCTGGGACCAGCCGAGGAAATCCGTAGAGAATGTATATAGTGTCAGACCGAGAACCATCGCACCGATGTTCTCAGCTGCAGTCGACTCGAAGAGATCAGCACCCCTGCCTGCGCAATCACCGACATTGTCTCCCACTAAGTCTGCTATGACTGCCGGGTTCCTCGGGTCGTCCTCCGGGATGCCTGCCTCGATCTTGCCGACGAGGTCTGCTGCAACGTCAGCAGCCTTGGTGTAGATACCGCCTCCGAGCTGAGCGAATAGCGCGGCGAAACTGGCGCCGAACGCGAAACCTATGGCTGCGTCGAGGGATTCACTCACTCCGTGCCCCATCACGCTTGAGAAGATGTAATAGATACCAGCGACGCCTATCAAACTCAGTGAGACGACCGCCATACCAGATACCGCTCCACCGCGGAATGATGTGACCAATGCATCGTTAAGAGATCTCCTGGCGGCCGCTGCCGTCCTTATGTTGGATCTGACGCTGACATACATTCCAATGTAGCCAGATAGTGCAGAAGCGCCCGCGCCGACCATGAACGATGCGCCTACCCAATAATAGGGTTCGATGAAGATTCCAATGAGGACTGCCAATATCACGCTGATGATGATGATGGTCGTATATTGGCGTTTCATATAGGCCATCGCACCCTGCCTGATAGCGTCACTGATCTCCTGCATCTCGGGTGTCCCAAGATCCTTTCTGAAAACATACCAGGTCAGATAGCCTGCGAAGGCAAGACCGACCAATCCCGCAATCGGGATCACAAGTGTGATGTCTACCATCCTATACTCTCCGTTACCGGTTGGCGCAGCATTAGGCTCCCAATATAAATTATTAACCAACTAAGTGCGCAGCTTGTGCTCTTGAATGTCCGTTATGCCAGCATTATAGACGACGATACAAATCATGTGCGATAGCCGCTGACAATACGAATCACGACTCGTCGGGTCGAAACAAACTGAAAACGATGGAGAAATGATTTGGGGCAAATGGTTTGCGGGCAAATATCGCCGAACGCCTATCTCTCGATGAGCGTCTCGACGTATCTGACGAAGCCAAGCTTCTGGATCTTATCTGCGATCTGGCCGATCTTCTCGAGACCCTGCACGTCCAAGAATGCGACGTAGTCATAGTGTCCGAACACTGTGAATCCGTCTTTGACTCCAGAGATCTTAGTTATCTTCCCCGCGTCCGCGTATGTCTTGGGCTCCAACATTACAAGTACAACTGCCTTAACCATTTGAATCACCTCAGATCTCCGGGAATCCGATCAGGGTTTCGACTATCTCGACGCCCTCGGAGCCGTATATGGTCATCCCTATCTTCGCGATCTTTGCCAGATCCAGGTCCTCGGTCTCGATAGCTATGTCCCATCTTCCATGCACTGGGAACGCTTCGATCACGCCTGGCAGCTTCTTAGCAATATCCACGATCTTCTTGGTCTTTAGCAACTTGCAACAGACTAATATGCATGCCTTTACCATGGAATCCCTTCCGTTGAGGCAGCAAACGGAGTCTATGTGTATATAATTTATCCGAAACCACGCATGAAAGGGATTTATGGAGTTTGGGAGAATTTCGCTACACGATTATCATCATTCGTGACGATTCGAACAAAAAGCATTATGACGCAACACAATGATTTTACACATGAGACGCAATGGCGTCGTATAGGTGATTCATATGGGTCCTCCGGAGGAAAGCGTCCAGAAGAAGCGTGATTTTCAGAAAACCAAAGATGATGATCTAGATGCATTCCTTACGAAGAGGGAGCCTTCCAAGAACACTAAGCTAGTATCATCTGAACTATCGACTAAGACGCCCCAATCATCGGAATCGGATGAGGACCAACCACCTAAGGAGACTTCCGATGAGGAGCACGATGAACAGATCAAAGCCGCTAGGACGGGCAGGGCTGCAGCTGAAGCATATCACGATGTCGCTGTCCTGAGGAAGAAATCGCATGAACACAGTCACACGGCGTCCAAGTTCTTCCACAAATACAAGAGCAACGAGGCCAGACGCCAGAAATGCTCCTCCAGGGCCGTCGCATACCGCGAGAAGGCGTCTGAGCGGAGGGAGAAGGCCAAAGAGCACAGAGCGGCTACCAAGGAATATGATCTGGAGCTCAGGGGCGCTGCTCAGGGCAAGGGAGATCTGAGCCCTGAGGCACTGAGGAACAAGATAGCCGTCCTTGAGCGCAAGACGGCAAAGCAGGAGTCAAGAGCGAGAAAATACGAATCACTGGCCGCTGATCAGACTGAGAAGGCCGCTAAATACAGAACGAGAGCGGCCAAGTTCCTCGAGAAGAACAAGTCGCACGAGAGCGAGTCCCGGATGTATGGGAAGAGGGCAGACAACCTCGAGAAGGTCTAGAATCTCGATATCATCTTGTCTTCCGACTCATCTCCTGGCCCTGGGCTGACCAGTGTAGGAAGGATGGCTCATCGTCCAGATCGACCGTCTCTGAGCTAGATTCGCCGTTGGCTTTGACGAATACGCGCAGTCTTCCGTCCTGGAGGACCACTTCGGCTGATTCGACCGTAGAACGGTACATAGCCACGGACTTGCCACCGATGGACACTGCCTTGTCCTCTTCTCTGATCATACCCGCCTGTTTGAGCAGGCGGATCCGTCTATAGCAGGCCGCGATGGGTATTCCTAACGCTTCACTGATCTCCGTGGCGTTCATGGCCTGCACCTCCGTCATGGAGAGTATCTCCGATGAATGTTCGTCGAGCATGAGTTTGAAGGAATCCATGGCATTCATCGAGTCACGACCTATATCCTCGACAGACCTGACCATTCCTGGTCGAAGTTGCTGCTTCCAATACCTTGTAGATGCACAGATGAGTGCTCAAAACCCGGCTTGTTGGCGGCCCTTTGGAGATAATTCACATCACCTGTCTCTATATCGAGATGAAGAAACACGACATTGTCCACCTTGAGGACTGGCATTATCTTGCCCGCATCGGTGCCTTCTGGATTCTCCACCATCTGACCACAAACGGAGCACTTGCCTGAATCGAGGGGTCCATGCTGTCCACAGAACGGACAGTCTACCTCGCCGAGTGGGTTGCTGTCGAACTCCATGTCTGTGAATATGCCTACGAGACCGGTGTCTCCCAGCTCCAGACGGGTGCCGCATATCGGACACCTGTCAGTGTTCAATTCAACGACAGTACCACAATGTGTGCACTCGAAAACGAAGTCGGGACCACCTTTGTCGTCCTGCAGGTAATGCAGGATGCCCAATTCGGCGTCGAAGTGTATCAGGGGATTGCCCTCCTTCGTGACGAAATCCTCGGGTTGGAATTCTTTGAGATTCTCAGCGCGCAGTAGTTCCTCCATCTCAGCCTCGTCTATTCCTTGTATGTACAATGCGCGGCACTTCGGACACCTCTCTGAGCCATCAGGCATCTGCGTGCCGCACTCGAAGCATTGAAATGTCTTCATGACGGGCCTTGGGGGAGCGTTAGAAGACTTGGCGACAAACTGGTCTAGAACTTGAGCGGTGATCTGGATATCATCGCGGGTGATCTTGGGTGCCTTCAGGGCATCAGCCATATGTTTCCTGCTCATAGGCTTCGCCTTGACGACCCGTCTTAGATGCCTCTTCTCTTCCTTGACAGTGATGAAAGTACCTTTCTTTCCGAATCTCATGGCCTCCACGGGAGCATTCGTCTCCTCGCCGGTCTCTTCATCAGCCTGTTTGCGTTTCGCTTTCATATCCCAGATCCTCTCGTCAGATGTTTCGAATCGTTTCTCTCAGTTCAACGATTGGACCGGATTACTTATACCGGTGTCGACATGGTAATCAGCGCTGATAACACCAGACCATGCCAGTCTTGAGGCGTCAGAGGCTCAGAATCGCGCCTTCAGCACTATCACGCCGTCTTTGCGTGTTATATCAACCGATAGCTTCCCAGTCTGATGGTTGGTGCCCCTCATCTTGAGCACCTCTATGTATTTGCGCCTAGCATCTCCTTCGTCGGAGAGCATCAGAAGGATGACCCCATCTACTGCGTACGATATCTCCGCGGGGTACAGTTCACCCGGATTTACTTCACCTGTCAGAATGGTGACGGCCTGCCAGTTCTTCAATCGGGTCGCGAGATCGAACGCGAATACCCTGTAATCATCTTTCATCATGGTACCCACCACCGTGATTGGATCGATGACGATTCTGTTGGGCATCACCTCTGCGATCTTCTTGTCTATGATGTCGAGTATCTCCTCACCACTCCTCTTTCGGAGTTCGAGGCCGAGGTCGAAGTACACTATCTCCTTGCCGTAGAACTCACGCTTGGCGAACTCGAACTGAGTGGCATATCTCAGCATCCACTGCGCAGGCTCGCTGAGTGTGCTTATGTAGAGGCACTGCTCGCCATTCTCAGCACCTGAGAACAGGAATTTCTGGGCGAACGTGGTCTTGCCAGATCCCGCACCGCCAGCTACGAGGACAACCGATGGATAGGGGAAGCCTCCCTCGATCATATCGTCCAGGCCAGGAATGCCACTGCTCAGTCTCGGAAAGCCATTCTCGATCATGCTCATATCACACCTTTCGAAATATCGCTCTTCGCCAGTCCTCCAAGGTTGTCCTGGAAGACATGTCTTATCTGCATATCAGGAGACAGTTCGATCGTTTTCGTCGCGATTTCAGACACAAACTCGAATAGGACAGGATGAACATCCTTATCCATCGCCAAGACGGTGATCACTCTCTGGGAGGCTCTATTCCTCAGCACCTGGAGATACTTCGTGAAGAATGTCTCTACGCTCGCCATCGTGTTATAGGTCAGCAGGGTGGATACGTTGTCCATCACGACGAACTCGACCATTGAGAACTCTGATGAGATATCAGGGTTCGAGCCGTTCGAACCCGCTATGAATTCCGGGAGCACCTCGATATGAAACGGTCCTTTCTGGAATTCAGCAGCGACCGCACCGCCTTTCGTATCTGACGATTGGACCGAGATGGCATCAACGAAAGAGAGATTGGTCTGATCAATGCCATGGAGCTGGAGGAGATGTGAGACATATTGGTGAGGTCTATCGATCGTTATCATGATGCCTTTCTTCTGTTTTCGCTCCAGGAGCGCTTTCAGAAGAACCAAGTTCAATCGGACCAGATTGGTATACTTCACCGATATGAGATACAGCGCACTCTCTCCTTCAGTCTGAATCTCTGAGCTGATGATTTTGACTAGCTGGAGATCCTTCTCATTCACTGGTCGAACACCCACCACACGACTATCGCTCATTAATGCGTTATTGCATATAAGCAGATTGCTGGAATCATCGAGAAGGATATGCGCTCGAATGACCGCTGGTTCTTCATCCAGGCGACCTGGCTCATCCTAAGGATGACATTACCAAGCGTTTGCCATACATCGAAAAAGATATAAACGGGACCTATCATTGTCCTCACTGCGTCCACAGTCTAATGGGTGTTCTGACGGCGTTGGTACAGTATGACGGAAGAGCTTGTTGCAGAACTCGAAGAAAAGCGGGCACGGCACAATGCCGATGCCGAACGGCACAAGAGGCTCAGAGATGAGCTCAATGAGAAGACTAGGGAATGGGCCGACCGAAGAGATGAATTGAATGCACAGGTTCGAAAGCTCATAGAAGAGGCCAACGCCAGACGCGAGACGAGGGACAAGCTCAACGCCGAGGTTAGAGAGGTCAAAGCCAAGAGAGACGATTGGAACAGGAAGTTCAACGACCAGAGCGATAAGGTCATCACGCTCAAGCGGGAGAACATGCCCAAGAGCGGCCAATCAATCCGAAAGTACAAGGCTGAGCTGAGGACGCTCGAGAAGAGGCATATGACCTCGGTCCTCACCACCGAGAAGGAGAGAGCCCTGGTCGAAGAGATATCATCTCTCAGCAACAAGATACGCTCCCTCGAGAAGGAGATGGAGCAGTTCACCGAGGTCAAGACGGCCGAGCACGATGCAAGAGAAGCCAAGGATCAGGCTGAGACATTCCACAGGCAGGTCTCCGAATACGCCGAGAAGGCGCAGATGGAGCACGATGCCATGCTGAAGCTCTACGAGGAAGCGGACGCCATCAGAAAGGAGGCCGACGATGCCCAGGAGAAGTTCATCGATGCCAAACTAACCGCTGACGAAGCGCACCGTGAGCATATAGAGCACATTCGACAGGTTCACGATTTCGACAAGATCATAACTGGCATCCGTGACAAGAGCCGCAAGTCCCGCAGAGAGAATGACGAGAGTTCTGTCAAGAAAGAGGCCGAGGAGATCTACGATAAGTTCCGGAGTGGAGAGAAGCTCAGCACCGAGGACATCATGGTGCTTCAGAAATCCGGTTACATGTGAAGTGCACAGGCTCCACATGAAGCGGGGGTCCTGCCAGTTGAAAAAGCGACTTTATTCTCGCGATATGCTGGCTATGCACTTCGCTTAAGACCTCTGCCCCGGCAAAGTATTTAAGGGCTAATTCGATAATTATAAATAGGGCACCGCCAATATATCACTCGGGAAATTTTGGGCTAGTTGTTAGAGTGCATCCCATCCCTTCTGACAAGCCTAGCCCTTCCCTTCCCTTTTTTTGTAAATGGACGAACGGTTGCACAACGTATTTATCCAAAGCGTAGCTTAGCAGCGGAAGTAGATTCAGATGGTGCTGGAAAACCTCGGTGGCGCTCTAAAGGACGCAATCAAAAAGATCGCCAATGCATCACATGTTGACCAGAAGCTTGTCAAGGAAGTCGTGAAGGATATTCAGCGCGCGCTCCTTCAAGCGGATATCAATGTCAAACTAGTCATCTCGATGACCAAGGAGCTCGAACAGCGGGCGCTCACGGAGAAGCCTCCTGCAGGCATGAGCTCGCGCGAACATGTCATAAAGATAGTATATGAGGAGCTAGTGAAGCTCATCGGCAAGGGAGGGGAGATACCTGCCAAACCCCAGCGGATCCTTATGGTGGGTCTCTATGGCCAAGGAAAGACTACCACCTCGGGCAAATTGGCTAAGGACCTCCACAAGAGAGGCATGAAGGTCGGCCTTGTCGCTGCCGATGTCCACCGACCCGCTGCCTATGATCAACTCACCCAGATTGGCGCTAAGATAAACGTGCCAGTGTTCGGCGACCCAAAGGAGAAGAGCGCGGTCAAGATAGCCAAGCGGGCGATGAAAGAGTTCGAGGGCTACGACGTCATCATATTCGACACATCAGGCCGACACGCCCTGGAGGCCGACCTCATCGATGAGATAGAATCAGTCGCCAAAATAGTCGACGCGGAGCAGAAGATACTCGTCCTTGACGCTCAAACTGGGCAGCAGGCAGGACCTCAAGCCAAGGCGTTCCATGATGCAGTTCATGTCACTGGCGTCATAATAACCAAGTTGGACGGCACTGCCAAAGGCGGAGGGGCGCTCAGCGCAGTCGCGGAGACCGGTGCCCCTATCTGCTATGTGGGAGTGGGCGAGCATCTTGAGGATCTCGAGCGGTTCGACCCCGATCGTTTCATAAGCAGGCTTCTGGGGATGGGGGATATCAAGTCCCTCATAGAGGTCGCGAGCGAGGTCATGGATGAAGAGAAGGCCGAAGAGGCTGCCCGTAAGATGATGTCCGGCAAGTTCTCCTTGAAGGAGATGTACGATCAGATGGAGATGCTCCAGGGTATGGGGCCTCTGAAGAAGATCGCGTCCATGCTTCCAGGTATGTCTGACAAGCTCCAAGAGCAGGACATGGAGGCGACCCAGGAGCGCTTGGTAAGGTTCAGGGTCATAATGGATTCGATGACCGAGGAGGAACTTGAGAACCCGAAGCTCATCAAGTCGTCCAGGATCATCAGGGTCGCGCGCGGGAGCGGCACGACCACAAAAGAAGTCAAGGAGCTACTAAAGCAGTATGACATGTCCAAGAAAGCTATGAAGGGTTTCATGGGCAACCGGAAGATGCGGAGGCAGCTCATGAAGCAGTTCAAGGGAGCTGACTTCTCCAAGGAGGCATGACAATGAGACGATTCGTCGTATTGGGCCATAGAGCCATCACGTCTGCTGATTTCAAACTCGATGACCTCTGCGGGTCAACCGGTCGATTGGATATCCTCCTCAGGTGCGTCAATTCGGCGTTCTTCCTATCACATTCCATCCGAAGGGATGTGGAGATCACGCTCATGCTCCTCGGAGAGCCCAACCCACCCAAGACCATAAGGATCGACGGCTCGGAGGTCAAATACCTCAATCCTGACGAGAGGAGCACCGCCGCCCTGATCAGGAACGCACTCATGCAGAAGGGCGAGGGCGAGAGAAGGTGCTCTCCGGGCATATATGTCTCTGAGCGGAGCTATCAGGATGTCCTGTCGAACATATCGAAGGAGTCCCAGATGTACTATCTCAAAGAGGATGGGGCGGACATCAGGTCTTGCGACTTCGTCCAGGACAATACATTCGTCATGGGGGACGATCAGGACCTCACTCCTGAGGAGGAGGAGATACTGATGAACTACGAGCCCAAGAAGATATCATTGGGACCTGTCAGCTACCACGCAGACCATTGCGTGACACTAGTCAATAACGAGCTCGATCGAAAAAACATCGCCTAAGAATATTTGGTCCCGAGACGCGTGACCCTATTCCCTGCGTCTGGCTCATCCGAATCGCCGTTCTCAGGATGAACATCGAACTTTAGCGAGAACCTGCCTTTTGAGAATTTGATCGCAGCCGACTTGAGACGACACTTGTACATCCTCACTCTGCGACCTTTATAGACCTCCTTATCCTGGTCTATGGTAATGAGCCCTGCATCTTCCAGCTCGTGTATACGCCTATAGCAGGCCGCGATGGGTATACGGCATAGCTTGCTCAGCTTCTGGGCGGACATGGGGGATGTGTAGGTGTACGCAAGGATCTTCTGGGAATAATTATCCGCCAGAAGCTTGGACACCTCCTTGGACTTCTCTTCGGGGGTCATCTAGCTCCATTGAATGAGTAATTGCACCATTTAAGCTGGTTTTCGTCAGGTTATCAGTGGTGATAAGGAACCTGGCAATATACAGAATGTCAGATTCAGACGCGCGAAACAATTATCTCTCCCGGGTATATGTCCTATCATCGGGAGAAAGTCCCATGCCAGTCTGTCCATTGGATTTCAGGTACGGCAGAGCCGAGATGAAGGAGACATTTGACGAGGAGAACCGTCTTCAGCGACTGCTAGATGTGGAGGCGGCGTTGTCGCTGGCTCATGCGAAGGTCGGGAACATCAAACAGGACCATGCAGACATCATAAAGAAGACTGCATCCACAAGGTACGTCAAACTCTCCCGGGTGCAGGAGATCGACGCCAAGATAAACCATGAGATAACGGCGTTGATACGCGCGTTGAGCGAGCAATGTGGCGAGAGCGGGAAATACGTACACGTGGGCGCTACCTCCAATGACATCCTGGATACGGCTGCCGCACTACAGATCAAGGACGCTATCGAGATCATCCAGAAGGATCTCGCCGAGTTCAAGAAAGTGCTTGCAGAGAGAGCCAGGGAGAACCGAGACACGATCATGGTCGGAAGGACACATGGTCAATATGCCTTGCCGATCACATTCGGACTGAAGGTCGCCAACTATGCTCTCGAGATACACAGGCAGGAGCAGCGGCTGAGGGAATGCTCCACACGGATACTCGTAGGCAAGATGAGTGGGGCCGTAGGTACTGGCGCGGGCTTCGGACCCAAGGCAACTGAGATTCAGAAGGCAGTGATGGAGGAACTTGGCCTAGGAGTCGAGGAAGGACCGACCCAGATAGTAGGTCGTGACAGATATGTCGAGCTAATGTCCGTGCTTACGAACATCGCATGCTCCATCGAGAAATTCGCGACGGAGGTCAGGAACCTCCAGAGAGGGGAACTTGGAGAGGTATCCGAGCCGTTCGATGAGAACAACCAGGTCGGCAGCTCTACGATGGCTCATAAGAAGAATCCTGTCACGGCAGAGAATGTATGCGGCCTAGCGAGGATCGTCCGCGGCTTCATGACACCTGCTTTCGAGAGCGCGATCCTATGGCACGAGAGGGATCTTACCAACTCATCAGCGGAGCGGTTCTTCATCCCTCACTCGTTCATACTCCTGGATGACATGCTCGCAAAGATGACCAAGATGTACGCGGGCCTCGTCGTCAACAAGGAGCAGATGCAACGCAACCTTGCCAGAGCTGGTAGCGTCATAATGGCAGAATCAGTCATCCTCGCCCTTGTCGGGAAAGGCATGGGCCGACAGGATGCTCATGAACTGATACGGAAATGCAGCATGGAATCCCAGCGCGCATGTGAGGATTTCAAATCATATCTGATGGCGAACAGGGACGTTGCTGGTCTGCTATCGGAGGCGGACATAGATGCCGCATTGAATCCCAGGGCGTATCTGGGCACGACGGGGCAGACCGTGGACCACATTCTAAAAATTGTAGGCTGACGAAAGTTAGAAATATCTCTCGTCAGCTCCCCAGCTAGCATACGGGCCCTTAGATCAGTGGAAGATCGCTTCCTTCGCAAGGAAGAGGTCGTGGGTTCAAATCCCACAGGGTCCACCATTTTGCGTTTGATTGAAGTCAGAAAGAGGATGCCTGGCTCGCAATGAGTTCAAGGCCTGGTCACGTTCTCAAACCCGTCTTGCCATCATTCTTATCCATACAAGGATGATGAGCGCAACTGAGGAGCCCCCAATCAGAAAGATGACCAGCCCTTCGGTCTCTCTGCCAGCCATAACTGACCCTCCCCCGTAGATAATCGTAAAGGAGATTATCATGAATGCGAGCACGCCTATGCCGACTGCACCCGTTTGACTATTCGCGACGAGAAGCGCGTCTTTAGGCTTGGGCACGAATCGGAATAGGCTCGATCGTCCATCAGGTACGCTCGGCACAGTCATCACTCGTAAGTATACTCCTGCACGAACACATAAAGGTCTCCTGGGAAGGCCGCACATTCATCTTTCAGAGAAGATTCATAGGGGCGGACAGGAATAGAGCCACAAGGGTGACTAGATGGCAACAAGTTCTGAGGTTGATCGAGCCGTTCAAGATGCAAAACGACTCCTGGAGGATAACGGATACGATTGCACCACGACTGCTGCCGATCTCAGACAATGGTTTGAGGCGGACACGCCGTTCGATGAAAACTTCGGACTGGATGAGGTTCTGAGGTATCCCTTGCTGGTCGTTCACGAATTGGTCGAGATTGAGAATGTGAAGAGAATGGGGCTATCCCTAACAAAGGATGTCATTGTGACTAATCTTGAGAAGATCGATGATGCCCATCTGATTGCGACTGAGGCTGAGTTGAAGATAGCGATTGCCCTGAGAGATGTTAGGCACATCAGGGATAGGCTTGAGAATATCAGGATGTGGATCGAAGACGATACGGTGACTCCTGAGAACAAGGAGAAGTACCGCAGGATGCATTCGGAGACTCAGAGAGTTCTTGAGAGTATACCGTGAGAAAAGGCCATAGGGGCGGGACTCCGCAGAAAGGCCCATTAGTACATGAACCAATCCAAGAATGGAATGATCTCAAGGAGAGAAGAGCGAATCAAGAATATGAAAAGGTCACAGTTGAGGGATGATGAGTTACTCCC
>JACZKW010000012.1:0-21740 GCA_014859835.1 Thermoplasmata archaeon | reverse complement strand
CGATGTCTCTGCAAGTGGCCTGTCCCGACAGGATCTTCTGAGGTTCTACCATGTTGCACGCTATTGCCATTTTTATACTTAACCGTTGTGACGCACTGGTTCGCCAGGGGGCCATCAATCAACGTGAGAATGTTTATTAGGTAACACTGCTATTGAGTTCTGCACGGTAGTGACAATACCGCAGGAGTGGATGTTGTGGAGAAGGACGCGACCTTGGACGCAAAGGGGCTGATGTGCCCGATGCCAATAGTGCAACTCGCAAGGAAGATCAAGGAGATGAAATCCGGCCAGATACTCGAACTGCTGGCCGACGACATCGGGGCGAAAGAAGACGTGCCAGCCTGGTGCAGCCGGACCGGGAATCAACTTGTCGGGCAGGAAGAGGACGGCAAGACATTCAGTTTTTATATAAAGATCAAGTGAGAACGATTGATATAAAGAAGGAGAGATAATAATGACCGACAAATTCTGCATGGTTGTGAGTGAAGGAAGCTTCGACAAAGCGATGATGCCGCTTATCATGGGAACGACTGGAGCGAGCATGGGAATGGAAGTGCATGTGTTCTACACATTCTTCGGGCTCAAACTGCTCAAGAAAGGAATGAAGCCGAAGTTGCCAGGGATGATGAGGTTCTTCACCGGCATGATGGAGAAGAAGATGAGTAAGTTCAAGATACCTGGCTACCAGGAGATGATGGAGCAGGCGAAGGATCTGGGAGTCCACTTCTACGCTTGCAGCACATCGATGAGCCTCATGGGAATGAAAGAAGCCGATCTCATGGAAGGGACGAAGGTATTGGGCGCGTCTGCGTTCCTGAACCTAGCTGCCGATTCGAAGATGACCCTATTCATAGGTTGAGGTGATCGTCTTTGAAGACTGCGTTCATACTTATCAAATCGCCGAGCGAGCAGGATCCCACCCACATGATGGAGCGTCTGGGATCCAAGGAGGATTCCAGTGTCATCCTTTTCGAGGATGCCGTATACCATTCAGTCATTCCAGCGCATAGCGTGAGACTGGATAGCGTCGCGACGGAGGTGCTCATAGCGAAGGACGACCTAGAAGCCAGAGGTTTCACCGCGGCGGACATCAAGGTCGGAAAAGCGGTAGGCTACGACGAGATAGTCGATTGCATAATGGAGCGGACCGAGCGGACCGTTAATGTGTGAGGTGACACGATGACCAAGACTCTAACGATAATATGGAGGACAGGGTCGATGATGGCGATGGATGCCAACATCGCGATCAAGCTTGCCGGAGCTGCGAGAGCGAAAGGATACAAAGTCAACATGTTCGGCTATGGCGAAGGCGTCACCGCTGTCAAGAAGGGACAGAACCCGAAGAGGTTCCCCAGCGTAGGTAACGACCTCGAAGCCGCAGGAAAGAACGGGGTCACGCAGGCGATCTGCGAGACCTGTTTCGCTGCCAGGGGGTTCGAGAGGGGAGAAGAGATACCCAGTGCCAAAGTTGGCAGTCTGACGAATGATCTATTCAAGTTCCTGTCCGAGTCAGACAGACTGGTGACCATTGCGAGGTGATCTTGTATGGCAGAATCAACACTTGTTCTTGTGACGAAGGCCCCATATGGTCTTGAGGATGCGTTCGCGGGGCTTAGAATGGCGCTCGCGATGAGCGTGAATGGCATGAAGACCTCGGTGGTCCTGATCGAGGACGGAATCTACAATGGACTGGGGAGTCAGAAACCAGAGGCTGTGCGGATGCCTTCGAACGCGGAGGCGACGAAGGAACTGTATGACTTCGACGTCTCCGTCTATGTCGTGAAGGAGGATCTCGCATCCAGAGGAATCGAGGAATCCAGACTCTTCGAAGGGCTCAAAGTAATACCAGCGTCCGAGGTCAAGAAGCTGGTATCTGAACACGACCTGGTCACGACTTTCTGACCGAATGGGTCGGGGCCGAAACTCCAATCAATTCATTTTATTACCCAATCATCTATGACTTATCGTGAGATTCGATTTACTCGGCAGAGACGGTTTGGCCAGAAGAGGCGTTATCGAGATAGACGGGCAGGAGTACCCCACTCCGACTCTGGCAACCATTGGCACCGAGAAGCTCAGGGTCGAGTGTAAAGGGCCGAGGCTCACATATGAGAATATCTCGGAGCCTGGAGGGCTCAGTGTATCTGGCTCGTCGTTCTTCGACACGGACTCTCAGGGAGATGGTGCCATAAGGGTCGGGTTCAGAGGATCGCCTTACTCGGATGCACGAACAGACAAATCGGGCTTCGTATTCCTGGACAACATATCCAGCATCATGTTGGATTCATCAAGATTCGTGGAGCAGATCGTGAAGCTGAAGTCAAGCAACTCCCTCCTCAAACCTCTGCTATGCTCCGTCGCCGGCTTCCCGCACAGGTTGGCCTTCCTCGCATATTGTGGCGTCGATGTCATCGACACGATCCCACTTGTGATGGCTGCCAGGAACGGGCAGTATCTTACCAATCATGGCATCATCGATGCATCCAGCATAAAGGAGATGCCGTGTTCCTGCGAAGCTTGTGAATCGGACAGGAGGGACCTCGACCATCTCCTAAGGCACAATCAATCCGCAGCCGAGAGTGAGATACGACTGGTCAGGCACGCGATAGACCATGGGAAGCTCAGAGAACTTGTGGAATCGCGCGTTCGATGCGATCCCTGGCTGGTGCAGAACCTCAGGTTGATGGACCTTACCGCGTATCAACTGCAGGAGATGCATGCACCGATCAAGGGGGCACCTTTCCATGCGGGTTCGAAGGAGTCTCTCAACAGACCGGACATCACGAGATGGAAGATGAGGATCCAGGAGAGATATCACCGTCCAGAAGGTACGAAGATATTGGTGCTCATACCATGCTCCGCGAGAAAACCATACTCGCTTTCGAAATCACACAAGAGGTTCCGCGAAGCAATACTGACAAGCGGAAAGGCACCCATAGTGCACGAGGTGATCGTGACCTCGCCGCTGGGCATCGTACCCCGGGAGCTTGAACTGTTTTACCCCGCAAAGGATTATGACATCCCGGTCACGGGCCATTGGGACAGAGACGAGAAGCACATGGTCCAGGAACTGGTGTCATGGCTCGTATCCAGCGAGAAGTACGATCTTGTGATATCCCACTTGGGCGATGAGCAGGAGCCTGTCAATTCGAGCATCTCTGATTTCGTAGACACTTCGGGAGGTGATCCTGGAGCGAGGGATTCATTGAATCGTCTGCAGGAGGTCCTTAGGGATTTCGATGTGGATGACCGCGGACCTGTGCGTCGATCGAGGAACCTTGAGGAGCTCCGGTCGATCTGCAGATTTCAATTCGGTCCAGCTGGAAACGCGCTATGCGATGGCGCAGCGATCATGGGGAGATGGCCCAATGTCAGGATGGTGCGAGACGGTCAGCAGATCGGCATGCTGACTGCTGAGCGAGGGATGATCTCGCTCACGCTCGAGGGTGGAAAAGTACTCGCGGATGCGGGCTCGTACTGTGTTGAGATCGACGATTTCAAACCCAAGGGCAACCTGTTCGCCGTCGGCGTGAAGAAGGCAGATGGAGAAATCAGGATCGGTGACGATGTCGCCATTGTGCACCGCAAGGAGGTCAGGGCTGTCGGCGTGGCGAGAATGAGCCCCGTCGAGATGGAACTGGCGCAGAGAGGAGAGGCAGTCCATATCAGGCACGCGGCATGAAGAACACTTTCGCGTTGCCAGACTATTTTCGTGGACCTCCCGATACCAGCTTATTAACCCCGATTTCCCGTAGAGGTTGATAGCAAGGTGAAAAGAATGATTGATGCGGACCACTACAGCTGGGAAGAAGTCTATGAGCTCTTCGGGTGCGAGCCGGAACTCGAGCAAGCTGTTGAAGTTGCTGACTATTAACGTCATCCCGGATAGGTAGGACGCTCCATCCTACCTATCAACTCCCTCTTTTTTTTATATCATCCCATTTCTCTGGCAGGCGGAAGCCTTTTCTCGCCGATGCACGATATTCCGCCTGGCGTCGGTGGAACAAAATGATAATCGAACCTTGCTGTCCTGGAAGGACCGTGACCAAAAAGATCATAATAGGCGGAAGGGAAGTGGGCATATCAGGATTGGATAGCATCTTCGAGAAAGCTTTCGAGATGGATGATGCACCCGATGAATTGCTCAAAGAGATATTACTCGCGGAATTGAAAGAGCATAATTACGTCCCTGATCCTGCAGAGAAAGACTATTCGGACGGGTTATGGAAAGCGTTCTCTGAAGAAAAGGATAGAAGGCAGGGCAAGGACTCATCTCACAGAGCATGCTGCTCATGCAAGCGCGGCTGCTGATTCATGGGGCATCAGAATGGCAACTGAATATCATGGCATACCGAGGGAAGAGATCCAATGGTTCCCGAGGATAGACCGTAAGAAGTGTACCAAATGTGGTGTGTGCGTCAGCTTCTGCCACCAGGGCGTGTACGAGATGACGGATGAAGGAGTCGTTATCGCAAATCCATATTCGTGCGTTGTGGCGTGCACTGGATGCAAGGACAAATGCGAATCCGAAGCGATCTCGTTCCCGACGATGAGGGAACTGGCCGACGAGCTGCATTCTCTGAAGAGGAAACATTCTAAGAGCTGAGTTGGGAGCTGGCTAAGAAGGAGAGTTGCCGATCCTACGATGAGATATGGAGATCGATTCGCCTGAACAAGCACCAACCGCAAAAACCTTAATAGAGACGATGGGGATAGGGTCGCATCGGGATAGCTGGGATGCACATGTGGAATCACTGTGAGACAGTGGACCACATATTAGCGCAGTACCTGTGCCTGATCAGGGTAGTGTGCCATGAGAGATAGTCAACCTGGTCTGAGGGCACTGGCAGCAATGTCAGGAGGCTACACGACCGTGAAAAAGAACGGGCGAGCCGGAGGGCTGTCCGCGCGAGTTTTCGTTGTAGACGACGAAGATTTCATCCGAGATCTGTACAAGGACATGTTCGAATCTAGAGGACACACCGTGTTCTCCGCCAGAGACGGGGACGAAGCGGTCAGACTCTTCCGCGACATGCCCTGCAAACCCGATGCGATCATAATGGACCATCGGATGCCCAACAAGGATGGGATCCAGACAACCAAGGAGATCCGGGAGTTGGATGCGTCGATACCGATCATATTCTCGAGTGCCGACGAATCCATCCGGGAAGAGGCGCTCGATGCGGGTGCGGTCTCGTTCTGGACGAAGCCGTTCCCTGTCGGGATGTTGATCGATGCAACGATGGACATCGTGAAGGCTCGTAAGGGTTAGCGGGTACCATCGGAACTCAAGCGATCCGGTACCTCAGGAGCGCGGCGATACCGCCGAGTGAATCGAGACGTCGTCCGGCCTCATGGAGAGAGCTTATTATCATGAATTCGCCCCTGGCAGCCTCCACGGATTTGATCAGCGCATCTGTACCTTCGACACGCACCTTCGTATCGAGGATCAACAGGACCCTTATCGCCCCCGCATTCATGGCGTTCTTGACAGATTCATGTCCGTAGGCATACATGCCTTCGCGACCAATCTCAGAAAACAGTTCCTCGACCAGCATGATCTCTTTGGTCACCCTCGACTCGTCCAGCAGCTTGCCACCAATCCCCTTCTTCATGAGTTCGTGGATGCCAGTCATGCCGCATTGTCCGGTCGAATGAACGGACATGGATTTCGCGACTTCGGGCAACTTCACCCGGATACGCTTTGCCAATGCCTCCTTTGCGAAACCGGGACCGAGCACCACCAATGGTTCGTCATTCATAATAGAGGATAACTTCGCTACGATCTCATCGAAGAAGTCCTTCTCGTCGCTCTTGGTTTCGTACATCTTTCCACCAGGGTTCCTCGTAATCGTGGCTAATTCCTTGATCCCATATTCCCTGGCGGCTGCGATGAGGGCTTCAGTATCCTCGATCGCGACGAATACGATCTTCGGCTTCTCAGCCGACGCTATCGCGCGCTTTATACGGTCGAAATGATGGATCTTCCATTCGGTTTTGATTATTGTGATATCGTCGCCTGGAGCGATCATCAGAGTGTGATGCTCCCCCAAGTCCTGAGGACCGGATTCAATCACGCCCAATATCCTGAGCCGGTCATCGGATTCATGGAACTCCACTTTCTCGGCCCGTATCCCGAGCCACATACGGACCTTCTCCATCCTTTCGGCCCGAAGCTTGTCTGTCTTCTCCTCTTTCCGCCTATAGGCCAATGAGAAGATCATATCACCTAAATCGACCAGATTGGACAGGTGCCAGAGATCGTCGATGTTCTCTGGGAGGAGCTTTATCTCGTTCGTATTGGAGTCCTGATGCAGTATTCTCATCCGATTCGTCGCAGGATAACACTGAGCGGATATCAAGTCATCGCGCCCGAACAGCGATAATCCACCCAATGACGGAAGACGCCACTAAACTTTATATCCTTTCCAGATAATGCTGACCATAGCTGTCAGAAGGGGCGACTGAGAATATGACTGAGTATCTCGCGATTGATAAGATACTAGATGAGGTACGATCCATTTCATCGGTCTACGAGGCGACTGTGGTCTCAAGGAGTGGTATGCATATCGCAGGAGACTCCCCGAAAGGCGTACACCTGGAGACCTTTGTTGCCATGTCCGCAATCCTGCTGGGAGCCGCGGAAACCGCCACGGCAGAACTCAAGGATAAACTGCAACACGTCTGCGTTGAACTGACAAGAGGGAAGATGGTCCTGCTCAGTGCTGGAAACCGCGCCCTCCTCGTCGTGACCGCATCCAACGAGATACCGACCAGCGAGCTCGCGACGACGGTCCAGGAATACGCTGACAGAATCGCAGAGAACATCTGAGCTACTGTCTTTTCAATCCGCCTTGGAGCCATTCTACCAGAGTCTCAGCTGCGTAGACCATGCCTTCGACAGCCGTCCGGCTGCGACCGTCTACACGCGTGGCGGCTGAAGAGATCGCACTGAGGACATCGTCCTCGGTGGAGACATCCTCGATGATGGTGTATGAACGACCGATCTCCGAAACCTTATGGGCGTCCGAGCCGCCGATCTTGGCCACCTTCATCGCTTCAGCGACCTTTCTCGCAACCCTGTTGTTCCATTGGGAATTGCCTCCGTTCAGGACCTCGATTCCTTTGAACTTGTTCTTCGATGCAGCCTCTAGACCGATTCCGGACGGGAATCTCTTAGGATGCGCTGCGACCGGTACGCCCCCGGCGGCCACGATCTTCTCGATGGTCTCTTCGATCGATAGCCTCTTTGGTATCGACTCGCGCACGCCATATGCGAGGATGTGACCATCGACCGTGGAGACCTCCACTCCTCTTACCACTATGAGTCCGTGATGTTTGCCCATCGATGATGCTCTGAACGACCCTTCGACTGCGTTGTGATCCGTTATGGCGCATCCATCGAGACCGACATTCTTGCAGGCAGCCAATATTTCATCCGGGCTAGCGCTGGCGTCTCTCGAATAGCTGGAATGGATATGCAGATCGAGCTTCATCGGATCTTGGCACCGGCCTGTATCTCTCTGTCGAAGACGATTTTGACACCGTCGGATGAAGTCATCACGACGGACTTGTCAGCATTCATGAGCACCGCATAGGTCATCCCTGGCTTGCCATCCTTCATAGTGCAAGCCACCATCCGACCACCCACATCGACTGTGGCGGGTTGCTCCGCGGACAGCGTACCGGATCTCAGATCGAGTTTCTGGAACTCTTTGAAACTGATTGTTTTTGAGCCTACATCCAGTCCGCTCGTGACCTGAGTCCCGGCAGGCAGATCCCTTTCCGGGGTGAGGAGTGCAAGCTTGCCATCGCCCTCGGCAGCCAGCAACATTCCTTCAGACTTCACGCCTCTTAGGGTGGCCGGCTCCAGATTGGTCAGCACGACCAGGGTCTTGGTGCAGAGTTCCTCTGCGGAGTAGAACTCCTTCAGGCCGCTGACTATTGTTATCGGACGGCCGATATCGACAGACATGACATACAGCTTGTCGGCGTTCGGATGCGGTCTGACCTCCCTGACCTTGCCGATCCTCAAATCCAATACGGAGTACTTCTGAAAATCGCCGGCGGAGGTTGCCTCGATCTTCGCGAATTGAGGAACCGGCTTCTCCATCTTCCGGCCTGCGACCAGACCATCTTCGATCCCCTTCCAGCCGACTTCTTCGATGGTCGCGTCCATGCATAACTGCTTCCAGATGGATTCCGAGGAGAATGGCATGAACGGGAACGCCATGACTGAGAGAGCCTTTGCTATCTGCATACTGACATTGAGCACCGTACCGCATCTCGCCTTGTCCTTGCTGATGAGCGACCACGGTGCAACCTGATCGAAGTACTGGTTGCCGAACTGAGCCAGGTCCATGATGGCCTTGAGCGCCACCCTGAACTCACATGACGAATATGCCTTGGAGACAAATACGGAGGCCTCGGCTATCCGAGCGATCGCATTCCGGTCGCGATCGTCCAGCTCGCCCAATGCGGGCATCTCACCAAAGTTCTTATGCGTGAACGAGAGCGCTCTGTGAAGGAAATTGCCATATGTCGCAACGAGCTCGTTGTTGACCCTCTGGGACATATCCTCCCATGAGAATTCCGAGTCCTTGGTCTCCGGCATGTTCGCGGAGAGATAATACCTGATTATATCCGGCTTGAACATATGAAGCATTTCAGGGATGGCTATGCTGATCCCCATGCTCTTGGAGAACTTCTGTCCCTCGAGGTTCATGTATTGATTGGCAGGAACATCATACGGAAGGTCGAGGCCACCGTGACCGATCAGCATGGCGGGCCATATTATTGTGTGGAAGATGATGTTGTCCTTCCCTAGGAAGTAATAGCTCCTGCAATCACCGTCGGTCCAGAACTTCTTCCAGTCGTCTGGCCGTCCCTCGAGCATGGCCCATTCCTTCGAGGCGGAGAGATAACCGATGACGGCTTCGAACCAGACATATATCCGCTTGTCATCGAACCCGCCCACTGGCACTGGCACGCCCCAGGATATGTCACGGGTTATGGGACGGTCCACTAGGCTGTCCTTCAACACATTGATGGTGAACGCACGGACATGTGGTCTCCAATGAGAGCTGCGCTCCGCATATTCCATGAGATCATCGGTGAAATGAGAGAGTTTTAGGAAGAAGTGCTCGGTCTCCCTGAGCTGGGGCACTCCCCCGCATAATTGACATCTCGCATCGATCAACTGATCCGCGTTCATATCCATGCCACACGAATCGCACTGGTCCCCTCGCGCGCGCTCGTATTTGCAGTGAGGGCACGTTCCCTCGACATATCTGTCTGGTAGGAATCTGTGACAGCTTGGACAGTAGAACTGATGGGTGGTCTTCTTCTCGAGATGCCCCTTCTCCAGCAGCTTCACGAAGAACTCTTTTGCGACCTCCTCGTGATTGTGGGTGTGAGTGTTTGTGAACAGATCGAATTCCATCCCAAGATCGGAGATCGCCTTTGCGTTGATCTCATGGTACCTGTTTGCAATGACTTCAGGGGATACCTTCTCCTTATCGGCGCTCACGGTTATCGGAGCACCGTGCATGTCGGAACCTGACACCATTATCGTCTCGTTCCCGATAAGGCGGTTGAAGCGAGCGAATATATCTGCTGGCAGGAGCGAGCCGGCCACGTGGCCCACATGGATCGCTCCGTTCGCATAAGGCCAGGCTACACAGACTAACACACGTGACATCTAGACCAACTGCCCATCATCGGAGGCTTCACACTTAAATGTAGCGCGGTCTGGAGAACTCGTTTCATTGGCCAGAAACCGGAACTGCGTGGAAATGAATATACATGAGAAGGGAGATTAATGACACCATGGCCGTTCTTGAACTCGGCCGGCTGAGAGGAGATCTAGAGGCGTTTCAGGGCGAGCTGATGCAGGAGTTCTACAGCAACTACGCGGGCATCAAGGACGATCTGATCACTGTACCAATCTATGAAAGGTATTCGCACCTGTTCTCTGTGGAAGCCATAGAGGTCGCGAGACAATCATTGGAGACAGTCAAACCGGATGAAGATTTCAGATGGACGAGATACCTCAGGACATTCTCCACCCTGGGCCATGTGGAGAACGCGATAAAAGACCATACGGACAAGGCCAACACCTGGGAGACAAGAGCCGAGATAGTCTTCGATGGAGAGAATATACCCTACAGAATGGTGCCTGTGAGGCTGAGGAACGAGTCTGACACTGAACGGAGGCACCGACTGCACGAGGCGAAACTTGCCGAGACGGATAAACTCAATGAGATCCTGCTCCCGCGTATGCAGAGCGCTCATGACAAGAGCACCGAGCTCGGGTTCAAGAATTATCGTGACATGTGCACTTCCCTGAAGGGTGTCAATTACCGAAAGCTCGCAGAGGTGATGGAGGACTTCCTCAAGAGGACGGAGAAGATATATGTCGATAATATGAACGGATTGCTCCAGGACAAGCTGCACTCATCCCTTTCGGACGTCTGGAGCTGTGATATCCCGATAGCGTTCAAGGGCGAGGAGCATGACGAATACTTCCGAAAGGACAGGTTGATAGAATCGTTCTCAGAGACATTGCGAGGGATGGGAATAGACACACGTGGCTACGAGAATATACATATAGACGCGGAGGAGCGCGAGAAGAAGACCCCGAGGGCGTTCTGTGCGCCTGTCAGAGTACCGGACGATATCAGACTCGTCATACTGCCGATGGGAGGATGGAAGGATTATGAAGCATTCTTCCATGAAGGCGGGCATGCCTGGCATTTCGGAACCACGGATAAGAACCAACCAGCCGAATACAAGTATCTCGGAGACAATTCGGTGACAGAGACATTCGCATTCCTTTTCAACTATCTTCCAACGGACGGCCAGTGGTTGAAACGATACTTGGGAATGGAGGATGCTCAAGAGTTCGAGCGATTCGCCGTTCTGAACAAGCTCATGTTCCTACGAAGATATGCATCGAAGCTGATCTATGAGATGAAGCTACACGAGAACAGGGTAGAAACGGAGCTTGCAGAGGTTTACAGGACCACCCTTCAGAAGGGATTGAAGTTCAAACACTCCGAGAAAAATTTCCTTGAGGATGTGGACGATGCATTCTACTGTGCAGAGTACCTGCGCGCGTGGATATTCGAGGGACAGCTCAGGTCTGCCCTCAAGGAGAAGTTCGGGGAGAACTGGTTCGAGAACCAGAAGACTGGAGAGTTCATCACCGAGCTGTGGTCGTACGGTCAGAAATTCTCAGCGGATGAACTCGTCCAGACGATAGGTTACGTGGAACTCGATATCGACCCAGTTGTCGAGGAGATCGAGATGGTCTTAGGCAAGTAGCCGCTGATATATTTTTAAATGGACCCCGCCTTAACCCAAGTCGATGAGGATAGCCATAATACTCAAGGACCGATGCCAGCCAAAGAAATGCGGCCTTGAGTGCATACATTATTGCCCGCCCGTGCGCACGGGGGTAGAAGCCATCGCGATAGGAGGATCTGGCAAGCCGTACATCGCTGAGAACCTATGTGTCGGGTGTGGAATATGCGTGCACAAGTGTCCTCTAGAAGCCGTCAAGATCATCGGCCTACCGCATGAGCTGGAAGGAGAACTGGTTCATCAGTACGACAAGAACTCGTTCAGGCTCTATCGGCTCCCGATCCCCAGGGAAGGACAGGTGATCGGCCTGCTCGGACCTAACGGAATAGGCAAGACCACAGCCATATCGATTCTTTCTGGCCAGGTCGTCCCGAACCTCGGTGATTATGAAGGAGGCGGAGACTGGAGTAAGGTCTTGGAGAAGTATGCAGGGACCGATCTGAACAATTACTTCAGAGGCCTCGCAGACGGGAAGACGAGGACCGCGCTCAAACCGCAATATGTGGATAAGCTGCCTGCGATCCACAAAGGATCCGTGAGTGATCTGCTGTCCAAAGTAGATGAGTCGAATAGACTCGATGAGGTCGCTGACCAACTATCCATATCGGGAGTACTCGACAGGGATATCTCGAAACTATCAGGCGGAGAGCTCCAGAGAGTGGCGATCGCCGCCACGCTGCTGAAGGATGCGGATGTGTACTTCTTCGACGAGCCTTCATCATATCTGGACGTCTACCAGCGGTTGAAGATTGCAAAGGTCATACAACAACTGAGTGTGACGAAACAGGTCATGGTCATCGAACATGACCTGGCGATTATCGATTTCCTAGCAGATCTTGTTCACATAATGTACGGTTCCGAGGGAGCATATGGAGTGATGGCTCACCCGAGAGCGGTCAGGACATCCATAAACGTCTACCTCGAAGGGTACCTGAGAGAGGAGAACATACGATTCAGGGAGACCGAGATAAAGTTCGAGCGTAGGCCGCCCAGGAACGATTGGCAGACCGAGAGCCTTGTCGAATTCACAAACATAACGAAGCGGATCAAAGACTTCAGACTGAAAGTATCAGGCGGGACGATAAGGAAAGGCGAAGTGGTCGGAGCCGTCGGACCGAATGCAACCGGGAAGACCACATTCGTGAAGATATTGGCTGGAGAGATCGAACCGACATCGGGCGAAGTCATGGGAAAGGTCACCGTGAGTTACAAGCCCCAGTACATAAAGCCGGAGTTCGAGGGGACGGTGAGACATATGCTCATGACGAACATTGGGAAGGATTTCGATTCAGGGTTCTTCCAGGCAGAAGTGGCGCATCCCCTCACGCTCAAATACCTTCTTGACAAGGAGGTGGGAACGCTGTCCGGCGGTGAACTGCAGAGGGTGGCCATCGCAGAATGCCTGGGCAAACAAGCGGACATTTATCTGATCGATGAACCGTCTGCATACCTCGATTCGGCCCAGAGGATGACGACCTCCAAGACCATACGGAGGGTCATAGAGAAGATGAGTAAATCCGCCGTGGTCGTCGACCATGATGTCTATATGATCGACCTGATCTCGGACTCGCTAATGGTGTTCACCGGAGAACCTTCCGTGAAGGGCGTCGCCGAAGGGCCATTCGCGATGAGGGAGGGTATGAATCGATTCCTCAAGGATGTGGACATCACATTCAGACGTGACCAGGATTCCTCAAGGCCTAGGATAAACAAGAAGGATTCGAGGCTCGATAGGGAGCAGAAATCCAAGGGCGAATACTACTACGGCTGAGGTTCGGGTACTCTCTTCTGCTTCCTGAACCGGTATACATACCATATCACCAGGACGATCAGACCGCCTATGATGAGATAATCCATTCCTCTGAACCAGCTTCCGATCTCATCCCAATCTGAACCAAGAGCATATCCGACATAAGCAAGCATCGCGGTCCATGGTAGCGATCCGACGAAGCTGTAGAATACGAATTTCTTGAAATTCATCCTGGCGATCCCGGCGGGCAACGATATGAATGTGCGGATTATCGGCAGAAGTCTCGCGATGAACGTCGCTGCATCGCCATATTTCTCGAACCATCTATCTGCCAGGTCAAGATGCTTCTCGCGGATCAAGACGTATTTTCCGTATCGCAGTATGAACGGTCGTCCCGCGTACATGCCGAGAAAATACGCTATGATGGACCCCAATGTGCAGCCGATCGCACCTGCGAGACTCACGCCTATGAGTGTCATCGCGTTCCCGTCGAATCCGGGCTGCTCGGCCTGGTACACCAGATAGCCGGCGAAAGGCATCACGATCTCACTCGGGATCGGCATGCACGCGCTCTCGAGGGCCATCAGGAATATTATTCCAGGGTAGCCGAGCGTGGATATCAGATCCAATATGAGACTGGTGCCCCATTCGATGATGCTCATCAACCTCGATAAGGCCAGGGATGATAAAAAGGATTAGGTGCCGTATCGTTTGGAGCGACAAGCATATTTGTAGTTCATGCGTTCTTCGACCGTACCATGAGGCCAGCAGACATACTGGGCAGCTACAGCGCCATGATGGGGCTCGGCCTCCTATTCGGGTTGCTGCTAGGAGGATTCCCTTGGCTCACCAAGGAGATCTCCATGGCATCCCTGGCGATCCTGATGACCCTTTCCCTGTCCAGAGTACGACTGGGGGAAACGAAGAGCAAGGAGCACGGCAAGGATGCGATTGTAGCACTCATCCTCAATTATGGCATGCTCACGGGAGTCATTCTGATCCTCGGCCGTATGTTCCCTGAGGATCTATGGTGGGGGTGGGTGCTCATGGCGGCCGCCCCCTCTGCAATATCCATCGTGCCTTTCTCCACGATCTTCGGAGGCAAGACATCGAAGGCCCTGTTCTCGACTGCTGTGAACTATCTGAGCGCTCTTGCCCTTATGCCATTGATCACGCTGGCGCTCATAGGCTCTGCAGTGTCGGTCAACGACCTCATAGTGTCACTCCTGTTCCTGATAGTCCTCCCCATGGTGGCATCCAGGTTCGTCATGCGGATCAACATTGGCAAGTCCGTGACGACTCAGGCCATGAACATCCTCTTCGCCATCCTGATCTTCGCCGTCGCAGGAGCGAACAGGAATGCATTCGTAAGCGAGCCTTGGATAGTCATTGCCGTGGCCGCCGTCTCGATAATCAGGACATTCGGTACAGGATTGGGCATTGAATTCTCATTGAGGAAGCTCGGCGTTCCCAAAGAGACCCGAGTCACCCAGGTACTGTTTTCGAGCTACAAGAACCTGGGATTGACCGCGACCCTGGCGATCGCGCTGTTTGATCCGATAGTCGCTGTGCCAGCGACCATATGCATCGTATTCGAGGTCGTCTGGGTCATCTTCCTGCAGAGGTTCTACGAACGCGTCAAGGAGTGACAGAACCGTTACGCACGATGCTGGTTCTGACACTCATCCATAGATGCGACAGATAGCGGGACCAAGTCTTCTCACCCGATGAAACGATCCAACGATGGTATCCTATCGCAAACGAACCGACCACAGTCCCTGTCAGGATCGCAGACTCGATAGGTGTTGTGTACTCGATGAATTCGATTTGCAGCCAATCCATGAACACATGGAATCCCCAGAAAATGAGAGGTAACATCAGTCTCCAACCGATGGAAAGGTATCCGACGATGAAAGCGCCGACCGGTTCATGGAGAAGTGATCTCCAGGGCAGACCGGAGGCATCATCCCATGTCGGTCGCAGGATTGCAGACCATCCGTTGTCGCTTACGTATCTTGGAAGTGCGAACACGTGGTCTATGTCGATCACGACCCCGAAAGTCAGGGCTACGAACCATTCGTTCCGGTTGAGATGCAGCAGCAGGCCGATGAAAACACATACGGTCAGGTGGGTCGGCGTCAGCATCTTTGGATCTCCCTCGGGATTCCGTGTCAGTTGTCCCTAGATAGTAACGGTTGGTGGATATGTCTCAGTTTCGGAGCTTTTATCGGCGTTATTAAGCGGGTGAGGGATGAAGGGCAGAATTATTAAGCGAATCAGAAATCTTATTAAAACAACCTGCTGTGTCACGCCGGGTATCTGTGGCACACATACACCTTGAGGACGGCGCATTCTCACCAGAATGGGTGATCATATGGTCTGTGGTAGCTGGAGCGATGGTGGCCCTTGCACTCTTGGTTCTTCGCAAGGGCAAGGTCACCCCCAGGAAACTGGCGATCGCTGCTATGTGCACATCTGTCGGATTTGCAGCGTTTCAGGTAGTCGTCCCGATATTCGGCGGGATACATCTCAACCTAACGCCTCTGATAGGCATCCTGGCCGGACCGGCTCTCGGCAGTCTAAGCGTTCTCGTCATCAACATATTCAGTGCCTCGATCGGACACGGGGGCTGGGGGATGGTGGGAGCAAACACCATCGTGAACATGACAGAGGTCTTGGTCGCATACTACTTCTACCGTCTTGTCAGGTCCAAGCTCGATCTTAACAGATTCATTTCAGGTCTCGGAGCTGCGGTCCTCGCACTCTCCATCAGCACATTGGTCATAATCGGAATCGTCGCGGTTTCGGGACTTCAGGACTCCGAACAGGCAAAGGAGGAGATCTTCGGCAACCTGCTTCTATTCGCAGCTGTCAACATCATAGCAGGCATAATCGAAGGTGTCATAACCGGCTACGTGGTTTCGTTCATATCCAAGATCCGCCCGGACTTGCTCTCAGATGCGGAAGGGAATGATAGGCAAGACTCTGATACTGCATCGGCAGACATAGAAGCAGTGTCCGATTGACAAGACACCTGGAGATGAATGGATGTCGAGGAGATCGTATTCGAAGCACATCCCGGATTTCAGACTCGTCACTCATTTTGGAGAGAGTGGCAACAGCATGATCCACTCAATGAGCCTTTGGACGAAAGCAGGGTTGCTCGCAATCGTCGTGTGCCTCGCCACCGTCTTGATCGATCCGATGCTGATATCAATTCTATACATCTCCTGTCTGGCATTCTATCTCGCCGCCAAGCTCCCATTCAAGGTTCTCCTCGGATGGTACACGCTCCCCGCCATGTTCGTTCTCACCCTCGCGATAATGTTCATATTCACAGAGCCTGGGGACGAGGTTGTCGGAGTTGACCTATTCGGTTCTCACATACAAGTGACGGACAATGGCATCATTCTGATGTACAAGCTGCTCATCAGGGCACTTGCAGTGGTCACGTTCTCTTTGGCGCTGTTCATGAGTTCGAGATACAGTCACATAGCGTACCTGGCTCGTAGAATGATGCCCAGGACCCTGGCGACGGTCTTCCTTCTTTCCTATAGGTTCCTGTTCGTCACATCCGACGAGGTCACCGATGTGATAGATGCGATACACTCGAGGAACGGCGGGTTGATCCGAGGTGTATCGAGACAGACGAGGTTGTTCGCAGGCATATTCGGGCTCGCGTTCATCCACGCATTCGAGCGGGCGGAGAGGATAGCCAAAGCGATGGAATCGAGAGGGTTCACGGGAGATATGCCAGTAATGGAGCGAGCACCAAAACCTTCTATCGCAGGAGTATCGATCGTGGTCGTAGGAGTTGTCATCCTGGCAATCTCCACCTACATCAGGTATTTCGATTCGAGCATGATATGGTGGTGAGTAGATGACTCAGGATACAAATTGCTCAATATGTGATCGTGATGAAGCGAGGGATTCGATTGTTCACGTAGATTGCGTCACACATAGATACGCAGATGGCACCGAAGGCATCCATGGGATGTGTTTCAGAGTCTATCCAAAAGAGATAGTCGCACTGTGTGGACCGAACGGTGCGGGCAAATCGACACTCATAGAACATCTCAATGGGCTCATGATACCAAATGTGGGCAGAGTCCGCATATTCGGGAAGGAGATAGACAAGAAGAACCTCGTGGATATCAGGAGATTAGTGGGATTGGTATTCCAAAACGCCGACGCGCAGTTGTTCTCACCGACTGTCATCGAAGATGTCATGTTCGGACCACTCAACCAAGGCATGTCCCCGGAGGAATCCATGAAGATGGCGAAATGGGCCTTGGACGTCGTGGGAATGAAGGAGACAGACAAGGTTCCGCACTACCTTAGCGGAGGTCAGAAACGATTGGTGGCTATCGCAGGGATTCTTGCCATGAAGCCAAAGATACTCGTTGCCGACGAACCCACAGGAGACCTTGATCCATCCAACGCCAAGAGGATCGAAGAGATATTGAGATCTCTGCGCGACGAGCATGGGATCAGCGTTGTAGTTGCCCTCCACGATATCGACATGGCTGCTCGTCTGGCTGACAGGATATGCATAGTCAAGGACGGAGGCATCCTAGTGGAGGGAAAGCCCAGGGACATATTATATGACGAGAGGCTGCTCGAATCGGCAGGCCTTGTGCTACCGACGGTCGCGAGGATATTCAAGAGCCTGGGATTTGACAACAGCGTCGATGAACGACCACTCTCGATCGATGAGCTCATCAAAATACTCTCGAAGAACCGATGATTCTCGAACATGCCTTGAATAAGAAACACATCGAAAAGGTTTGAAGGAAGTGGTTTTGCTCTTTGGAGCAGGTCTATAGCTCGTCGTCCGGTGGCGGGAGATCGTCATCATCGAACTCATCGGCGATCTCGTTCTCCGTAGGCGGTGATGCCTTTCCTTTTCCGCCCTTGCCCCGACTCATCAGAGCCGCGGCGACCCCTATCACCACTGCAGCGGCTATCACTGCGAACGCCCACCAGTAGTCCGCGATGAAGGACATCGCGCTCGATTCGACTACAATCTCGACAGTGTCGGTGTCGGACAGGCCTTGAGCATCCGTGACCGTCAGGGTGACATTATATGTCCCTGCGATCTCGAACACGAATTCCTGCTCGACACCAGTCAGTATGACCGGTTCACCATCGTAATCGAAAGTCCATGTGTATGTGACGATCGCGTTGTCATCAGTGGACCCCGACGCGTCGAGAGTCACGGTGGCGTCGACCTTGACATTCTGATCCTCACCTGCATCAGCCACTGGCGGATCGTTCGCAAGAGATACGCTTACGACGACGACGTCGGTATCGCTGAAGCCAGCCGCATCAGTGACAGTGAGAGTTATTGTGAACACGCCCACGTTATCGAAGGTATAGTTCACCGTCCTCCCTGAGAGCTCCTGAGCTGTCCCGTCGACGAATGTCCAGACATACTCATCTATTCCGACGTTGTCGGTGGAGCCGGATCCGTTCAGCATCACAGTGTCCCCGACCTCGACTCCGGTCAGGTCAGCGCCTGCGTTCGCCACTGGAGGAGCTTCGTCGACCACGGTGATGACGACAGTATCGATATCCTCCAAACCAGCTGCATCCGCGACAGTGAGAGTCACTGTGTATACGCCAGGTTCAGTGAACTCATAATCCACCGTCTCGCCAGTCAACTCCACAGAACCATCATCGATGAACGTCCACACATACGATTCTATCGTGCCGGAATTGTCCGATGAACCGGATCCGTCCAATGTCACTTCAGTTCCGAAAGACACCGTCTCATCAGATCCCGCATCGGCGACAGGGAGAGTCACATCCTCCACTGTAACAACGACGGTGTCTGGTTCTGATGCCTGCCCGATCGAATCAGTCACGCTTAGCTCGACCGAATAAGTCCCTGGGTCGACGAACGTATAACTCGGCGACTCGCCATACATCGTGATATCGAGGGACAGGATGGTCCAGGTGTAGTTCTCAATGATCATCACGTCATCGGATGAGCCAGTGCCATTGAATGTCGCGGGTTCGTCCTCATCCACCGTGAAATCAACACCCGCATTAGCGACTGGTATGGCATCGGGTGTAACAGCGATCACGAAGGTGTCGACATCCTCATGGCCTGCGCCATCAGTCACTGTCAGAGTCACTGTGTAATCGCCTATCGTATCGAATTCGTAGTCGACCGATACACCGGTCAGAGTCTGTGGAGACCCGACCGGGTCTTCGAACTCCCAGACATAGCTGACGATTCCGACATTGTCCGAGGACCCGGAGGCATTCAAGGACACGATTGTGTCGACGACTGCGGTGATATCGCCGCCTGAGTCTGCGACAGGCGGATCGTTGTCAACGGATGCAGTGGAGATATCAAACCAGTAACGCTCGCCCCAGTCATTCGCCATGAACAGCATCGAGTAGCTCGTGCTCGGGACGAGGTAATCGTAGCGGAGCTCTAGGCCGTCCACTGACCACTCGCCAACGAATGGGCCCGACACAACATTTATGGATGACATGTCCCAATCCATGCGGAGAATGGTTGTCTGAGGGCTGAAAGTGCCTTCGACATCGCCTACTTCAGTGCTGGACCAGTTGCCGAACACAAACATGACATAGTCACCGCTCACGATATCGAACATGGCATAGCCAGACTGCATGGAAACGGTCGAGTTGCTATAGAAGCCATATGCGGACTGGTAGTCGTCCCCATAATAATTCATCGGGGAGCAGGCAGAGTATAGGTCGTCATTCCCTGCTCCGCTCAGCCAACCACCATCGACACTGGCGTTCCAGGACAAATCCACCGTATACTGATCACCTGCGACCATGTATGGCAGAGTCGAGTAGGTGTTCAACGGGTCGTTAGACATACCCCACATCCTCAACAGAGTATAGTTCGTCCCTGTATCGTACATGCTGTAGTTCATAAAGAGCAGGAGTTGCATGGTCTTCAGATTGTAATCCTGTATATCGTAGTGCAACAACTCAGGGTTGAACCAAGTCACATTCTCTGTGGGACTCTGAGTGCTGCTCCCATTCGGAGAATAATCGTCAGCATCAAGCAGGATGTTGAGTTCCAGGTCCAATGTGCCAGTCGCGTCCATGGTGTCAAAGTATGGCGCGTGACCTATGCCATGGGCGTACATGGACATCTCCAGTGGAGCCGTATACATCTCGTAGTATCCGGTGTTGTTCGTCATCGCACGGCTATTGTAATAGCTATCAGGCAGGTAGACAACAACTTCCGCATTCGATATGCCGTTATTGGATACACTGTCGTTCACCCAGCCGTGTAGCAATACTGTTGACGGTATGTTCCATGGGAGCAGCTCGACATCGTGCACTGTCCCTACACCCGAGAGGACCTCCACCGTGCTCTCGTTTGCCATATAGTCATTGGCTCCAATCTGGACATAGTAGGTGCCGGAGACCAGAGACATATTGTAGTAACCTGTGGAATTAGTATTGGACCAATCCTCGTAGTTGTCCGACCGCACGTAGATATAACAGTCCGCGATGGGGTCGCCTGAGATCATATCAGTCACATTGCCAGTCAGCCAAGCATCGACGGGGTACAGTTCGAAATCGTACCATAGCTCGTCCCCGGAGTTCACATCGATGACCTCATAGCCTCTGGAGTATCCCTGGACCTCGGTGAAGAGTTGAAGGTCTGCTCCTTCAAACGCACGGAGTTCATAGTAACCTGTTCCATTGCTCGTCGCGCTGGATACTGTATTGGCACCGTCGTAGAGTATCACACTGCTGTATGACAGGGGATCGGTGGTGATGGCGTCTGTGATATTGCCCCGAATGGTAGCAACGGTCGGCGTGAGCTCGACAGACATATCGAGGTCATCTCCTGACTCTACCAAAGTCTCCCATCCCATATAGGATGCGTATCCATATTTCTGGAACTGGATATCCATCGATCCGCTCGAAACGTTGATATCGAAGTATCCAGAAGCATCTGTTATGGTGAAGTTGAAGTAGCTCTCATCAGCCATATCATCGTAGATGTCCACTGAGATCATCACACCTGAAATCGGCGAGCTGGTAGTCGAATCAGTGACATATCCGTACAGGTGGGCGTCATCATCGAACACAGGGGCGGTCACGGTGATGTTCATCCAGTACGACTGTCCGTCCTCGAGTGGATCAGAGGTCTCGTTGCCAATCATGACGCTGCTGCCCTCGAGATCCATCAGGTAGACACCGCCTCCAGTCGTGCTTGGAATCACATGGACTTCGAAGTAACCGTCAATTTCCGCGGTAGTCAGATTGCCATAGTAGGGCATGCCATCAGACCCAGAGGGGTCGCTAGCGAAGGCGAAGATATTGCCATCAGTCACCGGGTCGTCCGCTTCATCCAGGACATAACCCATGATCAGAACGGATGTCTCGGTGGGCGATATGGCCTCGAGCATGAAATCCCGCTCGACCGTCTCGCCAGATTGAACTGAGGTCTGGCTCATGGCGAAGTAATAATCCTCATGGGCGACGAAGACTACATAGTCATAGCCACCGGTTAGATTGATGTTATAGTATCCCAAGGAGTCTGTGAAGCTATAGTTCACCTGTATCCCGTCTCCCATCATCAGCATGACTTTGACATAGGCGTCTTCGACAGGAGTGGTCC
>JACZKW010000101.1:0-13239 GCA_014859835.1 Thermoplasmata archaeon | reverse complement strand
GCTGAGGAGGGACTGTCTCACCGCAGGGTATCACGAGAAGAAGAAGCTGAGAAGGGGTCCCGCTCGTCGTCAATTTCCTGCGATAGAAATTAGCCAGTCAATCGGGTTCTGCATGCGTCACAATCTGAACCACTGATTTCACGAGGAAAGGCGATGAAAAGGTTTAAATCCCGGTACAAAAAGGCCCTGATTGGAAAATAGCCAGGCATCACGTTTCATCCACGACTCACTATGCCGCTGATCACAGGTCGGTTCTCTAGATTGGTCGGTCAGCAACTAGGGCTAGAGCAGAAGGCAACCCTATCGGATAAGGTCATGGTCATAGAAAAAAGGGAAGAGGCACACCAGCCCCTTCAACTTAGAGGGTTGGTCCATTCTCCTTGAATTTCAATCCTCTCTAATTAGAAACGAGCCAGGAAAATGAAAGTGGGGTAGGTCGGATTTGAACCGACGACCTCATGCTCCCAAAGCACGAATCATACCAAGCTAAACCACTACCCCGTGTGTGGCGGCATGGCCGTCACCCGATTATGGCAGACCTGGATAAAAGGATTCTCATGGCCGGCCTATTAGTTTCGGCAACTCCTCGATGAACTTGGCCATCGCCCTGCCTCTATGGGAAATGGTATTCTTCTCCGCGATATCTATCTCCGCGTATGTCCTGGTATTGCCTTCATGGATGAATATGGGATCGTACCCGAAACCGCCAGTTCCGACCATCTTCTCGGATATCGATCCGGTAGCTACGCCTTTTGTTATCAACGGCTCTCCACCAGGCTCCATGTACCCGATACAGCACTCGAACCTCGCGGTCCTGTCGCTCACGTCTCTCATGAGGTCCAAGATGCCCTTGCAGCCAACCGTCTTGAAAACATAAGACGAATACACTCCGGGGAAGCCTCGGAGGGCATCTACGAACAGACCGGAGTCGTCTATCATCACGGGTCGGTCGAACTTGGATATCAGCCACTGTAGACCAGGGATTATGGTTATCTCTAGTGATTCGGCCTGAATCTCAGGATACGGGGTCTTGAGGTGGTCCAACTCGTAGCCGTGAGATGCCATCTGAGCGGATATCTCCTTGAACTTGCCATTGTTGCTGGTTGCGAACGCTATTCTTTTCGTGTGTACCGCCCCCGCCTCTCTATCTCCTTCACCTTTTTGAGGACTTCGTCCCCGCGCTCATAATGGTGGACATAAGACGCCTTGACCACGTCGAATAGCTCGGCTCGAGAGTGATGTGCTGAATGAAATGCTTCCTCGAGGAGGTGCATATCCACGCCCTTGTCCTCTATCTCCGAAGTCTTGGAACCGAGTGAGAAATCGATCATGACAATCCTATCCCCTTCGAGAAGCATGTTGCTGGTCGTCAGATCACCGTGTACGATATCATGTGCATGAAGCATAGCCGATATCTCGCCGATCTTCTCGCATATCTCACGAGCACGGGGATATGGCAGATCCTGAAGGGCGTCCTTGACCCTGACGCCTTTGATCTCCTCCATGATTATCCTGTTACCAGCCAGGTCTATCGAGTATATGATCGGGACCGCGATGCCGCCCTTCCTGGCCTCGAGCATGAGGCGGGCCTCGTTCTTGATCCGTGAGGTCTGCAGGTTCTTGTCGATCACTGGGTGTCTGTATCCCTTGACCACTCTCTGCTTGATGACGACCTCGCGATCCATCCAAGTATCGGAGTCTAGGCGTGCTTCCGCACCAACCCTGTGAACTGACACAATAGCTTGCAGAGCCATTCGTCATTATAAGACTGTCTGAGAGTCGACGAGAGCGGTCTGCAAGGAGGTCAATTGCACGCGCAACCATTATCACCGACCAGCCCGATGGCGGAGCGTGTCACACTTGGCCATCGGATCCATTGGATTGGACGGACTCCTGGAAGGGGGTCTGGAAGGAGCGGCGATAACGCTGCTCTTCGGCGAAGCGGGCACCGGCAAGACCAACATATGCCTCCAGGTTGCGAGGAACGCCGCCTTGCAGGGGAAGAAGGTCATATTCATAGACACGGAAGGCGTCTCGATCGAACGGTTGAAGCAGATAGCAGATGACAGGTTCGATGACGTGATGAAGAATATACTGTTCTTCGAGCCGCACTCCTTCGAAGAACAGGAGAGGGTTGTTGATAAGGCGGTCAAACTGGCCGATAGCTCCCTGGAGGTCGGAGTCATCATACTGGACTCGGCCACGATACATTATAGACTCACCAGGAACGACGAGGAGAAGGGCACGAGGAAGTCGCTCAGCCCACAACTGGCGAAGCTCCTGTCGGTGTCCAGGACCAAGGGCATGCCCATACTTTTGACATCCCAAGTGTACACGGATATCGAGAAGGGGACCTTCGAACCGTTGGGAGGGCATGTACTGCTCCACAACGCCAAGGCGATAATCAGGCTCGACAAGATCGGCTCCAGCAACAGGAGGGCAGTGATCATCAAGCATCGCCACCTGGAAGAAGGTCGCAGAGCGGACTTCAAGCTCACCAGGAACGGGGTCGCCTAGGTCTTCCTCAGGACCATGTAATCCGCGAACGTCTTCAACGCATTCTTGTGATCCGAATCCTTCAGCACGCTCAACTGGTCCTTCGCCTTCGCAACGAACTCGTTCGCGATCCTACTGGCATGGTCTATCGCTCCGATTCCTTCCAGTATTTCCTTGGCCCGCACAAGCTCCGATTCTGTGGCGTCCTTCTTTCCGAGGACCGCGAGGAACTCATCCCTCTGAGAACCTTTGAGGTTCTCAAGCGCATGAACCACGATCAGGGTCTTCTTGCCGTTCCGGATATCATTCAGCACCGGTTTGCCGAATGCTTCCCGCGTGGATGTCAGATCAAGCACGTCGTCCATGATCTGGAAGCCCAGGCCGATCAATCTACCGTACTCGAACAAGGCCTCCTGATGAGCCACTGTGCCACCACCGGCGATCGCCCCGCCCTGAGCGGCCGCAGAATACAGGACAGCCGTCTTCCTCTCGATCATCTTCAAATACTCATCCGATGAAACTGAATCCATGTTCTCGAAGTCCATGTCCATCTGCTGGCCTTCGGCCAGCAACCTCACCGCTCTGGCGAGTATCTCCACGAGCATGATGGTACGTGCATCCTCGATGTCTGATTCTAGAGCGATCTCGAATGCACGCGCGAACATCGCGTCGCCTGCCAGGATCGCCTCGGGTATGCCGAACGCGGAATGGACCGCCTTGATACCCCTGCGAGTATCGTCCTCGTCCATCACGTCGTCATGTACCAAAGTGAAATTGTGCACCATCTCGAGGGCGACTCCGAACGGGAGCGCGGCATCGGCCTTCCCACCGACCGCCTCGGAGACCATCGTTGCCAACAAGGGGCGCAGCCGCTTCCCTCCGGCCGAAGGATAGTGGGACATCGCGGCCTTCAGCCTCTGGTCCTCCATGACATTCAGCGAATCCATCAATCGCTCATTGATCCTCTTTATGCGGTCCTTGTAATCGTCAGGGAAAATCATCGCAAATCACTCCGTGACCTCGTTCAGCCATTCTCGGGATCTGCCAGTGAGCAGGGCGTGCGTTGCGCTCAGCTGTTCGATATTCTCTGCACCAACCAGGAACATCGCGGTCTTGAGCTCCTGTATCATCGTGCCCATCTCGAGCATCAACGAATCCTTGCCTTCGAGCGCAGCAGGGAGTAGGCGGCCGGCCAGACCTGCAGCACTCGAACCGATTGCCATAGCCCGCGCAACATCGAGGCCAGATCTCACGCCTCCCGTAGCAATCAGTGGCACACCCACGGTCGAGAGTTGAATCGACACAGGCGTAGGAATCCCCCAGTCCCAGAACGTCTCGCCCAGGTTGATGCGAGTGACGTCACCCGCCGATTTCGCGCGGAAGTACTCGACGGCAGAGAAGCTCGTTCCACCCATTCCACCAACATCGATCCCTTTCACTCCGGCCTTCTTCAGCTTCAGTGCGGTGCTGCGAGATATCCCGGCACCGGTCTCCTTGGCAAGGACTGGAAGGGATGATGAGAACTCGGATATCGCCTCGAGGCAGCCACGAGCCTGTGTGTCTCCTTCGGGCTGGACGACCTCCTGTAGATAGTTGAGATGAATCGCAAGGATATGAGCATCGACCATATCCATGGCGGCCCGGCCGGCATCCACATCCAGCGGAACCTTCGATCCCTGCCCGACGAGTTGCGGGGCACCTAGGTTCCCGATCCTCAGGGGTACTTCGAACTCTCTGATGACAGAATACGTCCGTACGAGTTCTGGATTCTCGAGGGCGGCCCTCTGACTCCCCACTCCTAGACCGATGCCGAAATGCTCTGCCACCTCCGCGAGCGTCCGGTTTATCTCTTCGGCCTTGCCGTAACCTCCCGTCATGGCAGATATTATGATGGGCGCATCCAGCTTGCGGCCGAAAAGAACAGTCGATGTATCAATATCAGCTAGGTCGACCTCAGGCAATGCGTTGTGGATCAGACGAACATCGTCCCAGTAGGAGTATCCTGCCACGAGTTCCTCCCTTGCGCAGATCTCTATGTGATCGCTCTTCCTGCGCTCTATCAACCTGTCCGTCTTCGCACCTTCACCTTTCATGCAGACACCTGCCGCGGAACGACCGTGGTCGACTTCACCTGCTTTCCTTTGATGGCCGATTCCAGCCTGCCACGCACATTGCCGTTCACTATGATACACTTTTCGCAGTGCTCGGAGATGGCCAGCATCCGCTCCATCTTCCCCTTCATGCTGCCGGTGACATCGGCGTTCACCGACCTCTCCTTGGAGGGGGTCATGGTGGTAGAAGAATCGATCTCATCCAACAGCTTGGCGCTCTTGTCCAGCTTTGGATCTTTGTCGAACACGCCATCGACGTCGGCACAGAACACGACCAACCGTGGCTTGAACGCCTTCGCCAATTCGGCCATCATCAGATCACCTGAGCATATGCAGAAACCCATTGCCATGTCTGGAACCACATCGCCGAAACTCACGGGTACGAGGCCCATGTCGAGGAGAGATGAGAAAGGAGTGTCCGAGAAGGTTTTCACGCAGCCGTTCTCGAAGGTTGACGAAGAAGCTGGAGGTACCGATATAGCATTCAACCCGGCATCTATCAACGATTCCAGCACTCTCAGGTTCAGTTCGCGAACGTCCCTCTGGACGGTGGCAACATGCTCGACCTGAGAATCATACTTCAAACCCTTGTGCAACGCATACTTCTTCGCGACGATGTGACCGAATGAACCTGCGCCATGGACTACCAGGACACCCTCAGAGGCACCAAACCGCATCTCCCTGGCGAGACGGTCACAGACGCTCCTGCGAAAGGTTCGCAGTCGGGATTTGTCAGTTATCACGCTGCCTCCGAGCTTGACCAATATCATAAGGATACGCTCCAATCGCATGATATGTCGCACATCATCGAACCGATTGCAGTTGTCGATGATAAAACCGTCGTAAGACAGGGTTGACACTAGCCCCATCCAGAGCCATCCGGGCTATCCTTAGAACAACGTGACCTACTTGGACATGTAGATCTCGATAGAGGAGACATTCGCAGTTCCACCGTGTTCGCCAGGCAAGGATTCGGTCTCGATCTTGACATCCTTGTAGCCCAGGTCCTTGACGAACCTGTTCTTCACGATCTCTGCGACGTCCACTGCCCTGCTGATCGCGCGTCCTCTCGCCTTTATGCAGACATCGGAGCATCCCCCGTTTATCTGCGACACGACAGCGAGGACGTAGTTCATCGTTGCCTTCTTTCCTATGTATATTACGTTCTCCTCGGCCATCTCTTTCCTCCAGAGCCCAGCCCACAGTCACTAGCCTCCTGGATGCTATATATAATGTTCTGTCTGGCGAAAAAATGCCCTTAAAAAGGCCGACCAGCCCCATGTTCTGGTCCATCGCTATATGTCGAAACCGACTACCTCGATAGGGGTTGTCAAGGTACTAGGGAGAAGGTACTATCGGTCTCGGTGCACGCGAGCGATTATTCCGTGGAGAGCGACTTCGCAGTCCGTCATAGGAAGTGCAGCATTGGCGTCCGAAGTGACCACGATGACCTACCAAGATTGAAATAACCGCCAGGTGTTGACAAGAACCAGATGCCTTCGTGCACGAATAGGTTGGACAGGTTGCGGGAGACTGTAAGGTCCTACGGATCAGTGATAGTCGCATTCTCAGGCGGCACAGATTCAGCCTTGGTCGCGAAGATCGCCCACGATGAGCTGGAGAAGAAGGCGATCGCAGTCACGGTTGACTCCATATTGCTTCCCAGGCGTGAGCTCGAGGCAGCCAAGAGAGTTGCTAAAACCATCGGCATAGAGCACATAATAGTGATCCGTGACCCTTTGTCCGAACCATCATTCACTCGTAACCCGCCGGATAGATGCTATCAATGCAAGCTTGCAGACTTCGCGCTCATCTCAGAGGTAGCCAAGCAACATGGTCTCAGCGAAGTGATAGATGGAGCAAACGCCGACGATATCCACGATTACAGACCAGGATTGAAAGCGAAGAACGAACTCGACATCAAGAGCCCGCTCATCGAAACCCGCATCAATAAGGAGGAAGTCAGAAGGATATCTGAGGAGCTCGGCTTGGAGACTCATGCAAAACATGCGAGCCCATGCCTCGCGACGAGGATCCCATATGGCGAGGAGATCACGGCGGAGAAGCTTGCGAGGATCGAAAAGGCCGAAGCGTTTCTGATTCGCAAAGGGTTCGAACAGGTCCGCGTGAGAAGCCATGGAGATGTGGCCAGGATCGAAGTCGACCAAGCCGACATCGGGAGACTCGTATCCATTCAATTGACCGCGGAAGTGACGGCAATGTTCAAGTCTCTTGGGTTCGTGTACGTCACGCTCGATATGGAAGGATACAGGATGGGCAGTCTGAACGAGGTGCTGGACAGATGAACAGGGAGAGTCTGGAAAAAGTCCTCAGATCACTCAGAGAAGGGGATCTGACGGTCGCTGAGACGCTCGAGCAACTGAAGCGGCTACCCTACGAAGACATCACCTTCGCCAAGCTGGACCATCATAGGGAGCTCAGGAAGGGGATCCCCGAAGCGATATATTCACCTGGGAAGACCCAGGAACAGCTGGTGGAGATCGCCAGACGAACTCTGGCGAGGAAAGGAGAGGCCGTATTCACCAGAATGACTGATGAGAGCTATCTCAACCTCCGAGGAGCATTCGGAGATGAAGTAGCATGGTACCCGGAGGCAAGAATCGTCACGGTCGGGACCGAGGAGAGGAGCGTCAAGGGGAAGGTGCTCGTCGTGACCGCGGGGACATCTGACATTCCGGTGGCCGAGGAGGCCGCCGTCACCTGCAAATTACTGGGATGCGATGTTGAGAGGCTGTTCGATGTAGGTGTCGCCGGCGTCCACCGATTGACATCGAATCTCGGTCAGTTCGAGTCCGCAGATGTCATCATAGTGATCGCTGGAATGGAAGGTGCTCTACCGAGCGTCGTCGCGGGGTTCACTGACAAGCCGGTGATCGCAGTTCCCACGAGTGTGGGCTATGGCGCCGGATTCGGTGGAATGGCCGCACTCCTGGGCATGCTATCAAGCTGCTCGAGCGGCATAGGCGTGGTCAACATCGACAACGGTTTCGGAGCAGGGGCTCTCGCTGCGATCATAGTGAATAACAAGGCCCGCAAGTGAAGAGATTCACTTGACTCTGAACCCGCATTTCCTGCAGAATTTATCATCGCTAGATGCCTCTCTCCCGCAGGACTGACACACTCGCACCTTGACCCGGCGGGTACCACACTTGCCGCAGAATCCATCTTCGGTCGACAGAACGGAACCGCAGGAGGAACAGAGCTCACTCCCACGATCCGCCTCGATCATCGAGGAATCTGATGCAGAGTGCTTGAGCTGAATCGTATCCGCTTCCGCGGAGAGTGCTTTCTTCGCTCTAACTGATAGTGACAAAGCCTTGGTGTAGTTGCCCGAGTCGAACTCCCGGATCGATTCCGAGAGCAGCTTCGATGCGGCAGACACATCGTCCCCGTTCTTGGATGCCTTCTCGATCTCGCCGCGTGCTGTGTTCATCTCAAATTTTGCGGCCAGATAGCTGGGACCGCTCTGTACCTCGAGCTTTGTACCGGTGTATTCACGCTCGGAGAGCTTTCTGACAGGAGTCTTGACTATCTGTTCAGCGACCTCTTCCAGGTGGTCCTTCTCGGCCTTGTGGAAATCACCCTCCAAGATGGAAGGCCGCTTCGTCCTGGCTTTGGTCAGCTCATCTCTAGAAGCCTCGCATAACAAAATTGCCGTGTCGTAGTTGCCTCGATCCAGCTCACGCCGCGCTTTCTCAACTAAAGACCGTGATTCGGAGACGTCGCTGCCCTGCCTCGATACCACTTCGATGACAGAACGACAAGTATGGATGGCATTGTATGCCTCATCCTTCTTGATGCTGATGGAACGGACCTCCTTCGATTTCTTTCTCATCACGCGCAATTCGAAGTAGAGGATAAACACCATGAGAACTGCGAGGATCGCGATGTATATCAGCTTCTCTTCGTCCGTCAAATCCATGGGGACAAGGCACCAGAGAGACAAGTCATATGTATTCTTATAAAAGCTTGGTCACTAGTAGCCATAAAACAACAAAATGCAAAGGAAGAGTGGCTGACGGCGTTCCACAGACATAACGGGTTCAAACGATGCGGATCACACTGTACCCGAAGGTACAGAGCTAGCGCATCTAGCCGTTACACCCGAGAGGCCGCTAGGACCTTAGGCTTCCCGAGGGCTCGCGCACCTCAGTACCACAGAGAACGTAGGCGGGCTTAACTTCTGGGTTCGGGATGGGACCAGGTGTGACCCCGCCACTATGGCCGTCAAACCTCTCTGAGCCGTCTAAATACGATGTCATATATAAGCATTGCCTGAGCTGTCGAGAATTCGGCATTATCATCCTCGACCGGCTATACCAGCCTCGGGATAGATAGAAGATGTATTCATTATGGTTGTGGCCATTGTCCGGTTCGGACCATGAGGAAGATAAACGCGGTGACATTCGACCTCTGGGATACGCTCATCCAGGAACATCCTGGCAGCTCTGACCGGGTATCCAGGACTAGAATAGATAAGATCGCTAGTGCCCTGGAGGATGCCAGGCGCCCGCACCGTATCGATGAGATCGAAGAGGCCTACCGGAAGATCGGGACTTTCCTAGAACTGACTTGGGCCAAGGCAAGGGACATGCCGGTCAGAGACCATGTGCTGTTCATGCTGAGCTGCGTCGAGTGCAGATTGCCCAGCAAACTGACTGCTGATCAGTTCGAAGATATCTTGCAGATATATTCAGACAGCATACTCGAGCATCCGCCCATGCTTCTACCAAAGGCAAGGGAGACTCTGCAGAAGGTCCATGAAGAGGGTTATCGGATCGGACTCATATCCAACACCGGAAAGACTCCCGGCACAACCCTCAGGAAGCTAATGGATGGCTGGAAGATACTCCAGTATTTCGAAGTGACAACATTTTCGAACGAGATCATGGTCCGCAAACCAGCGGAGGCGGCTTTCAGGGTGACTCTCGAACAACTCAAGGTGCTGCCCAAGATCACCGTGCACATAGGAGATAATGCAGAGCATGATGTCGCAGCGGCGAAGAGACTCGGAATGCATGCGATACATGTCGTGAGAGGTGGAGGCGAACCGTCGAAGGTCGCAGATGGTTTCGTCAGCTCACTTGATGAGGTCGTCGGAATCATAGATTCGCTGTAAGAGTCTTTATTTCATGGAACGCTTTAGCTTGACCTCATGGCGGACCCGTTCGGAGAGGCATATAGGGGTTATCTGTCAGGGAACCACGAGCCCATGGTGATCGAGCGTGAAGATGGTTACGTGGATACCGACAATCTGGAATCGTACTTCGCCTCATACAGCGATTTCCCCGCTTGTCAGAAGAAAGCGCTTGAGAAGGCGAAGGGGAGGGTGCTCGATATCGGCATGGGGGTTGGCAGGGTGGCCTTGCATCTCCAGAAGAAAGGTTTCGATGTTGTAGGTATCGATATCTCTGATCTCGCCATCTCCGTCGCGAGGGAGAGAGGCGTCAAATTCGCGCTCAAGATGTCCGCCTGTGATTTGGATTTTCCGGACAACCGTTTCGATACCGTGATGGCGTTGGGCAACAACTTCGGTTTGTGTGGGTCGCCGGATATGGTCGCCGCGATGCTCGTCCGGCTGAGGAGGATACTCAGCGATGACGGGATAATCATAGCGGAATCCCTCGATCCATTGAACACGACCTTGCCCGAACACTTGAGCTATCAAGAGGAGAACAGATCCAGGGGAAAACCTCCAGGACAGATAAGGACAAGATTCAGGTACGGTAAATCGGTGGGGGCGTGGTACGACCTGCTCCTGACCACTCCCGCAGAGATGAAAACCATATCGGAGCGAGCGGGATGGACCATAAGTGAGATGTTCTATTACCCAGAGAGCGGGCCGATGTACACCGTGGTCCTGTCCAAGAGCTAGCCAGATGCCAAGGCCAGGGCCAGCGCGATGAGCGTGCCGATCGCTATCGATGTGAAATTATTCCCTAGCTTCCCTATCCGGCCCCTCGTCTCCCATGTGGCGCCGATCACACTGTCGATCTGGCATCCAAGGAATCCGCATAGCATCGGTATGAAAAGCGTCGGAGGGCCGGCTAGAAGATCTTGATTTATGGCAGCGAAGACGACATATGCGACGACGGATGTGTATGCTGCAGCAATGAATGCCATGAGCTGGCCGGTCAATGACACGCCCCCGTCCACTCCACGTTTTGCCCGCTTCATTGTCGTTATCAGATAGACCCTTGGATCGATGATGCCGATCTCACTCGCCGCCGTATCCGAGGCGGCCACTGCAATGGACGATACGAAGAGGTAACTCGCCATGTCCTTGGGGAACCAGTTGGCTGATGGATCGCCTCCACTTGCGAATTCAGACACGAAGCTCGCAAACGATATGATCGTAGGTATTGCACCGTTCGCAGCTATGTTCCTCCAATTCCTCTCACCCGTGGATCCTTCTTGAAAGCCTTCGGATTTCTTCCACTCGAACCTGTACTTCGTCGCCCCGAAGCTCGTCATGAGAAACACTATGAGCAATACGAGCCACAACACGTTGCCGCACAATCCTATGACCATCCCCACCAGGAATGCAGACAGGGAGCCAGACAGATCGAATATCCTCTTCTTGTACGACACCACCGCCAGGAACGTACAGAATACCGTCACACCGATGATGGATGGCAGGTCAGGAAGAGGAAGGGCCAAGGTATCACCTATGTCTCCTTCTTTCTATCCAGTATGGATGGCAGGATCGGGGCTTTCGAATAAAGTCGACTGACCATGTCGGTTACTCCCCGCACCTGGTCCAAGTCACCGTCCCAGTCCACGAGCGTCGTGGAGAACTCGTCCTCGATGTTATCGAGGACATCCTTCATCTTCTTGGCAACCTTCTTAGAGGCCTTGCCGTGCAGGACCACGGCTAGGAACAGATGATCGCCCTTCTCGATCAAGACCGACTTGTCTCCGAAATCGAGTTTTCTGAGGGTGAATGAAGTCTCGTCCTTGAAGGAGTCCTTGATGAAGTCCTGGATCGCCACGAACATGCTGCTCAACACTTGATCGTCCATTCCGGGCTTGAGCCGTCGAGTGCTGTGTGCAAGCATTCTGCCGTCATTGTATATCACGAATGTCTCGTCCACCGCGATCTTCGACTCGCGGAGGAAGTACACCCCCGTACCAACCATAGCGATCATCGCGGCAACGAGCAGATAGGGCCATGCGGCATCGATGAAGTGAAGCTTCACATCGAAGTAGTTTGATTCGGTCGTTATCTCATTCCCTGCCAGGTCGGCCACATGAACGTAGAACTCGACAATCCCGGCTCTCTTCGGCATCTCCACGAGGACATAGAACTGGCCATCCACCCCTTGTCGCATCAGCAACGATGATGCGGAATCGTCGCCTGGATATTTTATGAGCAACACGACGGAGTCAGGGTCGATGTTGTCGTCGGTGATCTGTATTGATATGTTGACTTTGTCACCACCGTACGCAGATATCCCGGACCATAGGACCTCGACAGTAGGGGATGTGTCGTCGATCCTGATCTCGACATCATCAATCACTGCGACATTGCCATCCTTGTCCTCTGCGCGCACACTCAGGGAATACGCGCCGTCAGTCCAACCGCTCGTGTCTATCGAGTACAGCGTAGCGAAATCCATGTACGGCTGAGAATCGACGGAATACTGCACGGATACCAATGGCGGCGAGTCATCGCCTATGATGAACCGTATCGGTGATCCTGAGCGGATCACATTGTCGTCGATCGGATTGATGAGCTCAATGGATGGCTGGATGAGTAGGAGCGTCTTGGAGACGATGAGCGTGTTCCCGTCGTCGTCTGATAAGGTGAGGTTCACGACATAGTCATGGATAGGATCGTATTCGTGGGTGATCGCTTCAGATGGTGGACCTGGCAGTATCTCCTTCGAGCCGTCCCCGAACTCCCATGTCGTGAGAGATATGTCGGGGAACCTTGTTGCGATGGCTGATGCGTCGAACGTTAGCTCGTTGGTTCGGTTCAGATCTTCCCGTAGGACATCCACATCGGACTCGAATGACGCAGACAATCCAGCATCGATGACCTCGATATCCGCCTCCGCAATCACATATGAACCGTCTGCGTCCGTTACATTCACCTTGGCGGTGTAGTTCCCAATCCAACTGTAACTGTAAGTCGTCTCGTTCGAATCGGTCGAGACATCCATGACGAATTGAGCACCCAGCGATACGAAGTCCCATTGGTAGCCGGTGACTTCATCGTGACTCTGCACTTGGGCAGATAACGTGATTGTCTGGAACTCAAGATATGAAGACGACAAGGGTCTGGCGATCAGAGTAACGAGTGGCGGTATCTCGGCCACCTCGAAATCGAGAACGAATGTATTCGAATCGCCATCAGCTTCAACGACCTGCAGCTGCATCGAATAGGAGCCGTTACCCAGCACGAATTCTATGGATTCCATATCGCTCGCATTCAAGCTCCATGTCTGATAGGTACTGTCTGGATATGTGAGAGTCCAACTCCATGTCGATATCCCATCGTAGGTGTAGGTCTCATCTATTATTGTGAACGGAATGCCTTCCTCAGGATCGGCATTCGAAAACCGGAACGAGGCCGTCGGACCGATGTCGAGTATCTCGATATTGATGT
>JACZKW010000011.1:0-7026 GCA_014859835.1 Thermoplasmata archaeon | reverse complement strand
GGGTGGATCTCCTCATCGAGCTTTCATCGAGCAGGCTGGATGAGCGGAGGGTCCACAAAGGGCCACCTGATTATTCTGAGAACGCCTCGGAGTTCCTGGAGAAATGGCGCTCGAACGGACTCTCGGAACCGTATATTGAGGACGGTCGATGGTTCGTTCATGTGAAGCGGGAGTTCACCCGCGCCGATGCCCTCCTTCGAGACAAGATAAGGGATCTGAAGCTTGGCAAGGACGTCAAGAAGCTGGATGATATCTCGGTGGTCAGCGGTAAGACGCTTGCGTCAAAAGAGTACATGTCCGCGCTGACGCAACACTTCGATGACCGCATGCCCTGGGAACGTGATGAATGAGGAGTGTTCCCGCCGCATGATCATCAGGCTACAGGTATCGTCGAGACAGGTGTGAATGTAGTAATGTTCTCGACACCGTCCGTGGCCTCGATCGTGAATGACAGTCCGCCCGAAGACAGATCGGCGCCGTTTATCTGATACCCGTATCTGTGCTCTCCTTCGTAGGTCATGGGGATGTATGTGCCGCCGCCGATGACGATCTTCGCCGTTTCCAGATTGCCGTTGTCAGCTATCCTCGCGGTTATGTTGACCGTATAATTGGAGGATGCATGGACTATGGTGTTGAGTGCGACATCATCCCTCGGCACCCACGCATAGCTTCCGGCCGTGTCGACATATTTGTAATCGATCGCGGTATAGCTGTCCCCGTCATAGACCCAGACGACCACATCCCTGACCGAAGGGTCTGCATGGTCCGCGAATGGATAGTTGAAGAGGAGTACCCATATGGCAAGGAACGTGAAGAAGAACCACACGGCATTGCCCGCCCAGTTCTTCTTTTGGAACTGGGTCGTGTCCACCTTGATCACCGAGTAGAAGTATTTGAGGGATATCAGACCGCCTATCACTATAATCAAGCCGATCATCGCGAGGTCCTGGTCCAAATTGGCTATCAGCCCCGCGATGAGTCCGAACAACGCGCCATATCCAATCGTGATCAGCACGGTCCTCGTGTCTCGGAGTTCCTTCTCTAGGAACTCCTTCTCGTCGAACGTAGGAGGCTTGAATTCGTATTCCTCTTTCTCCTCCTTGTCCTTCTTCCTCTTCTTGGCCATTCTTTCCCTCGAAGAACGAATCTGGTTTAATACCTTTCGGTGACTATTTCAATCGGATTCGTGATGACTGGACTGTCCTACAGCAAACCGTGCTGGACCATTTTCGCATACCTCCAATCAATACCCTTATAAACAGCCCGGCTGGTTTTGATTCAGAAGGTGTTTGATCACTATGTCCGAGGAGGATGTCGAAAAGCTCCCTGGTGTCGGCCCTGCGATCTTTGAGAAGCTCAGAGAGGCTGGCTATACAGATGTCATGACGATCGCCGTAGATTCACCCAAGAATCTGGCCGAGGTTGCCGAGATAGGGGAGTCCACGGCCGCCAAGATAATCGCGGCGGCCAAGAAAGCCGCCGATGTCGGTGGATTCGAGACTGGGGACGTCCTTCTCGAGCGCAGGAAGAGCATCTCCAAACTGGGTTCGAGCTCGAAGGCGTTGGACGAGCTCATGGGAGGAGGATTCGAGAGCCGGGCTATCACAGAATTCTTCGGCGAGTTCGGGTCCGGCAAGTGCGTCTCTGGCCAGACCGAACTGGTATATTCCTGCTCGGGCGCCGTACGCGTCGAATCGATTGCTAGGATGTATGAACGCTACGCGAGCGACAGTTCGAGGCCGTTCGATTCGGGTGAGATGGCGTCGCTGTACGACATCCGCGTGCCAAGTTTGTCCGAAGGTGCATTGGCGAAGGTGCCTGCTGCGGCGATATATCGCGAGCGCGTCTCCCGCATGTTCGAGGTAGTCACCCAGGGCGGTCGAGTGCTGGAGCTCACGGGTGCCCATAGATTGTTCGCGATGAGGGATAGTGATATCGCGTGGACCCCGACTTCGGCGCTGAGGCCCGGGGACCTCATCGCGATTCCTGCAAGCAAGGACTGCTACGATGATGATGGATTCATCGAGCGTCGGGACCTTCTTTCATGGGACGAGATCAGAGCAGTGCGACCATTCATCCACGACGACTATGTGTATGACCTCGTCGTCCCGAAGACGCATTCGTTCATAGGCGGCAATCTTCCCACGGTCCTTCATAACACTCAATTATGTCATCAGATGGCCGTGAACACCACGAAGCCTGTGGACGAAGGAGGGTTGGACGGTCACACGATGATTATAGACACGGAGCAGACTTTCAGACCTGAGAGGATCGTCCAGATGTCAGAAGCGCAGGACTTGGACCCCGAGGAGATCTTGAAGAAGATACATGTCGCGCGGGCCTTCAACAGCCACCATCAGACTCTGTTGGTCGACAAGGCGACTGAACTATCAAAGGAATACCCTGTGCGTCTGCTTGTGGTCGATTCGTTGACCGCGCATTTCCGTGCGGAATACATAGGTAGGGGCGCGCTTGCGGAGAGACAGCAGATGCTCAACAAGCACATGCACGACCTTCTGCGATTCGGGGATAAGAACAACTCGGTGATTGCGGTGACCAACCAGGTATCTGCGAAACCAGACGCGTTCTTCGGGGACCCCACGAGGCCCATAGGTGGTCATATCGTGGGCCACACCGCGACATTCAGGATATACCTGCGCAAGAGCAAAGGTGGCAAGAGGATCGCCAGGCTCATCGACTCACCCAACCTGCCAGAGGCAGAGGCAGTCTTCATGGTCTCAGAGGGTGGAATATCTGACTGAGTCGGTTCTGTCAATTATCGGGTGGTGAACATTTTGACCGCCCGACCGATCGACGCGTCCCATTCAGCTCCGACCGTGCGCCCATCTCTGAGTCGTAGAGGGTCATCACCACGTCATGCTGGAACGCGCCGGGGCTGAACCGCAAGCCTCCTGCCATCCCTTCCGGGACGGTTGTCTGCAGCAGGTTTATGCCGACTGGAACACGACTGCTCTGTGGAGCATCAGAGGGAGGATATGGCCATGGGCGTACCCCCCACGCGGGCTACATGCACATTACACATGCGATCGGTGAGATACTTGTGGCATCGGAAAAAGGCACCATCACCACCACCACCTCATAACTATACAGAACCGACTGAGTCGAAGGATTAAAGCATACGTGCGCATCTGGCAGATGCGTGAAGCTGCTGTTCGAACTGTCCATGGAATGCGAGTCTCTCGCCCGTTCCGAGGCGAGAGCTGTCGCCTCGATCATGGATGCTGATCCTTGCGTTGTGGCAGAGGACGACGGCATATTGGTGCTGGAAACGTGGGCCGATCCCGAGCGATTGGTTGACCGGCTGGCCCTGTGTCATCATGTATCTGAGTTCAAAGGGTCTTGTGATCTCGCGGACATCGATGCATTGGCTGAGGCAATCGATGTCGAAGGTCCTATCAGGGTGAGGGCGACCAAGGTGGGTCTGCCCAAGGCTGGACTTGATCTGCAGGACCTGTCTCGCAGGATTGGTGGCATAGTCGGCAAGGGGCGTGGTGTCGATCTTCATTCTCCTCGATCCGAGCTGAGGATCGTGTCATCGAGGCGACTGTACCTGGGACGGTTGATCGGCTCGGTCGATCGCCCATCGTTCGAGAAGCGCAAGAACAGGTACCTCCCTTTCACCTATCCCATTTCGGTTCATCCGAAATTCGCGAGGGCGATGGTCAACCTCACTCGTGTCAGAGATGGAGGCAATGTCCTTGACCCGTTCTGCGGGACAGGTGCTATTGTCACCGAGGCGGCACTGGCTGGCCTGAACGCCATGGGCTCGGACCTATCCGAGGACATGATATCGGGTGCGAAGCAGAATCTGGCTCATTTGGGCGTTGGCGCTGAATTCTTCGTATGCGACGTCGGTCATCTGAAAGACGTCGTAGGCCCTGTAGACGGTATAGCAACCGACCCTCCATATGGTCGCTCCACCAGCACCAATGGGGAAAGCCTCGATTCGTTATATGCCCGATCAGTCGCGTCCTTCGGTGAGATACTTGAGAAAGGGTCGCGTGTGGTGCTCGCCAAGCCCGACGAATCTATGATCTCATCTGTGGATGGATTTGCAACCGTGGAAACGCATCCACTGTGGGTGCATCGTTCATTGACTCGGCATTTCTCGATATTGGAGCGCCTCTGATATCACTCGATTACCATTGATATGACCGTCTCTTCGAGCAGCAAGTCCTGGTAAGTCGATTCTATCGTTGCGTACTGCGTTCCCAGGGTTGCATCATTCAATACGAAGAACACGGCGACGAGAGTGATGTTCCCCTCCGCTGGAACCGTGACTTCCAAGCTTGTTGAGGACCAGTTCGATTCTTCTGAGCCGACAACACCGATAACTGCCGCGACATATGCTGGCAGGTCCCTTATGGACATGGTTATCGTGACATCGACGATGCCAGTGTTATTGACCTGAATCGTGTAATTGGCACTGGATGCGATTGCTACCGTCTGTCCGTCGTCCTGCAGCGAGAATGTCAATGATGGCAGGATGACGTTGATGTGGAATTCCATCGTGCCCGTATAACTCGCCACCTCTTCCGAGGCCGGTGCCGATCCTTCAATCGAGACCGTGTAGTTACCGATGGGAGTGCCCGGGTCCGATTCTATCATGACGTTCATCGTGGCATTCTGCGAGTTGTTCAGCACGAGCGGGTAGATCTCAGAGTAAGCATCATCGGGGTCAGTGGATAGCTTGAACGAGACTGCCCACCCCTGTGGTGATGACGCTTTCTCGAAGGAGATGTTGTTTTTCGTGTTGCCGAGATTCTCGACAAAGATAGTGAATATCACGGATTCGCCCGGTATGATCGTAGCGTTCGTCGAATAATCCACAGATTCCATGCCATATGTGTAATCAGGAGTTATTATCGACATGGGTACAGGGACGAACGCAATGACCAATATGACGAACGCGAAAGAGCCTATGACCTTCCTCTTGAGATCGAGCTTGTTGATATCATTGAGCGGTGGTGGGTGCTTCGAGCCAAGGAATAATATCAGTATTGCGAAGAACATCCAAGATATGTAGAATATCGACATCGCGATAAGTGCTGCGATTGTGACCCAGCTCGCATACTTGGCCTTTTTCCCGAGGAGAGCCCTTGCGATGTGTCCACCATCAAGCTGACCTGCGGGAAGGAGGTTCAAGGCGGTCACGAGGAATCCTACCCATGCTGCGAACGCAGTCGGATGAAGGAGATAGTCTCCCTTGATAGGGAATAATTGTTCGAGCCAGAGATATATCATTGGGAAAGAGATGCTTGCCACGGTGCCAGTACCCAGGTCCTCTGGAATCGGGCGAGCCTCGGCGTTCGTGAGTATGAGACCAAGGATTGCCAGTGGTATCGCCACTGCCAATCCTGCAAGCGGTCCTGCGACACCTATCTCCAGGAGGGCCTTCCGGTTCGGTATCGGATCCCGCAGGGATATGAACGCCCCAAAGGTACCCAATGGTGGAATCGAAGGTATGAAGAAAGGCAGCGACGCGGCGACCTTCCTCTTGCGTGCCATGAAGAAATGGCCGAGCTCATGAACTCCCAAGATGGCCATCAATGGCAACGTGAACACGAGTGTTCCCACGAGTATGTTTTCCACGGAGAAAGTCTCGTCTCCCGGCACGTCCGCATAGGATGCCCAGCCGAGTACTCCGGCGAGCATCATCGCAAGGAACGTGATGACCAGCATCGCAAGGTTCACGTAGATGCTCTTGTACTTTGCGGGGGGCTTTCTTCCCACCATGATTATGTGCTCGCCCTTCTCGTAGGTGACCATTGGAATGAATCCGTGAGGAGCCATTTCCTCTCGTAGGGTCTCAAACTCCACTTCTAGTATGGATTCATCAATCTTGCAGAAGAACTGCACGACGTCATAGCTGATGCGTACATCGTAGACAGGGAAGTGTCTGGCCACCAGACCCTTCACAAATTCTATCTCTTTTGAAGCATCTGGCGGGGCGGATTGTACCATGGTATTCTGCCCAACATGGCATCACTACATAAGACTTTGTACGTAATCCCACTGCCAGCATTTACGAAAAGTCTTATATCCGGGCATTATCTGACATCATTGATGGCGAATCGGATTGAGCGGAAGCCCATTGAAGGTCTATTCCGTCTGCTCCGGCCCGCGAATTGCCTCATGGGTGCGGCCGGGACATTGCTCGCATCGATCATATGCGTGGGCCCCGAGGAATTCCTTGACTATGGTTCCGAGGTGCTCTTCTCGCTGCTCGTAGTCATCTTCTTCACGGGTGCTGGCAACTCATTGAACGACTATTTCGATCGGGAGATCGACAAGACAGCGCACCCTGAACGTCCGATCCCCCGAGGGCTGGTATCGCCAAGATCTGCGTTGATACTCTCTGTGGTATCCTTCTCGATAGCGATCATCCTCAGCTCCTTCATCAATCTGTGGTCCCTCGGAATAGTCCTCACATCAATATTATTCATGATTTCATACGAGGTGAGCCTGAAGCGCGAAGGACTTGCAGGTAACCTCGCGATCAGTTGGCTGACCGGTGCTCTCTTCCTATTCGGCGGCGCGGCTGTAGACCGGATGGAGGTCGCGTGGATATTGGGTGCATTGGCGTTCCTGGCAACTCTGGGCAGAGAGATTGTGAAGGATATTCAGGATGTGCAGGGGGACAGAGGGATCCGACTCACTCTACCGATGAGGATAGGGGCAAGGAATGCGGGATTCGTGGCCTCATTATCATTCATCGGTGCCGTCCTGCTCAGTCCAGTTCCCTATATGCAGGAGCTTCTGTCGATATACTATGTGCCTATAGTGCTGGTTTCGGATGCAATTTTTATATATTGCGAGACGATTCATTTCGCCGACCCAAAAAGAGGGCAGAAGGTGGCCAAGTTGGCCATGCTAGTCGCATTGATTGCATTTCTTTTTGGAGGGATAATCTGAGCGTCAAACAATATATCCTCGAGACATTGAAGGATCACAAGATGCATATGACGCTGATCGATCCTGATAAGCAGCTGCCCGAGGCATCTG
>JACZKW010000100.1:0-1592 GCA_014859835.1 Thermoplasmata archaeon | reverse complement strand
ATAATGCGAGGAAGAGCTTCAGGGACATCGCCAAGGAACTGCAGGTTTCGCTCACGACCGTATCGAACAGGGTGAAGGCGATGGAACGTGCAGGCGTCATCCAGGGCTACATGCCGATGATAGACGCGACCAAGCTCGGATACGACATCATGGCAGTCATCGGGATCAAGGTCATACACGGCAAGATAGTGGACACCGAGAAGGACCTGGCCAAAGGGCCGGGGGTGTTCGCTGTGTTCGATTCCACCGGCGAATGGGACGCCATCGTCATGGCCCGGTTCAAGAGCAGGACCGAGCTGAACGCCTTCGTCAAGAATGTCCTGGACCATGAGAACGTCGACAGGACTTACACGCAGGTCGTCCTCAACATCACGAAGGACGAGAAGAGAGTGCTCGTATAGCGACGTTTAGCACCATACTGACTGCGAATTGTTATGTAGAACCGCGGAGATAGAGGTAACGGGGCCGCGTGGCCTCGGGAAGGGAGATGGGCTATAGATCGAGGCTCGTCTTATCGAGCGTCTTGATTCCGTTGTTGATCAGCGCATTCTGCTGTGTACCAGTGGGCGTGATGGCAGCCGACGCGATAGATGTGAGCTTCACTTTCGTCCCTGGAAGATCGTATTACTGTCCCGGTGATGTGCTCGATGCCGAGGTAATGGTGGTCAACGCGATGCCGTCCGGGGACTATGTCTACGACGACCTCGCGTATATGGTCAAGGTACAGAACGTGTCGATCCACTTATCCTGGATGGCGCCTAACGAGTTCGCGTGGACCGATGTATCGAACTCATCTGAATGGCTCGCCCCAGATGGCGCCGGAGTCGGCACTTATACGGTGGGTTTCTGCGTGCCCGAGGACGCACCGGATCAGAGCTACAGCTACTACTTCAAACTCACATACCAGGTCCACACGGCCTGGGGCAACATAACTTATGCCTGGGGCGTGGGCACGACCTACGGTGACTTCGATGTGGCCGCCCAACTGACCGCAGACGATCATTCCGTCGTTGTCGACTACACACCTTATCTCGCGTTCTTCGCGGTCGTCCTATCGATCGGCGCGCTCGGTGCGGTCATGTATCACAGACGGCGCGGAGGAGCCGACAGATATCAGGAAGCGAAGGCAGCGTCCATCGCGCACACCATCACGCCCGATGGAGCGTTCCCTACGATACATCCGGTCCCTGGAGAACACTTCCCGATCGAGAAAGGTTTCATCTATCTCGTGAAGGAGAAGAGGCCTGCCATCTCGATCACGATGTACAACGAGGCCGTCGAACACGGGGCCAAGGGGATGCTGGTCGTGAGGGAGCATCCGGACAGGCTGAGGAAGGTCATCCAGTTCCAGGCCGAGAAGATGCTGTGGCTCACACGCAGGGCAGGCAAGGACCATGTCGATCCAACAGAACTGAGCCTCGTGACGCTCCTGATAACCAAATTCGCTGAGGCCCACACGAAGGCCGTGGTGATGATCGAAGGGCTCGAGTACATGATCACTCAGAACGATTTCGAGACCGTGCTCAGGTTCGTGAACCATCTGCATGATTTCGTCCTCACCCATGACTGCGCCATCGTTTTAGTGATAGACC
>JACZKW010000099.1:0-2622 GCA_014859835.1 Thermoplasmata archaeon | reverse complement strand
GGGCCTCCGCGCAAGATTTGGATGCCGACAGCGCCTCGGTCAAACCGGATTTCGTCGCCAAGAATTTCATGGAAGCCGTATTTTGGCTCGTCAGGAAAGTCCACTGATACCGATCTTCGACACTTGACGAACATTCTTGGTAGCCATCGCAGTCAACCCGTCACTTACATTTTTATAGCAAAATCCGCCTGACTCAATCCGTGAAATGGGGGTTCGAAAGTGTCTTTTATAGGGGATTCTAGAAAAGGAATCAGTATATCGATCGTTCTTGTCATCATGATGGTCGGCATGGCATTGATGCCAGTCACCAACACCAACGCATCCACGCCAGCCTCGAAAGAGCTGAGGGTCGCGATGCAGATGGACATGTCTGATTTCAACATGTTCAACCTGGGTACCAATAGCATGTGGAAGTCTACGGTGCTCCAGTGGGCCTTCGAGGGTTTGGCCACAACAGACTACGATCAGAAACCCTTCCCGCTGCTCGCCCAGGGATGGGAGTTCGACGAGAACAGCCTCACGCTCATAGTACAGCTCAGGCAAGATGTCCTTTTCCATGACGGTTCCGCGCTAACCGCCGAGGATGTCGTGTTCACGTACAGCGCGCTCAGGGCCGGAACGACTTACTCCGATGCCATAACAAATGCATTCGACATGGACGACGACTGGATGGTGTCGCAAGCGGAGATAGACGCATCGGTATTCGCAATCGATACCTACACGATCGCCATGCAACTAGCGCAACCCTACAGGGACTTCTTCACCGACACGCTCACCATCCCGATCATACCGAGCTCGGTGTGGGCAGACCATCTCTATTACGGTGGACCTTACGATGGAACGGTCGATGTGACCTGGAGCGCACCGGAAGCGGCCATGGGCACTGGGCCGTTCCAGTACGATGACGGCGTACCGGACGAGTACAGGAGGATGGTCAAGAACCCGAATTATTGGGGCATCGACGACTTGACCCCGGACGGATATGCCCTCTGCCCAGATAACATCGATTCCATGAGATTCGTTGTCTACGGAGACGCTGATGATGCCATATCAGCGCTCAGGGCGGGCACGATAGACATCATAGGTTGGCCCTTGGACAGCTCGAGGGCATCGTATCTCGAACTGGACGGGAATGTCAACATCCACTATCTTCAGGATAAAGGCGAGTTCTTCCTCGCGTTCAACATGAAGAAGGAGCCCATGAACTCACTCGGCTTCAGGAAAGCGGTCGAGTATCTGATTGATAAGGAAGCAATCGCATCTGGATACCAGGAAGTAGATGCGACTGCTGGTAGCTACTGCCTATCTGATTCCTACGGCGAATGGCAGTCCGATTCGCCGATCCCGTACCCGTATGATGCTTCGCTCGAATCGTCCCTAGATGCGCTCGAGAGCGCGGGGTTCGTCGACGGGGACGGGGACGGCTGGAGGGATTTGCCGGACGGCACCCCGATGGACACGCTCACGATCGTCTCCCCGCCGAAGGACTACGACCCTGGAAGGTTCCTTGCGGCGCAGATGGTAGCGTTCAGGCTTAACGAGGTCGGCATCAGAGCGGTGGCGATTGATGAGAGTTTCGACACCCTGATATCCAGCTACTATGTCATGGACTACGACATGGTCACGCTCGGGTACAGCTTCACTGCTATCGGCCCGATCGATTCGGTCTTCTATCTCTGGAGCCCACTGTCCAGCTCCAACATGTTCGGGTTCTGGTCGGATCTCTATCCCAACCCGTTCTACTCGGACCTGGGTGCAGTGAGCACGCTGGCGGACGAGGAGACGCAGGAGCTTGCGAACCAGTTGGCCACTCTGGAGGAGCACGTGAACAGCGCCATGCTCGTGGACGAACAGATGGTCTATGTGAAAGCCGCGCAGGACCTGATCGCGGAGGCGCTACCTGCAAGCATCCTATACTACCGCTTGAACCCGATGGCGACCGGCAATGCCTGGTCCGGATGGCTGCCGTACCAGGGCACATTGCTCAACAGGTTCTCATTATCCAACCTGCAGGAAGGACAGTCCGACAGGGTATTCGTCGATCTGTCCTCTGACTTCAACATAGGTTTGACCGCCCCCAAGACATTCATCGCGGGAGAACCGGGCAGGGTCTATGCGGTCATAGTCGATGACCAGGGACAATACACCCCTGCGAAATATGTCTGGGTCATGACCACATTACATCTTGCATCGGGGGGCACGGATGTCGTGTATGAAGAAATCGAATTGAGCCAGGATCCGACAGACATTCACAGCTCGATGTTCATGATGCCCGTCACGTTCTCGGAGGAGGGATACGGGACGATAGCTGTCGCCGCGTGCAAAGATGACGGTTCCGTATCAAACACGGATAGCGTTGCATTCACGGTAGTATCGCCAGTCCCGAATGCGCTCATGTTGTCCGTCGCAGCGGACGATCCCATGATAAGACCGGGCGAGAGCACTGTCGTGACCGTTGGCGTGGAGGACGGGTACGGCTATCCGGTCGAAGGAGCGACCGTCGCTGTCGACACCGCGCTAGCGGGAACCGGGTACGTCGATGCCGAGACCATGACGACCGATGCAAACGGGATCGCTCAGATGACATTCACCGCACCAGCAGATGGCTGGCTCGTCAACTCT
>JACZKW010000098.1:0-1704 GCA_014859835.1 Thermoplasmata archaeon | reverse complement strand
GTTCAAATCCCACAGGGTCCACCATTTCCCGGAGAAAAGGTCGTACGGGACTGAGCCTCGACGATAGGACTATGAAGGAGAGAAGACATTTCGTTCATCTGATGGCCACTTGCGCTGGGTGTGGGAGAGAGTACAAATCGGAGCAGGAGACATCACCTTCGCGTGGAGGTCTGAATCTGATACGCCTTCCTCTAAGGGCCATAATCTTTGCTCTTGCAGCTTTGTTCATAATGGGATCTCTGATTGGCCTAGGCACTAATGTCATCAACACTTTCGCAAACGGTGACTTCTCGCTCGCGACTCTGGCTCTTTCTGCTTTGTTTGTTGTGATACTTGTCCTCATAATCGTTCTGCTCAGGAATTGGCGACGGTCACATTCGTTCTCTCGTTATTGTTCAGACTGTGCATTTGAAATGTTGAGACCCTAGTTCTCCCCGCGAATACTACGATGGGAAAGGAGCGGCAGATGCCTTGTCCCCAGGAATCTTCTCTTGATTGAAATCAGAAAAAGGGCATCTGGCTAGCTCAGGGTGCGCGGCCCGGCGGCCGCACTCCCTACGAGAGAAGCCCTTAAGCCTTCGAGATTTCATCTCACTCCTGAGAGTGGAACCTGAGATGTTGAAGTCGTCTGAGCGCCAGTGACCGTCAATCACGGAATCCTGTTCAGACGGATGGCGGCTCACCAATCTTCCTCATCCTTACGATTACAATCCCCATAACGGCGATGACGATGACAATAAGTGCAACGACGACAAGCAGGATGATCTGGGCCGACTTTAGGTTGTCAATGGTTTCGTTGCCCGCCTCGAGTTGCGATTCAGCGGCATCGAGGCTGTCCATGGCGTTCTCAAGCTCGTCCAATAGCTGGGAAGTTTCGTTCTCCAGCGATGATATCTGTTCCATCAGGTGCGGTACTAGATTGATGTAAGTCACGTTGATTGACACGGTACTCATTCCATCGTCGTCCGTCGCTGTGGCCCGAATCTCATTCGTGCCATTTACCAGAGCGATGGTTAGTTCAAATGCTCCGCTCGCTTCAACTGCCACAAGCAAGCCATTGACGACAAGTGTGGCATTCGGATCGGTGGCGCCTTTAACCACCGCTGTCGGTTCCGACAGAACGGTGTCGGCCACTGGCGTCGTAATCGAAAGCGTCGGTCCAGTAGGCTCGGAGACCAATATATCGACGTCCACTATGTTGATGACCTGCTCCTGGCCGAGCGGGTTAACGGCCCATCCAGGGTCACCCTTGAACGTCACATAGTCGTGGACCGCGAATATCTGGTGCCAGAATATGAGCGGAGTCCACGCAGCCTGCTCGAGCAGCCTTATGTGCGCTGCGGTGGCGTTGTCAGAGAACTCTGCCTCGGTCTCCGCGTAGGTCCAGTTGGTCACATAATTGTCGAACACATCGTCCATATACCATGCGGTGTTGGACCCTCCGGCAGCCCATGTTCCGAAGTGCCAGTCCAGTATCTCAGCTCTCGGCCAAGAGTACCAGAATAGGATGGCTTCCTGACTGCCTTCCGAGGCCATGGCTCTCAGCTGCGTTTCAGGGTACGGCGTCAGCGTGACGTGCACGCCGACGTCCTCGAACTGAGCCTGAACTATCTCACCCATACAGATGTCCTCGCCTTTGGTCGCGGTCCAGAGGTCAAGTTGCAGCTCTCCGGAAGCGTTCTCAAGCCACCCATCGCTGTCCGT
>JACZKW010000097.1:0-3498 GCA_014859835.1 Thermoplasmata archaeon | reverse complement strand
GCGTTGTCGAGATTGGCTATGAGACAAGGACGTCATGCCAGCGGGAAGGATTCGCAGCCGAGGCCGTCGGCGCGCTGGTCAATTGGGCTCTTGGCCATCCATCCGTGCACGAGATTGTCGCTGAGACTCGAGCCGATAATTCAGGATCGATCGGTGTTCTTGATAGGACCGGCTTCGTGCCAATCGGTGTGGGTTCGGAGCAGGGGCACCTTCGCTATGCGCGAGTCCAGAGCAGAAGTTGACCCCTGAATTCGGGAGATCGATGCGCATCTGCAATCGTAGGAGTCGATCCGCTATCTACGGGCAGTTCGCATCCACTACCCAGATCGGGTTGTCCTCCAAGTCCGTGATTCCTCCGTACCAGAACTGCCCGGCTTCATCGAATGACGGGCCGAACATGACGTCGCAGCCCAGGCTCCTCAACCGCTCGAAGAATACGCGAACACCTGATACACCGGCCTGGAGCAGCACTGTCTCGTTCGCGGGATCGCCCAGCGTGACCCCCATTTCGGCCGCCGGCGCAATCCCGATTCGGATTCCACTATCGGTTTCCAAGTTGGTATAGCGATAGCCGTTCTCGAATGTCTTGCGTACACGGAACCCCAGAGCATTCGCCTACCATGACACCAGGGCATCGTAATCCCCGGCAAGAACCACGACTTCACGCGGCAGAAGCCTCACTTCTTCCTCCAGCTTGTCTTCAAGTGTTGTGTGTCAGGGCGTTGCCCATCGCTTCAGCAATGCAATCTGCCCGGTGTGGTAGACAGAGTGCTGAACAACTCCGATCAGGAGTTGCATCGTGGTATTCTTCGACATGGCGGACGCTTGCTCATCCAACCGCTTGACGGGCAGCTTGCGAATAGCCTCAACCAAAGCCTCTCGCTCTTGTGTCACTAGTCTTCGATCGGCTTTCCAGGTATCGGCATTCAAGGTCTCCGGCATCGCGGGCCAGTTGGACGGCTTCCTTGAGAAACCACCCCTGGCACCATCTTGCAGTGCTCGGCGCACCGCGTATTCCCAGTACGCAATGTGCAAAGCCAGTTCCCAGATACAATGCGCGAACCCATCTGGTCGTCGCGCGGCGATTTCGTAGGCTACGCCGCGCAGACTCCCTGCTGGAGATGGTCCGCCGAACCATTGGCTCCTGCTATCCAATGCTTGGAGCACCCATTCGATCCGCTCCCTGCTCATGATCTCTCCCCCCCTCGGGACATTCTAGGCATGATGCAATCGATGTTCAGCATACAGCGACAGGTTTTGGATGCGTAGAACACAAGGGTCCGCAACAGGATATCCAAAGAAAAGAGGGTTCAGGTTGATCCTGAACCCTCATCGTAAGAGCCTCTCGCAAGTCTCGAATCTAGAACGCAGAAATCTTTTTCCTTAAGCCATCCTCACTCTTGATGATGATCCGGTATCGACTCTTGTCCAGGATACCCTCTTTGGCAAAGCGATTCAGGGCCAAGGTCGTGTTCTCTCGCGCCGAGCCGATCATGTCGGCCAACTCTTTGTGCGTCACCGAGATACCAATGAGTATCCCTTCTTTGGTTTCGACACCATAGTCATCAGAGAGCTTGAGCAGTTGTCGCGACAGCCTCGCCTGGATGTCCCGAAACGCCAGATCCTCAAGCGTCTCCTCAAACTCCGTCATGCGAGCCGCGAAGTGATTCACTAGCATAGGAAGCGCCGTGTCATTCGCCTCAATGATCTTGAGAAACTTCTTCTTGTCGATGCTTCGCACAATTGTGTCTTCGATCGAGGTGGCCAGATGCCGGCGGTAGGCCTCGCCCACAAGACACATTTCTCCGAAGATCTCTCCTTCATCAACGATTCGAAGCGTCAGTTTCTTCCCTGACTCGTCGAGATAGGCCAGCTTCACACGACCGGTTTCCACCAGGTAGATGATAGTGCTAGGTGTGCCTGGATGATAAATCGTCTCGCCGCGATCCAGCTCAAGAAGATCGCCGCATTCGGCGAGCAACTCGGTGAAGCTGATCTTGTTATTCGTGGTGGTCGAAAACATCCATCCTCCCTCTGATCTGTATCAACAGCGTATCGTGTAGAAGGTGAATCGGGCAGGAAGGGCTACCGTTTTAGATGACCTATTGCTTCGCAAAAATGGTAACGTATGTCACCTAGATAGTGGAACGATGGACGGCGTGATGAAAAGAAGGAAAGAGAAAGAAGAAAAGGGACAGCGTGATATACAGATTCGATTGTGTTGTTGGTCCGGTACTCCCTAGAAAGGAGGTGATCCAGCCGCAGGTTCTCCTACGGCTACCTTGTTACGACTTCACCCCTCTTGCGAAGGTTACCTTAGGCGCCCTCAAAAGAGCGACTTCAGGTACCCCCCACTCGGTTGGTGTGACGGGCGGTGTGTACAATCCCCGAGTACATATTCACCGTAGTATGGCTGACCTACGATTACTAGCGATTCCGGCTTCATGTGGTCGAGTTGCAGACCACAATCCGAACTGGGGGAGGCTTTATGAGATTGGCTTCACCTTGCGGCTTCGCGACCCTCTGTACCTCCCATTGTAGCATGTGTGTCGCCCTGGGCATAAGGGACATGATGACTTGACGTCATCCCCGCCTTCCTCCGGCTATTCACCAGCAGTCTCACTAGAGTCCCCGGCATTATCCGCTGGCAACTAGTGACAAGGGTTGCGCTCGTTTCGGGACTTAACCCTACATCCCACGACACGAGCTGACGACAGCCATGCATCACCTGTATTAGCTCCCTACCCGAAGGCAGGGTCATCACCGTTTCCGGTTCTTACCACTAGTATGTCAAGCCCAGGTGAGGTTCTTCGCTTATCATCGAATTAAACCACGTGCTCCACCGCTTGTGCGGGGACCCGTCAATTCTCTTGAGTTTTAGCCTTGCGGCCGTACTCCTCAGGCGGTTCACTTAACGCGTTAGCTCCGGCACCGAGATATATAGGCTCCCGACACCAAGTGAACATCGTTTGGGGCGTGGACTACGGGGGTATCTAATCCCCTTTGCTCCCCACGCTTTCACGCTTCAGCGTCGGTAATAGGCCAGAGAGCTGCCTTCGCCATCGGGGTACCTCACAGTATCTACGCATTCCACCGCTACTCTGTGAGTTCCGCTCTCCTCTCCTACACCCAAGCTGGACAGTATCACAAGACCTTCCAGGGTTAAGCCCTGGGATTTCACAAATGACTTATCCAACCGCCTAGACGTCCTTTACGCCCAGTAATTCCGGATAACGCTTGCATCCTTCGTCTTACCGCGGCTGCTGGCACGAAGTTTGCCGATGCTTATTCCTGGAGTACCGTCATCGGATGGGCATTTCCTCCCAGCCTTATTCTTCCCCCAGAAAAGGGGTTTACGACCCGAAAGCCTTCATCCCCCACGCGGTGTCGCTGGATCGGACTTTCGTCCATTGTCCAATATTCCCCACTGCTGCCTCCCGTAGGAGTCTGGGCCGTATCTCAGTCCCAATGTGGCTGATCGTCCTCTCAGACCAGCTA
>JACZKW010000096.1:0-26463 GCA_014859835.1 Thermoplasmata archaeon | reverse complement strand
GGAACATGCACCCCAATCTCCGCCAAGCATCTCAGACTCTGTCCGTGTATTAGCTCCATCTCATCCTTGCTGAGGAAAATAAAACGTCCCACGGCCATTCTTGCTCAACTCCCTGGCCGCTGACCTCTCCAGAAGACCCAGCGAGCCCATGCGGAATCATGAAGCAGATAGTTAATCTCTGGTACGAAGCCTTAAGTCGATTTTGGTGCCGCATGATCTCCGTGCTTCCGCATCAACACCTTCAGAACATCCCTCTTGCCGGCGACCGCACCGAAGGTGACCCTCCTTACCGCACCAATCTCCATCACTATCTCGAAGGTCCTGAACAAGGACTGGACTTCGCCCTCCTGGAAGTAGTGGGTCATTATTCCGTCCCCACGAAGGTACGAGAAATCCTCAATCTCCTTACCCTCCCTGCATCTTATATCCCCACGTCCAAAGACCTCGATGAAAATGAATCCGTCTGTCTTGAGGGCCGCCGATAGTTGCTTCGCCGCTGTGACCCTTTCAGCCCCGACCATGTGCGAAAGGGTGTGCACGCAGGAAATCACATCGAACTTTTCTTCACCAAATGGAAGTTTCAATATGTTGCATTCGACCAGATTGGCGATTCTATCCGGGTCACGTTGAGACCTCAGGGCCATGAGAGCCTCTCGAGAGAAATCGCAGGCCACGACATCGCATTTCTTGAGGAGGACCTCGGTTGTCTTCCCATCGCCGCAACCGGCATCCATGGCGAGCATCCCTTTCCGCAGATGCGGTTCAAGGAATAATATGTCGCCAGTACCCCCATAATGGAGCCCGCGCTTGGAATACAACTTCTGCCAGGCATCCTTCGCCTTGGATAAGCCACCAACCATCTGTACGCCCCGCACTTACTAAACCATATGGATTCAAATAGTACAAAAAGACTAACTCGACACCTGGAAGAAGACAAGGAAGACTGAAAGCATGGAATTTAGAGAGCTCATAAGCAGCCAAGAATTGTTGAGAGCTATATCAGAATTGGAATGGGAAGAACCGACCCCCGTCCAGGAACAGACCATACCCGTAGCCAATCAAGGCCACGACCTGATGGCCCAGGCCCAGACGGGCACTGGGAAGACAGGAGCGTTTGCTATCCCGATCGTATCCAAGATCACGCCCAAGAAAGGAATTCAGACTCTTGTGCTCGTGCCGACAAGAGAGTTGGCCGTGCAGGTGGCCGAGGATTTCTTCGAACTGGCGAAGTACATGGACCTCCGACCCTTAGCAATCTACGGTGGACAGTCGATGAACGTCCAGATCAGCAGATTGAGGAAGGGAGTCGAGATTGTGGTAGGCACGCCTGGTCGATTGATGGACCTCATGAGGAGAGGAGAACTCTCGTTCGACGACATTTCTGTCGTCGTGCTCGATGAGGCGGACAGGATGTTGGACATGGGATTCATCGATGATATAGAATGGATACTCCAGAGGGTTCCGAAGAAACGACAGACGATGCTCTTCTCCGCGACCCTTCCGGAGGCGATAAGGGAACTCGCCCTGAGATACATGAAGGACCCTAAGACGGTGAATATCAGTCAAGACACCCTGACTGTTGATCAGACTGAGCAGGTCTACATCAACGTGGGCAGGAAGAACAAGCTCTGGGCCCTGTGCAGGATACTTGATACTGAGAAGCCAGCGCTCACATTGATATTCTGTTCCACGAAGAGGATGGTGGACACACTGGTGAGGAAGCTCAAGGCCTATGGATACTCCGTGGATGGCATCCATGGAGACATGGGCCAGTCAGCAAGAGAGAAGGTCATGGCGAAGTACCGGAGTGGCAAATTGAAGATTCTCGTCGCCACCGATGTCGCTGCTAGGGGCATAGATGTCGAAGGCATATCGCATGTGTTCAACTACGACATCCCGGGCAACCCCGGAGACTACGTCCACAGGATCGGCAGAACTGCAAGAGCCGGACGTGCTGGAAAGGCAATCACATTCGTCTCCAATGAGGAACGGCATCTGGTCAAAGCCATAGAGAGCTTCGGCAGGACGACGATCCAAGAGGAGGACGTGCCCGATTCCGGCGGCAGGGACACCGTGAAGCGCCAGCTCGACTTCGAAGAGTACGCAGACAATTTCGGAATGGTGGCCTTCGCGATCAACCTGGGCAGAAATGACGGCATAGACATGGTCAACCTGCTGAAGTTCATAGAGAGGAAGGCTAGAGTCCAGGAACATCTCATAGGAGACGTCACGATAGGTGATGGGGACAGCAGGGTCCATCTGCACAAGAGCGTTGCATTCGGAGCGATGAAGGACCTTGAGAGATGCACCGTGGCGGGAAAGCACGTCCGGGTCAGCCTGATAAGAGACCGACTCAGGCGTTGACCTCTCGATTGATGTCGTCCGCCCGGATGTGTCCCACCACTTTGACGTTCACCTTTGTGATGCCGTCGACAGTCAGGACCTGATCCTTGATCGCCTTCGCGAGTTCGACACCCATGGGGCAGAACGGGCTCGTTGGCATGAAAGTGAGCTCAACGGAATTCTCGTCCACTACCAAGCCAGAGATCAGTCCCATGTCGTATACGCTGACGCCTGTGTGAGGATCCAAAACACCTCTGAGCGCCTCGACGATAAACTCTTTCTTATCCATGTCCAGGTTCAAATTGTGGATTGAGTATTATAAACTGTCGAGGAATGTGGTCGTGCCTGAATCACTTGTACATCAGCACAGAGAGCCCGCCGGCGGTGATATGATTCAGTTCTCCGCGCTCGGATGATATCGTCTTAACGACATCATAGAACTCCCGTCCAAGAGAAATCTTCCTACCATCGCTCATAGGCACCTCGATGCCGCTATCCGCCGTGGCAATCGCATCGCCACTCAATGAGGAGAGGTATGCGACAATCTCCTTGGCATCTCTCTTGAAGGTCGGCCCGAGTTTTGCATGGATGGACTTCACCCCCGTGACGGTCTCATTCAACTTGACATCAACCAGCAGCTGCAGTTCCTTCGCCTTCACGGTTGCGCGGATGTCCTCCTCGGAGCCGCTGATCAGACACGCGACCTCAGGACCGACGATCTCGACCCGGGACAGCTCGGAATTCAGTGACATGCCATTGGCAGCCTTCCACGCGCGGATCGAAGAAACGATATCCTTCACTGATCCGCCCATGATCTCGTGCGCCTCGTCCTTCTCAGACTTCTCGGGCCAAGCGGACACGTGTATGCTCAGGTCTTCCTCGAATTCCTTGAAATTGATCTGATAGGCGTCCTCCGCCATGTGAGGCAATATGACTGACATCATCTTGAGCAGTCCATGGCCGACGGTATATAGCGCATATCTGGCGCCCTCGTCATCGTCTGAGTAGACCCTGTGCTTCACGAGTTCAATATAATGATCTGCGAACTCATGCCAGAGGAAATCTTCCAGGAGCGCAGTGGAACGATCAAACTGGTATTGATCGTTGTGCGCCTCAACCTTTCCGACCAGTTCCCCGAATCGGCTCAGTATCCACCTGTCGATGGGATGCGCCTTCTCGGGCTTGGTCGGGCGACCCTTGCAGGCAGCACCGACCAATCGCATGATATTCCATGTCTTGACAGAGAGTCGGTTCCCGCGGACAAGTTCCTGCTCCTTGAAGGAATGGTCCATCCCCAAACTGCAGGTGGAAGCATAGTATCTCATCGCGTCCCCACCATATTTGGCCAGCAAGGGCATCGGGTCGATGATATTCCCTGAGGACGTATGCATAGGTCTCCCGTCCGGGGCCATTATGAAACCATGGATCATGACCTCGTTCCACGGTTTCTTGTTCAGGAGGTGCATCTCGCGGAGTATCGTATAGTAAGCCCATGTGCGGATGATATCATGGCTCTGAGCGCGAAGAGTCATCGGATACAGCTTCTCGAACATCTTCGCATCCCTCTCCCAGAAGGTGTTGTACAGAGGCGAGATGCTGGAATCCATCCACGTGTCGAAGACGTCCTTCGAGCCGACAAGCTCTCCGCCACATTTCGGACACTTGTCAACACAGGGCCTGTCGACAGTCGGGTCCACATAGCAATGGTCCTCCTCTGGAAGGACCACCTCGCCGCACTTATCGCATTCCCATAGAGGGATGGCAGTTGCGAAGTACCTCTGGCGGGATACCACCCAATCCCAGGCAAGCGAATTGATCCAATCTTTGATCCTGATCTTCATGAAATCAGGTTTCCAGACAACCTCATCGACCATCTTCAGCACTTGATCTTTGTATTGAACGGTCTTGATGAACCATTGGGGGACCTTCAGGAATTCGATCGGCGTGCCGCATCTCCAGCACATGCCCACATTCTGATCGAGTGGCTCTTGCTTCGACAATAGCGCTTGCGACCGAAGTTCCTCGATGACTGCCATCCTGGCATCTGCAACTGGCATTCCTTCGTATTTTCCAGCGAGCGAGGTCATCCGGCCATCCTCGTTGATCCCCTTCTCCAGAGGAAGGTTGTATTTCATGATCCATTCCAGGTCGTCCTTATCACCGATGGAACAGATCATGACAGTCCCGGTCCCGAACTCTGGGTCGACCTTCGGGTCAGCAATGACCTTCACGTGTCGGTCGTAGACCGGAGTGACCAGCTCTTTTCCCAAGAGATGGGCTTTGGATTTGTCATCCGGATGCACAGCGACCAGAAGGCAAGTGCAGAGCAGCTCGGGCCGAGTCGTCGCGATCATTACCTCTCGACCGGACTCTGCCTCATGGAATTTGACGAAATTCAACTTCGTGGATCGGTGCTCGTAATCGACCTCTGCGTCAGCGAGAGCGGTCCCGCATCGAGTACACCAGTTCACTGGAAAATGACCTTTGTAAACGAGTCCTTTCTTGAACATGCGTATGAACGATATTTGTGTGAGGCGGCGATAGTACTCGGCATCTGTCTGGTAGTAGAGCGACGGATCCATGCTCTCTCCCATGATCTCGAATTGGTTGATCATCTCAGCAATGTACTTCTCTGCGAACTCGCTGCACATCTTGACGAATTCCTGTCGGGGAACATCCGATGCTTTGATCCCTTTGACCTTCTCCACTCGTACCTCGACGGGCGTACCATTTACATCGAAACAGAGCGGGAAGAATACGTTGTAACCCTTCAGGCGCTTATATCTCGCGGCGAAGTCAATAACCGTATATCCGTAAGCATGTCCCAAATGAATCGCGCCGGAGGCATATCGAGGAGGATTGTCTATGCTGAATACTTCCTTTTCGGAGGCGGGGTCGAATCTGTATATCTCCCATTCCTTCCACTTCGACTGCCACTTGGGCTCGCACTCTCGCCAATCGTACTGGGCCATGACTTTCGGGACAAAAGAGTAAGCATAGATAAAGCTTGTCAACGAGAGGTCTGGCCAGAGGGCATATCCTCTAATGTCTCGATCTCTTCTTCCGGAATACGTTGGCTAGGATTATGTCTTCGACCTCAGGAGTCATGGGACCGGTCCATCGGTCCAACGTGAAAAGGGCTTCCTGAAGGCACCGAACAAGAGTGGCCATCTGATGAGCGCAGAAATATCCCTTCTCCCTGAACTCAAGGCACTCACAGGAGGTGCCGATGTCATCTGTCGTCTGATTCACGAAACGAATGTTGTAGACCTCGTAACCGTCAGACCGACGCAGAGTGAAAGTGGCATTCGCGATCGTATAATCGCTCTCGGGGTCGAGCTCTATGACCTTCCGGCTCCCGGCCCATTTGATCGCCTTCGCCATGTTCTCCACGAAATAGATTTCTTCCTGCACGGTACAGAAATCCTCAAGTACCCTGAGCTTGAGATTCTTCAATATGAACTGGACCAATTCGTCCTTCTTCAGATTCGACCAACCGGATAGTTTCTGAGCGTCGCATAGGTTCCTCAGACTTGTGACGGTCAACCTAGAGAGTCTCAATTTAAGAGGCGGTTCGACTGGCATGATCCCATCCTTCCAAAGACATGATTAGAAACCGGACATAATAAGATAGCGATTCACTCCGTATGTACGCTTCCGAAGATGCAATTCGAGGGGCCAAAAGGATTGAGAGAGGCAAGGGCAGGACATAAATGGTGGTCGGAAGATGATTATGTTAAATCATCGGCGTGTGAATACTGCATGCAGGCAGGTTCATAGATGGAGAGGAAATTGAAAGCTGGAGAAGGTGACCAGACAGGCTAAGAGGATTCTGTCCTCGATTCGAAGCAGCTTCTCGACATCGCTGATAAGATCATCCCGATATTCTTGAATTCGCCAGATGATGAAATGTACAACGAAGTGCTCAAGATACTGCTCAAAGATACTAATAGCAGACATGGATTCTTCGGATACATCGATGAGAATGGTTCGATGGTTGCACCTTCGATGACCAGAGACATCTGGGATCAATGCCAGATTCCGGGCAAGACATACATCTTTCCGCCGGAAGCATGAGGAGGAATCTGGGGGCGTGCATTGAAACAGAGAAGGGCCCTATATTCAAATGGCGCACATCATGTCCCTGGGGGCCACATCGCAATAACCAGATCAATCTCGGTCCCCATAATCCATCAGGACGAGCTCATAGGCATATTTGCCGTGGCCAATAGAGAAAACGATTACGAAAAAGATGATGTGAGGCACGTCAAGGCAATTTCGGATTTCGTGGCTCCTGTACTGCACGCAAGATTGCAGAGGGATCGTGTGGATGCGGAGAGACGAAAAGCAGATGAAGCCGTCAAGCTTGCGAATAAGAAACTCGGACTCATGAGTGCTGTCACCCGGCATGATGGCCTAAATCAACTCAGTCTCATACAGGGCTACGCACAGGTAGCCAGGGAGATGTCTAAGGACAGCAAGATGACGTCATACCTGGATAAGATGATCCTCTCAGGGGGGGTCGATGAGCGCTCAGCTGGAATTCACTCGAATCTATCAATCTATAGGTTCCACTAGCTCAGAGTGGCAGGATGTTCGACGAGTATTCAACAAGGCGATGTCCGAGCTGGATATCAGCGGAATAAAAGTAGTCAACAGATTGAGTGACATTCAGATCTATGCGGATATGATGCTCGAGAGGATCTTCTACAATCTCATTGAGACATGGGACCCGAATCACAACCGTTAATGTTCATGACGCAAAGACTGAGAATGGATTGATGATAAGCATCGAGGATGATGGGGTCGGAATTCCAGACGAAGAGGAGGGGATCATATTCGAAAAGGGATATGGAAAGAATACTGGATACGGATTGCACGTGACCAGAGAAATTCTAAATCTGACAGCCTATTCATAAGAGAAAGAGGGGAGTATGGCAAGGGAGCAAGGTTCGAGATACTCGTCCCGACAAATGGATACAGGACGCCTCCATGACGTTGATCGATTCAGAGGCAGTCCATGGAGGGCTTTCTCTTTCTCCGAAGGACCAGTATGTAATCCTTCTCAATCCGACTATCGTTCCAGCGCGGGATGTCGAGATGTCGATTGATCACGTCATAGACATAAGTCCCTTTGAGTTCGTACCCGCATTGTGAAGCTATCCTCGCCAGGATGAGGTAGGTCGGTATTCTGACCTTTCTGAAAGTGTTCTCTCCGACCACCATGCAATATATCCCGTTCCGACAAAGTACACGATTGACCTCACAGAGATTCCGCCTCATATCGTCGAAATACTTGTAAACGATATACGCACTTTTCTTATCATTCTCGACCAGTTCAGTCAATACTCGTTTCAATTCAGGGACGCTCGTCTTTGGTTCCCAAGGCCTGTACTCCCGGACATAGGCCCTCGACGTCCCCACGACCTGACCGTCCAACCTCGCCATGTCATCGAGCAAATCGAGCCAGAACATCTCCAGCTTGTGCACACTCACATAGTGAACAGCACTGGCATATGGAGGAGAGGTGACGGCGAGATCGACGGATGAATCATCCATTTCGATGTCCCGAGCATCGCGCCCGATTATGTTGATGGTCGGCAGGTCTCTGAACTCCTTCTCCACATCATGAGAGATCTTCCAGAGCTCCTCCGCATCCAGCAGTTTATTGCCAACGGTATTCTCGAATTTGGACATCACATCGAATGAGGTTTTGCCTTGCTCATCCAGTTTCTTTCTGAAGCTCGTGACCTCAGGGATCAACGAATCGGCGTCCGAGTTCGACATCTTCCGTATGATTGATGAGAAGCATATCTTGAAGAAGTCCTGCGTGGGTCCACCTCGTATGCGCCACACATATTTCTTTATCGTCGCCAGATTTCCAAGGACCTCAGGACGGAACCAGTGGTCCCTATTGGGTATATCAGGTATCAGCGAGCTGTTATCACAATCATCCGAGCGAATATTATCCAATAGTTTCTCCGCGACACGAGAGAGATGCGTGGGATCGATGGGTGTGGTCTTGACCTTGGCGATCATCCTGGCCAATGGGTGGATGTCGATACCGTAGCTCTCCCTTCCTAGTATGTACGACTCTAGGAGCGTGGTCCCCGAGCCCATGAACGGGTCGAGAACAACATCCTCTGCCTTGGAAAAGGATTCGATGCAGAATCTTGGGATTTGAGGTATGAATTTAGCAGGATATTTGTGGATGCCATGAGTTGCATAGCTAACCTGCCTGCCGATGTATTTCCGGAACTCGTTTGATAGGTCCACGGGCCTTGGAAATCCGTGAAAATCAGACGGGTCACTGGAAGATTGTGAGGACATACTGTTTCCTGATCTCCCTTCAGAGTCCTTCGAGAGCTTCTAGACCCGCTCCCGACACGATCCTCGCAACAGCCACAGCGACGTTCTCCTTCTTAATCCTAACCTGGTTGGCGCTGTCCCTATCACGAATCGTCACCGTCCCGTTTGTCTTGGTCTCGTAATCGACTGTGACGCAGCAGGGAGCCCCGATCTCATCCATTCTAGCATATCTGCGCCCAATCGAGCCCGAATCATCATAATAGGCGGTCATGCCAGCAAAGGTGATCGAATCCTGCACTTCCACTGCAATCGAATCGAGCCCATCTCGGGCCATGAGCGGGAACACGCCAGCTTTCACGGGGGCCATGCGACCATTGAACCTCAACACGATATAATCATCCTTCTTCGTGTACGAATGCTCCAGGAGAGAATATAGCATCCTGTCCACACCATAGGACGGCTCGATCACATGGGGCACCAGCTTCCGTCCAGAGACTTTCTCCTTTCGCATGATGACTTCGAAGCAGTCCGAGGAAATCTTGTATGCCTGTCCATCTACGTCCAACGAGACTTCGGCCTTTCCCTTGACCGACTCCGCGGGAAGCTTCGACAGTGCATCCGCGATCTTCTTCGTCTCGCCCTTGAACAATTTGCCCATAACATCGAAACGAGCTCTAACGACTTCCTCTTCCACCTCCTTCGGTTCATCGAATAACTCGAACGCCATAAGCTCGGACCCGGAGTGATTGATGTGAGCCTGAAGGTCGTAGCATCCCCGGTCGGCTATCCCGACCATTTCTATCCAGCCGAAGGAGAGTTCGGCTTCCATGTCCCAGCAATCGGATGCGTAATGCGCCATCTCGTCCTTCTCATGTTGCCTGAAGCGCAACCTCGAGGGATCCAATCCGATATCACACGCATACTTGTATGTGAGATAGATGAAATAGGCGAGGGTCTCGTTGACAATAACATTCTGATCAACCGCTTCCGCAAGAGTCATCACCCTCGCTGGCTCAGAGTTGGGGACCAACGGCAGCTTCGTATCCTTCACCGCAGAGAATCGCGGCCACGATTTATTCTCGGGATGGACGAATAATTCGGCCTCCATCTGATGGAACTCCCTTAGACGGAGAAGACCTTGCCTCGGTGATATCTCATTCCTGAATGCCTTGCCGATCTGGACCGCACCTACGGGTAGTTTCTCGCGAGCGTGCCTGTAGACCTGGGAGAAATTGACGAACATGCCCTGGGCGGTCTCCGGTCGAAGGTATCCTGGCTTGGAGACCCCTGCACCGACAGATGTCTTGAACATCAGGTTGAATTTCCTCGGATCTGTGAGGTCACCCTTGCAGTTAGGACACTTCACATCATTGTCATTCAACAGCTCGCCCAGTTCATCCTCTTTGAGGGTCGCAGGGTTATCATGAAGACCTTCTGCAAGATGGTCCGCACGGTAGCTCTCATGACATTTGAGACATTCCACATACATGTCGGCGAACGCATCCAGGTGTCCCGACGCCTTGAACACGGGCTCCGGTGCGATGATAGGACAAGATATCTCCAGAAATCCCTCGCCCAGAACATATAACCTGCGCCAGTGGTTCTCCATGTTATTCTTAAGAGCAGCGCCTAGCGGGCCATAATCATACATCCCCGCCAGCCCACCATATATGTCGTAGGCGGGCCATAGGAATCCTCTGCGTTTGCAGAGAGAGAGAATCTCCTGTGAGTCCATATCTGCATCACTTTGTGAGTGTGGATACAACATCGACATCATAAATCATTGCTACGAGGTTGTCCTTCGAATCCCTCACTGGGAGCTGCCCGAAATCGCTTTTTCTCATCACTCGAGCCGCATCTCCAACGAGAGTCTTCCTGAATACGGTGATTGGGTTCTTGATCATGATATCCTTGACGGTCAATTTCGGAAGGTCCACTTTGGAGACTTCATACCAGAGCTTCATGACGTTTCGCAAGCCTTCCCAAGTCCAGTTTTCGTCGCCGTCGCTTATCCCGAGGTCACTCATCGCGACCGACCTGTCTACGATCGTCTGATTGAAGATATCTCTGTCCGTCACGATGCCCACGAGCTTGGCGTCATCATCCAGTACAGGGAGGGCGTAGACCTTCGCGGTCTTGAACGTGGCGAGTGCGACCGTTAGCGGAGCACCGTGATATATGGGGATGCAAGGGGATCGGACGATATCCTCCACGGACAGCTCTGGATTCATCTTCTCGACCACGATCAGAAGGTCCGTGGGTGTTATGATCCCTACGAGCTTGCCTTTCTCCACCACAGGCAGGTGACTAAGATCCATCTCGACCAATATTCGAGCAGCGTCCTTGACGCTGGCGTTCGGGCTGATCGAAGGATAGTCCCTCCTCATGACGAGTGCGAGCTGCTCCTCTTCTGGTTTGAAGAAGATATCCTGACGAGTCACAAAACCCGCAAGGGTCCCGTCATCGGTCTTCACGACGGGCATGCCGGTGATATTGTGACTGACCAGTTGCTTCAGCACCTCGGAGCGCGTTCCTGGCAATTCGGCGACTATCGGATTCTCAGTCATTATCTCTTTTACTTTCATCAGGTCGTCACCTCTTCTTGCTCCTGACAACCAGAACTGGGCACGGAGCATAGCGAGTAACTCGTTCGGCCACACTTCCCATGAAAAGTTTGGCTATTGCTGAGCGTCCCAGCGTGCCAAGAACGACGAGATCGAAATCGGAAGACGTCTCGATGATCTTCCGCGTGGGTGAACCTTCTAGAACCATGGGAGTGACCTTCACGCCCATCGACTCTCCATCTTCGCGAACCTCCTCCACAGCCCTCTTGCCCTCTTTCTCGAGCAGTGAGAAGACGCTTACAATGGACGAATCCATCGGGTAGCTGACAAATGATGTCTGGTCGATGACATACAGAGCAGTGACCTCTGCATCCAGCCGCTTGGCAAGCCAGAGGCCGTATGTGACCGCCTCTCTAGTGTATTCGGATCCGTCTGTGGCTATGAGTATCCTCTTGATATCATCCAACTTACGGCCTCCATAGCTTTCCCCCCAAGGAGATAGCAGATACGGTCGCGGACCCCGCAACAGTGGCCACCTCAGCCAAGGGCTCATCGCCCGTGACATCGATGACCGCGAGGTCATCATTACAACTGATTTCTGTAGTGATGCGCTCCGCATTTAATACTTTGCGCCCGGAATACGTCGCCAGACGTATCGCAATCTCAGGAGATATGCCACCTCTTCGCCAGCTCAACCTATAGGCAGCCTGCAACTCAGACAGCATGTCCGGAGGAGCGATCATGGCATTGTCCGTCCCCAATGCGACCTCCACCCCATGACGTAGTAAGACGGGGATGCGGGGATTCATATCAAAGAATTCATTGGACCTCGGACAGACCACTATGGGAACCCCTGCCTCAGAACATCTCACGAGATCAGATTCGAGAGCAGAGGTCATATGGATGAGGAATCTTGGTTTCAGGTCCAGCACTCTGTCGATGTCATCACGTACGGTCTCGCTGGAGTGTAACGCGAATATCTTACCGGATGCCCTTGCGAGTCTGGAAGCACGCTCAAGGAGGTCGTAGGGGATATCTCTTATCGAACTCATTCCAAATCCATCGCATCGCGACAGCATCTCCCTAAGTTCAACATCCCCGGCATCGATGTTCAATGGACGGCTCAGTATGATCGGGTTGAGCAACGAACCAGTCATGGCCTCTAGGATCATACCTACCCCCTCAACCCCTTCTTCCCGGAAATCCGCGAAAACAGATGATCCGGAGGAAAGCATCAATCTGGCGGATTCGCGCATTGCACGGACCTTGGTGTCACGGTCAGCTTCTCTCAATCTGCGGTGTTTATAGCCGTCAGGAGGGCCGACGATTTCCTCCACCGTCCCTTTCGGGGAAGGGTATGCGAAAGCATCACCCAAGTGGGTATGTGCATTGACGAAACATGGAACGATCAACGACTTTGTCGATTCCAGCGGAGCTCTGCCCATACGAACATCGACTACCTCCTCCCCAGCCAGGACGAGACATCCTTCCTTGAGACCCTCATTTGTGAGAATCCACCTGCCGATGAAATTTTCCGTCATCTTCGATGTCAGCGAAGGGTAATTCCAGACAAATACTTTGTCGAGAAGAACTAACCACTCCCGCCTTCTCCTTGATGACGACTTGCCAGAATTAGATTTCAGAGATGAATAAAAATCTAACAGTATACGATTCGCTCAAGAAAGTTTATATGGCGGCAGATAATGCCGAAAAATACCAACGGAGGTTAGTCAGATGCCAGCTAAGATCACAAAGGATGAATGCGTTGCATGTGGCGCTTGCGTAGATGTCTGCCCTGAGGGAGCGATCACTTGTGAAGATGTCGCAGTCGTGGACGAGAAGAAGTGTCTTGACTGTGGCGCTTGCGTGGACGAGTGCCCGAACAACGCAATCAAGATGGTGGACTAGGCGAGTCCCAAAAACCCCTTTTTAATTACTTCCCATCCAAGGAACCATATTCTCATATCTGACTCGTTCGGTGGCGACCTTTTCGCTGCGAAATGAGGCATGTGTCAATCTTGATATAACATGGCAATCCTTCGCGATATGGTGCGCTATTGGACGATTGGGTCTTGTTCGCGATAGCTATAGTTCTTGTCGCATTCGTGCCATCCCTGCTGTACTTGGTATGGGTCAGGAACACTGAGAAGTACTCACGCGAACCGTGGGGCGCAGTCGTCAAGGTGTTCTTCTATGGATCCTTGATCTCCGTGATAATCGCAATCGCATTGGAGATAGTCCTTGCATCATTCTTCAACAGGAACCTTGAAAGACTATACGAGTTCGTTGGAGAGAATCCGAGCATCCCCGTGCTCATCCTCGCATGTGTCATCGCACCTTTCGTCGAGGAAGCAGCGAAGGCTGTCGGCGTGTTCAGAGCCAGATCCCGCAGGATGTTGACCGAACTCGAGAACGGGATCGTATACGGAGCGGCTGCAGGGTTGGGGTTCGCAGCGACAGAGAACCTTCTTTACGAATTCAGTGCCTACGCATCCGATGGAGCGGGTGCATGGATTGCTACAGCTATCGTAAGAAGCTTATCCTCGGCGCTTCTCCATGCCACTGCATCCGCGCTATTCGGCTTCGGAATAGCGAAGAGCGGAATCCTGAGGAAGTCCTGGCTACCATATTACCTTGGAGCGGTTGGACTGCACAGCGCCTTCAACTTCTCAGCCTCGTTCGGAGCGCTGTATGAGAGTTCGCTCGGAGACCTCGCATATTTGATTGGCCTGTCCGTGGCGTTCATCATTGCCATCATGGGGTTCAGCATGCTCAGAGGCAAGATACGATCCCTGGACACGAGACATCGCAGGAGACGACTGAAGTAGTCAATGCGCAAAATCATAGTCACTCGCGGGCAAGAAGGACTATTAGTCGAGAAGTCGTTTCCTCAGCCGTTGAGGATCAGGGCGTTCATCTCAGTCGACATCGAACCGACGCAGGACCTGGTCGGGCTTCTGGGTGAGCTTCGTCGTTCGAGGGCGGACTTGAAGATCGTGAGGCCGGAGTTACTCCATCTCACGTTGAAATTCCTGGGAGACACTGATGAGGACCTCGTCGGCGAGATATGCTCGCGAATGGGCAGGATATCCGATGAGACCACACCATTCTCCATCAGATTGGCGGGTTTGGGAGCTTTTCCATCAGTGTCGAACATAAGGGTGGTCTGGATAGGCGTGCACGACGGCCAACTGCTCACGGTCATCGCTGAGCATTTGGACATCGCTCTTGGGGGAATCGGATTCGAACGAGACCGAAAGGGGTTCAAGCCGCACCTCACGATTGCCAGAACGAGGAGTTCTGGAGATATTGGCCGGCTTCAGAACATGATCAAGGAGAAGGCTGCCACCCAATATGGCAGCTACAGAATAGATCACATACGCCTGAAGAAGAGCGTCCTCGGTCCTGATGGACCGACCTATCACACGGTCGGAGAATTCGCCTTGGGTGTACACGGATGATGGAGATAGGTCCAATCATTCCTTGCGCATTAGCGCTTCGTGGACAACGTCCACCAGGTCTTTCACTTGGACCTTGGTCCTGGACTTCTGACATTCTCGTAGACCCTGCACGCACCACGGGCATGAAGTCACAATCAGCTCAGCACCCACAGATTTTGCCATATCGATCCGATCGGCACCGATTGCTTCGGAGAGCGATGGGAATCCGCTCTTGACGCCTCCGCCAGAACCACAGCAAGAACTGTTCCTGCGAGATCGACCCATCTCGACGATCGGTGCATCCAAGACCTGTGATAGCACATGACGGGGTTCTTCGTAGATGCCCTGTATCCGTCCAAGGTCGCATGGATCGTGATAGGTCACCTTGCATTCCAGGCGCACAGGGGAGAGCGATTCATGCGACAGCTTCCCATCAAGGAATTGAGAGATGTGACTGACATCGATCCCGTATTCTTCTATCAAGTCAGGATAATGATTCAGAGCAGATGAGCATCCAGGACACGACGTGACCACAATCTTTGCCCCAGCATTACGGAAATCTCGGAAGCAGGCCTCCGCCTTGTCCCGCGCGATGGAGAACGCACCCAGCTTCCTAGCAGTTGACCCGCAGCATTTCTCCTTCGAGCCTATGTACGCAGGTTCCATCCCGAGGACCCTCAGTATTTCAACCATCTTCTGCGCAGTCTCAGGGAAGAGAAGGGATGTTGAGCAACCTGCGAAGAACAGGACCTCGCCTTTAGGCTTCAGCCCCAGACCCTTCGACCACTTGGACTTCTGCGCCCGTGGGACCTTCCACGGATTATCGTAATTCCTGAGACTTGCAAGGACTTCCTTGTGTTCGGATATATCAACCTTTTTCGAGTCTGTCGCAGCGCATCTGAGATTCGCCATCCCTTTTTTAGTATCAATCCTCGAAGGGCATACCTCGGTGCATGCGCCGCATGAGGTGCAGAGGAATAAACCGCCCTCAAGAGATTCTTCAAGCTTCCCCGTCGAGCCTAAGAGATAGACGCCCTGACCACCCATATGACCCGAACTCCCGAAGCTCGGGCCCATCACATTATATACGGGGCAGTGCAGAAGGCACATGCCACATCCGATGCAATACTGTGGCTCCTTATCGACAGCGGACAGCCGCCCATCATCGACCAGCACCACGACGACGTCCTTCGGTCCGTGCATCCCGCGATATAGCTTCTTCTCGATATCTGCAGTGTAGCTGGGGCCAGTGATGACGTTGATGTACGAACTGACTATCTTCCCGGTCGACAGATAAGTCTGCAGTCTGATCGAGTTCATAGCATCCTCAAGAGTGGGTACTATCTTTTCAGGCGTGGTGACGATGATATGCTTGTCAGGGAGCATCGCGCACCTTGTCGCATTGCCCTCGTTATGGACAATCACCACAGCTCCCTCGGCCGCGGTGATGGCATTAGCACCTGTTATCCCCGCCATAGCCTTCGATAGATACTCCGCGATCTCGTCGCGCATGACTGATGTGAGCTCCATAGGATCGTCGGATATCTCTCGACCGAAATGCTCTGAGAAGAGTTGCGCGATCTCAGACCGAGTCATGTGGCAGGCAGGTCCAGTGGGATGGGCAGCCTTGCAACCGGCCAATTGGACGATTCTGTCTCCAAGATCTGTCTCGATCACTTCGATCCCCGATTTCGCAAGGTGTTCGGCAAGGTGTAGCTCCTTAGTGACATTCGACTTCGATTTGACAACCAGCTCATGACCATGCAGCTCGTGTTGGATGGCTTTCAGAGCAGCCTCGGCGGTCTTGACCATTAGAACCCTGAATCCGTTCTCCCTGAGAGCGGAAATCGCTTCGATGAGCATCTCCTGATTGCCCACGGAACCCTCTTTCACGGCGCGTAATCGTTCCTTGCGGGCCTCGAGGTCTGGTATCTTCGCCTTGTTCTTGCCCTGCCGCTCCTCGATAGTCCTAAAAGAATGCCTCATGCCATCAAGAGACGACTTGTCACGAACAGTCTGACCGACGCGCTCCTTGAGCCCCATGGATCACACGACTCACGCAATTCAATTGTATCGACCGAGCTCAAACCTGGAGATGTTTAAGCTGATCCCATTCGACTGTGTGAGGCACTCCCGCCTTCTTCAAAAACCTGCTGAGCTTCTCGGTTATCCTGATGATCTCAGTGGTCTTCGAATCCGACCGGATATAGAACTCCTTCTTGGCGGAGGTGTTGGGAAACACCATCCTGATCCTCCCTCTCCGGTTGAACCCCTCGGGTTTCCGATTCTTCTCGATGTCCATCATATTGATTCGGAGGAACATCTGGACGATCTCATCGTCGTCGGGGACCTGATCTGTCTCCTCAAGAAAGGTCTTGAGAAGATCCTCGAAACAGTCTTTCAGGGATTTCCACCTGAACTTCTCTTTGAACACGATGTGGCCGGACTCAGCCTTCATACAAACCGTTCTTATTGGCTACCGCATATATAACCGTAGTGTAGCGTCCAGGGAGCAGGTTCACCATCGGACACAAGAGATTTATCAATAGGAATCCATGGAGCCTCGATGGCGAACGCTCTGACTATTGCTGGCTCCGATTCAGTCGGAGGGGCAGGCTTGCAGGCCGACCTTAAGGCGTTCGAGGCCCTAGGGATCCACGGATGTACCGTCGTGACCTGCGTGACCTCCCAGAACACCAAGGGTGTATCCTCGATATTCCCCATACCTCAGCAGGAAGTGGCCCGCCAGATCAAATCGGTCCTTGAGGATGTGAAGCTGGATGCTGTGAAGACAGGGATGCTTTTCAGCAGCGAAACGGTCAAGACCGTGGCTACCCTCCTCAAAGGCGTTCGAGCGCCCATCGTTGTCGACCCTGTGATGGTCGCAACAACGGGCAGCCCACTTCACGAATCAGGATTCCTGGAGATGCTCATCACCAAACTGATTCCCATGAGCACCATTGTGACCCCAAACCTCCTCGAAGCCGAGAGAATGACTGGCATCAAGGTGAAGGACGAGAGGAGCGCGAAACGAGCGGCCGCAGAGATTCTGGAGTTCGGTTCAGATGCAGTACTGTTGAAGGGAGGGCATCTCAAGACCAAGGAGGCGACGGATTTCCTTCTGTGGGATGGAGAGATCCTGAAGCTATCGTCGCCGAGAATCGACGCCGATGTCCATGGGACCGGTTGCACACTCGCCTCACTGATTGCAGGCAACCTCGCGCACGGATACGAGATAGAGGAGGCAGTGAGAATCTCAAAATCGATGATATTCAAGGCAATAATGAGCAGGGAGGTCGTCGGTACTGGCATACCTTGCGTGAACCCCCTTTCCATACTCAGGGCCGAGGCGCAGAAAGCGAACATGCTTGAGGATTTGGAGGTTGCTTCGAAAGCTCTCGAAGACATAATGGACTCGGACCTCATCCCAGAAGTCGGAACAAATATGGGATATGGGATGCTAGGAGCCTTGGAGCCCGGAGAGGTCGCAGCCTTCGATGGAAGGATCGTCAGATGCGGCACGAGGGCGAAGAAGGTCGGATGCGCGCGATTCGGTGCGTCCAAGCATGTCGCGAGGATCGTGCTCGCCACATCCTCACAGGACCCGGAGATCCGATGCGCTATGAATGTCAAGTATTCGGATGCGAACGTCTCCGCCTGCAGAAAAGCCAAGTTATCGGTGGCTTCGTTCGAAAGGGCCAAGGAGCCGAAAGGAGCGTCATCTATGACATGGGGCGTTCTCGATGCTATTGAGAGATATGGCCGGGTTCCAGATGTGATATATGATAAGGGTGGGATGGGCAAGGAGCCCATGATAAGATTGCTCGGCAGATCCCCAGAAGATCTGCTATTGAAACTCAAGAAGATATCGGTCAACAGATAGACGAGGTGATTCGCTGAAGGTGGCCATGTTCGCAGATTCGTTCTATCCGACCATCGACGGTGCCGTCATCTCCATGGAGACCCAGGCTAGAGGACTCGAAGCCAGGGGGCATGAAGTGGTCATGTTCGCTCCGGACACTCCGAAGAGGCTGAAGATGGATCGACCGGTCCATTACTTCCCATCGTTCGCATTTAGATCCTACACGGATTATCGCATCGTCTGGGCGGCCCCGCGGATGATGGAATGCGTCAGAAAGGAGAGAGTCGATGTGCTCCACTGCCATGGCCTTGCATCGATGGCAATCCTGAGCCTCACCGTTGCTAGGGCGTTGAACATACCGCATGTGCTGACGTTCCATACGATGGCAAATGAGGCCGTGAAATACTATTCGTTCGTTCCTTTGAGGGAAGATATGATGGTGCCAATGGTCTGGATATATCTCCGGAACCTCCTGAGACGTCCAGAGGTCGTCATAGCGCCATCGGCCCCCATAAGAGACGAGTTGATCGAAAACAGAATCAAGATGAAGGCCTGCGAAGTGGTCCCTACAGGCATCGACATACAACGGTTCACGCCGAAGAATCACGACCCGGCGTTCTTGGAGAGATGGGGGCTCGACGGAAACCGAGTCATCTTGCATGTTGGCAGGCTATCATTCGAGAAACGGTTGGACATAGTGCTGAATGCGATGGCCGACCTGAGAAAGGAGGAGCCTGACCTGCGACTGCTGGTTGTGGGGAAGGGTCCGGCATCGGATCATTATCAACGACTTGCCGAATCACTCGGGATCAAGGACCGAGTGGTCTTCACAGGATTCCTGCCAGACGACGATCTGCCAAAGGCGTATGCGAGTTGCGACATGCTCGTCATAGCCTCAACCTTCGAGACTCAGGGATTGGTAGTCCTCGAGGCGATGGCGTCGGGCACGCCAGTCGCGGGGATAAGGAGCAGGGCGATACCTGAGTTCGTTAAAGAAGGCAAGAACGGCTGCCTCTTCGACGAGACATCCTGCACTGATGCGATCAGGAGATGTCTGTCCAAAGCAAACTCCATGAAGATGGAAGCAGTGGCGATGGCAATGGGTTTCTCCATTGACACGTGCACTGCCAAGCTTGAGAAGACTTACGATCTGGCTGCGGAGATAATGAAGAACGATCTGGAGAACAGATGGTTCTGAGATAGCCTGCAAGCGCCATCCTCTGGGAACCTTTTTCTATGCCAGTTCAGATGTGATGACGGGACATATGCCATTGTCGTACCCCGTCTTCCTACTGCTATATGTCGTCTCTATGATCGTGGGAGTCGTAGCTGGTGTACTACTGCTGGTAGGCTGGAAGGAGATCTCGATACATAAGACGCTTCATGCCCTCAAATACAACCTGGCATACGTTCTGATGCTCATCATGCTCCCGCTCATAACCCTCGTCGAGGGCGCCATCCGCAGCGCTGACGAGGTCTCCAAGGAGGTCCTCTATACAAACTGGATCTTCAGCATAAGCGGGAACGCGATACGGGTCCTCCAGGACCGTCTTGATTACCAGATTGTAGTAGACCTATCCATACTGGTCTACGTCTGGATATTCACATTCATCCTCTACTTCACACCAGTCATCCTGATGACCGTGCGCGAGATGGACCTGGTAAAACGGTATTCTGTCGCTATGATGTTCAATTACATCGTGTTGCTGCCATTCTACATCTTTGTCCCGGTCACCGTGACAGGGTTCTATGCGGACTCCGGTCTCACCCCCCTGCTATACATAAACACAAACTGGGGGAGGATGGTGACGAGCGTCGACCCGCTCAACAACGATTTCCCGAGTGGGCACATCAGTATCGTGATGACCACGCTGCTTGTCCTGAGCTCAGCAGGCCTCAAGGGGAGAATCATCGACTGGAGAAAGAAGGAGTACGTCTATTTCGTCGGATTATCGGTTCTAGGAATAACCTTCGCCGTCCTATATCTCGGGGTGCACTGGCCCGCGGACGTGTTCGCAGGCTTCATATTGGCCGTTGGTGCGACCCTGATATCGGGGAACGAGAAGGTGCAGCTCGCCATAGATAAGCAGTTCAGAAGGCTTTCGGCAAGATTGATGAAAGGTGTGTGCGTCGATCCAGAGGAAGGAGGGCCAGGGAATGACTAGGCCTTCACTACACCACGGATGTATATCTCGAAGACGAGCGTCCTTCCGGCGATTTCGCCGTTGTATCCGATCTCGCTGTTGCTCCAATGGACCTGGAACGTGCCAGCGCTCTCATTGTACCCTGACACGATGAAGACCGAATCATCATATGTCACGCCCTTGACATTGTACACGTCGGACTCCGTGATGTCGTGGTGGACTATTATCTTCCCAATGCCATCATCAGCAGCAGGGTCGTAGGACACCACCGTGCATGCCCATCCCGAGGGACTGTATTCGTCCTCAGGATCCCCGAACGGATATGCCACCTGGCCGACACTCGGGACATGCTTGTAAGTCACCATGCCGAACTCATCTGACAGAACCAGGACATCCCAACCCCATTCAAAGTGAGTCACGTAGCTGAACGGAATTGCGGGCGTACCGAAGAGGGAAGTGAAATCAGTGGATGATAACGTTTCCACGATCGGTATTTCCTGATTAAGGCTGATGTTGGTGACCATGCCGGCGTTGATCGCATATGCGTCCTCGGGCGCAATCACAATGGTTCGGACATCGGAAGCCTTCAACCCTATGACTCCCAAAGCGAATCCTTTGATGGTCCCACCAGACTCGCCATACAGGCCAGCGGTCATCTCGAATGCAGAATATGACGACTCTTCCCTGGGAGAGAATGTGAGCGATTTCGGATAGCTCGTATCGTTCGAGGCCACGCTGTAGAAGCTCGTGTCGAAGACACTGCCGTCTTCGAACATGCCGATGTAGTCGAGATAGACCGTGTCCCCTGATTCCGCTACGTAGACTGTCCCCATATCTGCGGCCTTGGAGTTGTCGTATATGACATATCCAATCAGACCGATGGATACGACGATGAGCGCTGTCAGTACAGCCAAAACCATGCCCAACGAGTCTCTGGGCTTGCGTGGCTCGGTCTCGCTTGCCATCTCAAATCCTGAATCGCGGTTATGGTCTGGCCCGATATAAAGCTTATCTTGCGATTCGCAAGGCTTCCCAAGGGCATCTGGTCGTCACCCTCCCGAGATTGGCGGGAACAAGGACACTTCGTCATCATCGGCCAGGGGCGTGTCTAACCCTTTCAACTGACGGATATTTTGGCCATTCACCAATATCACGAGAGAATCTGAGAGAGCACTAAGGTCGCTATTCGCTGGAACGATGGCGAGACCATATTCAATCGATAGATATGAGATCAGAGAGCCAAGATCATCGACATCCATGCTGGTCGACGCGGTTCCTGCAGCCTCGCGTACTGTGGCGAAGAACTTGACATTGACTCTGGCCAAAGAGCGACACCTCGCATTGGAGCATAGGTGATGCCCCATAGTAAATGCATCCGTGCGAAAGTGCAGGGAGTGACCAATCGGCGGGCAGATGTGTCCTCTCAGAACGACCAGAAAGGCCACGCATTTGCGTCATACATGACAATCGGAGTAACCGTCGAGAAACAAAGGACATTCATGGAGATGGGCAAGAACTTGAGCGTTCGCGACGAGAGGGCAGCAAAGATCTCGTGGAAGACACTGTTGCGATATAGGATCATTCATGAAAGAAGTACCTTTTTGGTGACAATCAAGCATATGTATTGAAATAACATTCCCCTTTTTGATACATTGTCCACCCCCAATCGATTGCTTCGAGGATTATGCAGACAAATGGCATCGGACCGGCACAATTGATATTTGATTGCACGTGCTAGGACCGCCTGTGAACTGAGAGGAGATAGGACTTGTCTAGTTCGAGAAAGGGGTCGGTTCGAATCAAGGGCATGCATTGTGCAACGTGCGTGGACGCAGTGCGAGAATCCATGGAATCTCTGGAAGGCGTTGACGATATCTCAGTCAACCTGGCCACCGAGAAAGCCACCTTTCGATTTGACCCAGATAGGATTTCGATGGAGGATATTGCCAACGCAGTCAGATCAACGGGGTACGATATCGCACGGGACGAATCGACGCTGACGATTGGGGGCATGCATTGCGCCACATGCGCGCTCACTATCAAGGAGAGTCTGGAGGAGGTTCCAGGGGTGAAAGAGGCAAAGGTCAATTTCGCCCTCGGGAAGGCGACGGTGGACTACGATTCCACATTGGCGTCAAGATCCATGCTGGCAGCAGCAGTTGAGAAGGCCGGGTACAAAGTCCTCGAGATAGAGGGAGTCATGGCCGAAAGGCTGGCGAGGAAGGCAGAGTTGAATGCCGTGATGAGGGACCTCATCATAGCGCTGGCATTCGTGATCCCTGTTGCATCGATCACCATGACGTACTCGTTCTGGTCGGACCTTATGACCACAGACATCAGGAATTACATCCTGCTGATCCTCGCTGCTCCAGTCCAGTTCTTCGCGGGATTCAGGTACTATAAGGGTGCCTACAGGGCGATCTTGAATAAGAGGGCCAATATGGACACATTGGTGGTCCTTGGGACGAGCTCCGCATTCATATACAGCCTGATAGTCACACTCAGTCCAGAATTGGTGAGCACGCCCGATGTCTACTTCGACACTTCGGCAGTGATAATCACTCTGGTCCTTGCAGGGAAGTATCTCGAACTCAGGTCCAGAGGCTCCACATCAGAGGCGATAATGAAGCTCATGGACCTCCAACCATCCACAGCAGTGACGATAAGGGATGGCGCTGAAACACAAGTCAGCATCGATGAGATCAAAGAAGGAGACCTGGTCCTGGTGAAGCCGGGGGAGAGAATGCCGATAGATGGCATAGTCCAATCAGGACGTTCATCTGTGGACGAATCCATGGTCACTGGCGAATCGATACCACAAGAGAAGGTTGAGGGGGCCGAAGTCATCGGCGGGACAGTCAACATATCAGGCATGTTGAAGGTGAAGGCCACTCGCGTCGGCAGGAATACGACCTTGGCCCAGATAGTGAAGCTTGTCGAGGATGCGCAGAGCTCGAAAGCGCCGATAGAGAGATATGCCGACAAGATCGCAGGATACTTCGTGCCAGCTGTACTGATAGTCGCAGTATCCACATTCATCTTCTGGTACTACGTGGGATCCGGGATATGGGATGTTGGAGATGCACTGTCGTTCTCCCTCACCACATTCGTGGCGGTGCTCGTGATCGCATGCCCATGCGCATTGGGGCTCGCCACTCCTACCGCCATCGTCGTCGGCACAGGCAGGGGCGCGCAGCTTGGAGTGCTGATAAAGGATGCCGATGCTCTGGAGACCGCGGGGAAGCTGACCACCCTGATATTCGACAAGACGGGTACACTGACCGTTGGCGAACCGAAGGTCGTGAAATTGGTTCTGGGGGATGCGCACGATGAGCGGGAACTGCTCTATCATGCTGGAAGCGCGGAGAGGGGTTCTGAGCATGTCCTATCCGGCGCGGTGATAGAGGCCGCTCGTGAAGCAGGGATTGTTCTGGACGAGCCCGAAACGTCCACGGTAGTGACTGGCGAAGGAGTGACTTCGATTGTGAAGGGCGTGACCATACATGTTGGCAACAGGAGGATGGCAGCGCGGCTGATGTCTACTCCATCCAAGCTGGACCAATCCATCACCCAGATGGAGGATGAGGGTATGACAGTCATGGTCTGCATCGCTCAGGACAAGATGTTGGGGGCCATAGGAGTTGCCGATACGCTCAAGGCAGGAACGGAAGAGGTGGTCCGCACCCTGACAGACATGGGACTGAAGGTGGTGATGCTCACAGGGGACAATGAGAGGACCGCAAGAGCGATCGCCGCCAGGGCAGGGATCCAGGAGTTCAGAGCGCAGCTCCTGCCGAAGGACAAGGCCTCAGCCATACGATCGTATCAGGAGGCCGGCGAGATTGTCGCGATGGTAGGCGATGGAATAAACGATGCACCCGCACTTGCACAGGCAGATATTGGGATTGCCATCGGGAGCGGAACGGACATCGCCCTCGAGTCTGGCAATATCGTCCTCGTCCGAGACGACCTGAAAGGGGTTTCCACGGCCATCCGGCTCAGTAGACGCACATTCCGCAAGATAAGAGAGAACCTGTTCTGGGCACTCATCTACAACACAGCATCGATACCCATAGCGGCTGGGATACTCTATCCGTTCACGGATTGGCTTCTCAGTCCGATGATAGCCGCCGGGGCCATGGCGTTCAGCTCGGTCTCGGTGGTCGCGAATGCATCCTTGCTGAGAAGATTCAGACCGTGAGGGTGGATTCTATCGGATAAGCGCACGACCGATGCGTTTCCCCCCCGTATGGCTTGGACTCGCGAAAGATATCCGCAGGGAAAAGGTTATGTTCAGGCGACCCGATAACAACTTCCAGTCGTCCAGGTATGCGGGCATAACACAGAGGGTTCGAATGGTCTTTGCCCGTACCCCAATGACCCGGTCACGACACCCCCGTCGGAAGTGGTCCAATGTTTGGGAAAAAGATATACAAGGGATTTCTAGTTGAGCCAGATGGCCGACTTCTGAAGGAGTTCGTATTCAGCACGAAAGCAGACATCAGCTATGATGATGTCAAGAAGGCGATCAAAGGAAAGGGTGACATAGCAGCTATTGGAGCCTTCGAGGTCGACAGACTCGTCGGAACGGTCATAAGAGGCCAGAAGCTCCATTTCATGCTCGTGGGAAAGGACGTCGCCGAGGACGATGAGACGGGGTTCATAAAGGAGATGCTCAACTCCGTCGAAGGCACCTTAGATGCGTCGATAGAGGCCAGGAGCAAGGCGGCTCTCGAAGCTGAGCAGAAGGCCAGGAACGAGCATGCGAGCGCTCAAGAAGCCATAAAGGCCATGGAGACGGAGAAGACCGCTCATGTTCAAGAGATCGAGGAACTCGAGAACCTCAGGAACGAGCTCTCGAAGTTTCAGCAAGACACGGAATCATGGCAGAAGGAGCTCGAGGAGTTCGAGGCAGAGGTCTCGGACAGACATTCCCAGATAAACGAGAGGGTCACACTACTACTGGAGAGGGAGCAGAACCTCAACCGCAGCAGACAGTCGTTCGAGGCGGCAGCTGATGCCAAGCGTGGTCTGATGAGATCGCTCCAGGTAGGTATCGGACAATCGATAAACGAGTACGAGATCGGCTATGGACGACTCGTGAAGGAAAGGCTCGAACTCGAAGAGAGTCAGAAGAGGTTCGACGAGGAGATGGAGAGCTACGAGCAATCCAGGACCGAATGGCTCAAGGAAGTCGAGGAGACAAAGGTGCGCCTTGAGAGCCTTGACAGGGACAGGAAGCAGATCGAGGGCGAACGCGAAAAGATCGAAGCAAAGGAACGCTCTCTGAAGCAGCTGCAATCCAGCCTCGAGGCACGGAAGATGGATCTCGACAATTCGACCTCAGCTCTGGAGGACGAGAGGAGAGCATTCATAGTCGAGACGGAGAACCTCAGGGCAGATTTGGCGGATATGGATGTCGACCTCGGAGAAAGGGAGACGAAGATATCCCAAGCGGAGGAGGATCTCAGAGTCGGGCAGGAGGAATCCCAGAGGTCCGCTGATGAGCTCGAGCGGAGGAGAACCGCCTTCGAATCGGAAGAGCAGGAATTCAAGGACAAGATCGATAGCATAGAAGAGAGGGAGCGGGAGCTCGCCTCAGAGAAAGAGGAGTTGGAGAGACGGAGGTCGGAGATCGACACCAGTGCCGAATCACAGCAGGCTGAACTATCCAAGCTACTTGGCAACATAGGTAAGGAGAACGAGGACCTCCAGAAGAGGACCCAGGAACTCGACTCGATACAGGCAGCCCTCACCGAGAGAGAAGAGGGTGTTCAGGAGTCCGAGACGCGCATCGAATC
>JACZKW010000095.1:0-45812 GCA_014859835.1 Thermoplasmata archaeon | reverse complement strand
ATATTTATGTCCCCCCGAGCAGAGAGTCTTTCTTGAGCTTCTCCATGCCCTGCGGAGCCGGCAGACGCGCGAACTCCCTCACGCCTAGCTCCTCAGTCGTCTCGGCGAAATATCCTCTGAAAACGACTGCAATCGGCTCCGCTCGGAACGAGCCAGTCTGCGTGAAAACGGTCACATATGACCTATTAACATGAGCGTTTGAAGGGGCTTATGTCCTTCACCTGGCACTTAAACCTCTTAAGAGAGCATATGACATGATTTTTCTTGCTGGTCTTCATCTGAAAAATGCAATATGAGCCATCCCATGGCAATGATTATGTCGTCTCCTCGTACCAATGATCTGGTCTGAGAAGGGGCAGCGAGAACCACAATATTTATCACATATTCAAGGCTACTCAAATCGATGACCCTTGCGTATCGACATCCCGTAGAACAGGATATCGACCTGATTACTTCGATAACGAACATATCGAGGCGGGAGACTGCGTATCATCACGACCTAACACCTGCCGAACTCAATTCTGAGACTTTTGATGACCCTGACTACAGTCCGGAAGGTGCTTGGCTGGTCTTCGACGGAACGATACCCATAGCATACGGAATCGGAGTTATCGAAGAGGGGAGAATCCAAGCTGGCCTTGACGATGGATGGGTCGAAATTGATGTCATCCCTGAGGCACGAGGATGCGGGGCAGAAGAGGAATTGATGAGGCTAGCGCTCGATTACATCAAATCGCGAGGCGTAGGTCGAGCGATGGCAAAGATAGAAGAGACCGAGGGATGGAAGAAGGACCTGTACCTTCGGTCCGGATTCAAGAGCGTCCGGCACTTCTATCGGCTGGCACGACGAGACAAAGGAGACATTCCGCAAAGGAAATTTCCCTCAGGAATAGAAGTGACGCACAGAATGCTAAAAGAGATGTCAGATGACGAGATAGCAGTCTTCACAGAGATCCTAAACGATACGTTCTCAGAACACTTCAGTTTCGCTCCCGAGCCGCAGCGGAGATGGACGAGATGGAGAGATGCGTGCGATGACCCCTGGATGGTATCAATGGCCAGGAAGTCCTCGGAGACTGTTGAACTATGTGTCGCGGAGGTTCCGATGAGATTCAATGCGAATCATGGAATTCAATCCGGATGGATAGACCTGCTTGGCGTCACCAAGGCTATGCGAGGGCAAGGACTTGGAACCGCCATGCTTGTTGATGGGATGAAATGGCTCGAGAGCAAAGGACACGATACGATCTTTATCGGGGTCGACGCTAAGAACGACAAAGCTCTTGGATTGTACATATCCCTAGGTTTCAAAGTCGAGAACGAGAGCCAGGTATACCACCTGGTCTTCGAAGAAAAGTCTGCTCTCCATTAGCGGCATCGCCTCATATCATCATTGACAAGAATGTGACTAGTACATCCTCAAGTAGAATGCCAGTATCATCAGCGCGGTCACCGTGATCCATTGGTCGTCAAGGATGTGAGGCCTTATCGACCGGTACCAGAACCCGTCACTTCGCCTCATGCTAATGAGCCATCGTATAGCCTTCTCCATCCTGGGGTCATCGGGGCCGAATCCCATATACTCAAGGCAGTCTATCGCTGTCAATCCACTCCCATAGTAGACAGGGAATTTCAGCATAGTCCAGTTCTTCTCCGAATAGTAGAAGTTGGTGTGGTAGTTGCGTTTGAAGAAGCTATTCAGGAGAAAATCGCCTCCGGACCTGAACTTCTTGTCCTCACGGAGCGAATCGCTCCAATTGAGTCCTCTCAGAGCACCCAAAGTGCTCCAGATGCAGCTTGGTATAGTCCTGGACTCCTCTGCAGTGCACGCCGCAACCTCGCCTCTTTTGACCATTGCGACGAACTCATCAATAGGCAAGTACTTGTACTCATCACGATACCTCGCGTCTTGAATAAACGGGATATTCCATCCTCCGTCATGTCTCTGGCTATCTACGATCCACTGGACAAGCTTTCTGACCCGTGGGTCGCGCTCTTTCTTGAACCTGTATAGCACGCACATGGCGAGGCCATTGCGGGCTGGACGCGGGAGCATGTCTTGCTCAGGACCAAGTATATACCCATCCTCATGCTGCCATTCAAGTATCCTCTCTAGGGCGTTGTCAGTGTAACCCGTCCCTGGAGGCGTGAAGTACTCGTACAGCAGATACAGGTTCCGCAACACCATCGTTGAGGTCCAACCAAATGGAGGGCCCGGACCGGCGTCCTCCTCAATCATCCGCTGTTTCGATATCGGCCAAGTGCCATCTTCTCTGAGAGTATTTAGTAGCTTGACCCGTGGAGGATAGCGTTCGCATTCTGCAAGCGCTTTCTGATAAGCGGAATCCTCTCGGCCCTTATACAGGACACCGTCCAGAAGCCAACATCGTACAGGAGGTATGGATATCTGGTACAACTTCCGAGATGATTCCTCGATTATCCTATCAATCTCGGTCTTTAGCCCCACCACAACCATCAGATGTGTCTACATATGAGTCAACCTTGCGATCAAGATTGGCATGGCCATCGTATTCTAGAGAATCCCTTGACCAAGACCAAATGAAATGGTGGGAAGACCCGTTCAATAATAGGGAAAAGGAATGGACTGCGCGCTTCGGTAAAGATGTCATCGTGTAACTGAATTTGTGCGGCATCAAATATAGATACTCGCAAGCCACGTCCCGACTTGGAGGAGGAGATGGTTTGATAGAGGATACCCTCTCTAGGATGAGCTCTGGAAAGAAGATTATTTCGATTTTGATTGTTCTGACACTGACTGTGCCTCTGGGTCTAGGCATTATCTCATTCAATTATCCATCGACGGATGGCTCATTCCCAACTACAGGACCTTTAAAGACTCAAGCGACCATGGATCCGGGGGGACTCCCCCATTATTTCGGTCCGTATCCGAATTATGCGAATAGCCCGCTCCCAACTGGTCCAGTTGCGACGATAACCGTCGACAGCGGAGGAACAGGTTACAGCGCGCCAGTGATAGAACTATCAGATGTATATGGTACAGGGTCAGGGGCGATGGCGACTGCCACGGTGACTGCAGGCGTCATCACTGACATAAGCATTACTTCCGGCGGAGCCGGTTATAGCGCCCCGATTGTCTCAATCACGGATACTACAGGGTCTGGGGCAGCAGCCACCGCCCTTATCGAAGGTGACCTGACCGGTGGCATAAGGAAGTTTATCGATTCATTAGCCGGTCTTGGAGAGACAAATGCGAACAACCTTGGGAATTACATCCCAGTGGCAGTTCCGGACACCACGACCTATCCTGGCTGTGATTATTACGAGATAGCACTCGTCCAATTTACTCAGCAGATGCATACAGACCTGCCAGAGACCCTTCTCAGAGGATATGTCCAACTCGAGACTCCGTTTAATGTGGGAATCAGCAAACATGTTCAGCTCACGAATCCAGACAGCACTCCCATTCTTCTAGCGAATGGTACGCAGGCAATAGGGATAGATGAGCCGTACTACCTTGGACCCACCATAATTTCCTCACGCGATACCCCCACGAGGATCAAGTTCTCAAATCTCCTCCCGACGGGGTCCGGAGGAGACTTATTCCTTCCCGTTGACACGACCGTGATGGGGTCAGGCATGGGGCCTCTTGCGTCCGTCCATCATATTATGGTGACTGACGGAGGAAGCGGCTACACATCCGCGCCTACCGTCACGATAACCGGAGGAGGCGGGTCAGGAGCCATGGCGATGGCGATGCTTGTGGGCGACGCAGTGGACCACGTGATGGTGATAGACGGAGGACTTGGATACAACTCAGTTCCTAGCATATCCCTCGATGGAGGCGATGGTACAGGAGCCGCCGCAGAAGCGATGATAATGTTCGAGAACTACACTGAAAATCGTGCTACAGTACACCTACACGGGGGATTTGTCCCATGGATTAGCGATGGCACTCCCCATCAGTGGACCACACCCGCCGGAGAGACGACACAGTATCCAGTCGGGGTCAGCGTTCAGTACGTCCCCGACATGTGGTTCGTGAACGGAACTGTTGTGCCCGATACAATCGGCATGACCGAAGCACCAGTCATAGACGCCACCAACGACCCTGGTGATGGTTCGTTGACATTCTACTACAACAATCAGCAGAGTGCTAGACTCATGTTCTATCACGATCACGCATATGGAATCACCAGGTTGAATGTCTATGCAGGAGAAGTGTCGGATTATATCCTTACTGATTCTGTGGAAGAAGAATTGATCAATGCAGGAATATTGCCCACTCTGCCAGGAGATTCCCGCTACGGAATACCACTCGTAATACAAGACAAGACATTCGTGGATGCCTCCACAATGCCATATCAAGATCCCACATGGGCTTGGGGTTCAAATCCAGGAACACCGGAGACGGGTGACTTATGGATGCCTCATGTGTACATGCCAAATCAGAATCCGGGTGACCCCGGGGGAATGAACGCATTCGGCCGATGGCACTACGGACCTTGGTTCTGGCCACCCACAACAGATGTTAAATATGGACCTGTCCCCAACCCATACTACGATCCAATCAACGCTCCATGGGAACCGCCATTCAACCCTGGCGTCCCATCGAATTCGATGGCGATGGAAGCGTACATGGATACCCCAACGGTCAATGGAGTCGCATATCCATATCTCGACATCGAGCCACAGGCATATCGATTCCGCATTCTTAGCGTTGGGAATGACCGAGTATTCAATCTGCAACTTTATGTTGCAGATTCAAGTGTCACGACTTCCGACGGAAGGACGAACACAGAAGTGAAGATGGTACCAGCGGAGTCTACGCTAGGCTATCCTGAACTGTGGCCGACGGATGGACGAGAAGGCGGCGTTCCCGATCCCGCAACAGCGGGTCCGAGTTTTATTCAAATCGGCACTGAAGGAGGCTTCCTTCCGGCACCTGCGGTAATCGAAAACCAGCCCGTCACATGGAATCTCGACCCCACGACTTTCACCATGGGAAATGTACAAGATCATTCGCTTATGCTTGGCCCTGCGGAGCGAGCGGATGTTGTGATTGATTTCTCAGCATTTGCTGGCAAGACCTTGATACTCTATAACGACGCGCCAGCAGCATTCCCTGCGCGCGACGCGAGATATGACTATCATACCGGAGGCCCAGACTTGACCAGTTCCGGCGGGACACCTCCTACACAGCCAGGATACGGACCGAACATGAGAACGATAATGCAAATCCGAGTTGGGAACACTACACCAGCTCCATCCTATAATCTCAATGCACTGAATGGAGCTTTCGAGAAGACCCCCACAAAGAGAGGGGTTTTTGAATCATCCCAAGACACGATCATAGTCCCGCAAGCAGCATACAATTCAGCCTACGATAAATCGTTCCCAGAGGACACATATGTCAGAATCATGGATACGAGCCTGACATTCGAGACCGTGTCCGGAAATGTACTGACAATACCCTTCCAGTCCAAGGCTATCCAAGATGAGATGGGTGAGGCCTATGAAACAGATTATGGAAGAATGAGCGGAATGATGGGGCTTGAATTGCCATCCACCTCGGCAATCAATCAGAATTTCATACTCTATGGCTATCCAAGCCCGCCCGTGGATGTTCTTGTCGAATCTCTGACCCAGGGAGAACCCATCGATGGAGACGGTACCCAGATATGGAAGATCACTCACAACGGTGTCGATACACACACAGTGCACACCCATCTCTTCAACATGCAATTGATAAATAGAGTCGCATGGGACAACGCTATCAGCCCTCCTGACGCAAATGAGCTAGGATGGAAGGAGACGATAAGAGTGAATCCACTTGAGGATACAATCGTAGCGGTAAGACCTGTTGCCCCGACGCAACCTTTCGAGATACCCAACAGCGTCCGGCCAATAGATCCCACAATGCCATTGGGAGTCGAAGTACCAGGTCCTCCAGGAGGATTCCTTGACCCCAACGCGAATCCCGTGACGGTCGTAAACCACCTCGTCAACTATGGATGGGAGTATGTGATGCACTGCCATCTGCTAGGTCATGAAGAGATGGACATGATGCACGGAGTTGTGGTCGGCATTGCGCCATTCGCCCCGACCGGCCTGAATGCCACGCTTAGCGGAATCTATGTTAACATGACATGGACCGACGGCTCCATCTCTGAGACGGGATACTACATCGAGACGAGCCTGGATTCAATCATCTGGTCCACCGTCGGGTACCTCGACTCTCCGTTCGACACAACTGGAACCACAAAAGGGACCTTGATGTATTACAACGACACGGTCGTCGCGGATGGCACCATATATTACTATAGAGTGCTTGCGAACAAGGTCGTAGGCGATACCGCGGATTATGGTCCGGGCCTTGGCTTCACGACCGAATCGGTCAATTCTACCTCTTCGAACAATATCATTGTGGACACTTCGACAGGCACCGTCACTCCATTAGCTGTGGCTATGCCGTCGCCACCCATCGAATCAACAAAGCTCGCAAGTCTTGAATCGTATCCAGTCGATACGCCATTTTCGCGTGATCTGGTACTATCAACTCTTGCACTTGGCGCGAGCTATACCGACCACGCGCCGATTCGGATCGATTCCAATTCAGACTTCGATGCGACACATGGAGTAACCAGCGGAAACGGGACGGTCTGGGCGCCATGGGTCATCGAAGGGCTGAGAATCGATGCAAGCGGATACGGATATGGCATATATGTTGGAAACACGACTGATCACTTCACAGTCAGAGATTGTGAGCTCAGCAACGCTGTCGGAGGGGTGTTCAGCTTCCCGTACTCTCCGGAATCTGGGATGATCGTTTACAATGTGACGAATGGGATTATCGCCAACAATCTCATTACGAACAACGGCTGGTCAGGAACCTACATCTATATGTCGCAGTCGATCACGCTCTACAACAATACTGTTACCGGCAATTACATGGGAATATATCTCAGGTCAACAAACAACAGCATACTGTCCTACAACAACGTCTCGGACAACTTTGGCGGCATATGGCTATATGGCTCGAATTTTAACCTAATAGAGAACAACACTGATAGGCACAATTATCCAGGGATATTCTTTGCCACATCCGACAGCAACGTGATTGTCAACAACATCGTCTTCGCCAACGTCGATTATGGCATCTGGCTGCATGATTCTGATATCGGTCTCATCTATGACAACGACCTCATCGGCAACTACGGATCAAACTCTACATTCAATGCATCCCATATCCAGGCATATGACGATAGGGGAACATATTCATGGAATTCAACATCTGAGAGCAACTATTGGTCTGACTGGACAGGACCAGATATCGACCTCAACGGAGTCGTTGATGGACCCTATGTCATCGGGGGAAATGCGGGTGCTATTGACTACAAACCCAGGACCGTACAAGTCATACCAGATCAGCTCTCAGCGATCAGTGTAATACCGTCTATGGTCAGTGTTATTGCTGGTAGTGTTCAACTATTTGCGGCATATGCATACAATCAATACGGGAACATCATCACAGGAACGACATTCACATGGACCACGAATGTTGGCTCGATGACTGGCAACTCGCTCGCCGCACAGACCGTCGCGGGCGTCACTGGTTACGTCCGAGCTTCATCTGGTGGACTTTGGGGAGATGCCATGGTCACCATAGTGATCGGCATGCTTCACCACATCGATGTCGCACCATCTTCAATGAATATCGTCATCAATATGCCGCAGCAGTTCACCGCGACAGGGATGGATGCATACAACAATACGGTATCGGGACTCACGTTCTCATGGGCTACCACTATGGGCAGCATATCTAGCTCGGGATTGCTCATCGCTCCTTCGATCGCGGGATTGACTGGCTGGGTCAATGTCAGCGCAGGAGAGAAGACAGGAACTGCTGTTTTCACAACCATAGCTGGCCCCCTTACCCATATCTTAGTAACACCTGGAGACATAGAAATCGCGGCGGGAACGACATATGATTTCACGGCGGTTGGATACGACGATGACAGCAATCCGATACCTGGAATCGAGTTCGAATGGACAACCAACATCGGGACTGTGTCGGACGGAACATTCACAGCGCAGACCACTGCTGGAACTACAGGATACGTACGAGCGACTTCAGGTTTTGTATCAGGTGAGGCATCTGTAACTATAACGCCAGGTGAGCTCTATGAGATCGAGATAACTCCCGGCAGCCTCAGCGCCGTTGCCGGAACGAGTGCGCAGTTCAACGCCAGTGGGCACGACGAATATGGGAACTCGATAGCAGGGATATTATTCTCATGGACGACCGATGTCGGCACGATAGACGATGATGGACTATTCACAGCGCAGGAAGTGGCCGGTGTGTCCGGCTATGTCAACGCGAGCGCGAACGACCTTTATGGAATTGCAATCGTCACGATATCAACTGACCAACTCACTCACATATCAGTAGCACCTGGATCAGTCGATGTCGAAGCTGGCACTACACATATCTTCATCGCAACTGGTTACGACCAATATGAGAATGAGATACCAGCCCTGAGCTTCACTTGGACAACGAATGTCGGTGTGATGGACGAATCGACCTTAAATGCACAGACGATGGCAGGAGCTTCTGGTCATGTTATGGCCAACTGTGGCTTCGTGTCGCGGCTTGCGTTCGTAACCATAGTACCTGGAAGCGTCGATGCGATCGTTCTCGCGCCAACAAGCGTGAACATGATCGCTGGCACAGAGGAGCAGTTTGATGCGACAGCCATGGACGAATATGAGAATACCATCTCCAGCTTGGCCTTCGAATGGACCTCGGATGTTGGAATCATCACGAACACTGGTACCCTGACTGCACAGACCGCAGCAGGAGCGACTGGTTACGTCCAAGCAACATATGATGGCGTGATTGGCACTGCGACAGTAGTCGTCGTTTCGGATCAGCCCACACACATAGCCCTCGCACCTGAGACCATCGAGATCGCTGCGGGGAGTTCTCTGGAGTTCGAGGCAGTCGCATATGATCAATACGACAACATGGTGCCAGATATCAGTTTCACATGGGACACTGATATCGGAACCATGGTTGACTCCGTTCTACTCGCACAGATGACTGCGGGTTATTCAGGGTTCGTCATCGCCACCTCAGGATTAGTGTCAGGTTATGCAGTTGTCGTCATTGTACCGGATGAGCTCGCTGCGATCGACATCTCTCCGTCACTTGAGACTGTGATCGCGGGTTCGGAAATCCAGTTCGACGCAATTGGAGCAGACATCTACGGAAACGTGATATCGAATGCTTCATTCACCTGGACAACTACCATTGGCACAATCACATCCGATGGGCTGTTTATCACTCGAACGACTGTTGGATCCAATGGATATGTTGAAGCAAGCAATGGTAGTGTGACTGCATCTGTGACATTGACAGTGGTCCCAGACCAGCTCACGCATATCGTCCTCTCGCCCACAACAATGCAGATCATCGCTGGTGCGGCCCAGACTTTCGCAGCTTCAGGGTACGACCAATATGGGAATATCATCACGGGATTGTCTTTCCAGTGGGCAACTAGTGTGGGAACCATCGTGGCTGGGGTCTTCACCGCTCAAACCGTCTCAGGTGCATCAGGGTACGTTAGAGCCACATCCAACCTTGTCATAGGCTATGCACCCATCAACATAGTGCCAGGGCCTCTGGAGACAATCATCATAACCCCCTTAGATGTGACCGTCGTGGCAGGATCGCAGACCCAGTTCAGCGCAACTGCGCATGACGAATACAACAACAGCATATCTGATCTGACGTTTGAGTGGTCCACCTTGATTGGGTCAGTCTCCGATGAAGGACTGTTCACAGCCCAGACGACCGCAGGCGTATCTGGGTATCTCAATGCTACAGTTGACGATGTCACGACACATGTCCAGATCGAGATAGTCCCGGACCAATTGACGCACATAGTCGTGAGTGAACCAATGATTGATGTCATTGCGGGAAGGACTGAGAACTTCACCGCAATCGGATACGATCAGTATGAGAACGCAGTACCTGATCTAGCTTTCACATGGACGACGAATGTCGGGGTTATGGCGGGAAACATGCTTACAGCACAGAATGCCTCTGATGTCACGGGCTACGTGCGCGCCACCTCAGGGCAGGTATATGGCGATGCTTCCGTGACAATAGTGCCAGTGCCACACGAGGTCTCAAAGACATATGCATATGGAATGAGTGCACTCGCAGCAGGGATAATCGCAATGATTGTGATCGGCCTTATCCTCTTGCGCAGACGGGGAGGATTCAAGGAAAGCTCTTGGGGCAGGAAGACATAGGTTAGAAGAGGAAGACCGCATAGCATGGCAATGGAACCAGGCGACATCAGGGCCGCCCGGATAGCTTTAGCATCTGAGACTCTTGCCGTATGCCATGTTGCGATACTGAACCTCGAATCCCAGCGATTGGTATAGACCAAAGGCTGTCGGGTTTTCAGTATCGACGCCGATGTAGACGTTCTCGATGCCCCGGGTCACAAGCCAATTGACACCATCGGCAATCAATGCTCTTCCTATTCCACGCCCCCTGTGACCTTCGCGAACGCCACCGAGCAGTATCCAACCCTCCTTCTTCTCTCTCTCCCGGTTCAGGACCATGCTGTCTTCCGTGAGAAATGCACCAACACAATTCCCGTCAACAGAAGCATAGGTCACACGGAAGGTGTCCTGCGAAGTGTCCCGGATATTCATCAGCCTGCTTGGTGGATATGGTTCGTAGTTGAATTGTCCTTTGAAAGTTTCTGTCACGATATCGGCAAAGAGTTCGATCTCTTCGTCAGAGCAATCGGTGAGCAGTCGACCATCAAGCTCGCATCCCTCAGGCGGAGATATCTTCACGAGGTTCTCGACATTTTTGGCGAGCATGGAGTTGAAAACCCGCACCATCTGATATCCAGAGACTCGAAGCAAGTTGATCCTCCAATCATCCTCCGCCGTCGAAGATGCCCTCGCAAACATGATGCCTTTGCCGACCATGTAACTCTCAGCCCGCCGCACGAGCTCTTCTTCCACTCCGTTTCCACGATACTCTGGGGAGACCTCTATCTTCGCATATCCTTCCTTCTTTCCCAATTCGAGCTTACCATGCGCGATGAAAGCCTCACCATATGCAATCGCTTTGCCTCCTGAGAGAGCCAGCCATGCTCCAGAAGGGTCGAAATCCTCGTCATCCACGGTCTCCGCGGCCACTTCATCTGCCGTCATCTTCCTCTGGAAAGGAATCCCTTTCCGAGACTGGTTCAGGACACTAGTGATTCTATGAAGATCAGCCGTGCTGACATTCCTATACTCGACCATCGATTCGCCCCAACCCACGAACATGGGCCGGTCATCAAACCACAGTTTGAGTCATAAGTCTGTCTACAATGTCGCAAATGGGGAACCCTGCGACATCATCGACTACTGACACTAGAATCAACTATGTCTTCTACAAAAGAGGATGACGATCTCCCAGAGTACCACTGGGAGAATCGCACTGACCGATCCTAGAATAGACTAGTTGTACTCATCCAGGAACGACCACCAGCCGGTGTCCGTCGCGAATGCGACTTCCGTGTATGCATCCGCATAGTAATTCCAATCTCCGCCCCAACCCCACCAAAGAGTCAGACCGCGGCTGTCCTCAGCATATTTTCCACCCCATGCGTCAAGGATGGAACCATCGATCGCAGACACCATTTCTGATGTCGCGCTTCTGAAGTCAGTATCAGTGACCAACGAATCCGCAAGTAATGCATCCCCAAGATCCGCCATATCGACATGGTAGTGCGTGGCCCACGCGCAGTATGCATCATTCAATGCCTGCTTGTAATTGGTCTCATACACTGGCAGATATGAACGCATTGCATCCACCCACTCGTAGAACACGGATGAGGATTCTGAGATCGCTGAGATATTCACAGCGGATAACGCAACCGTTGTCGCCCAGGTCTGTGGAGCATAATATGCTTCGAATCCTTCGACCATATCGACCGCCATCTGCGACGGCGTTCGGGTCGTGTCCAGCGCCGTGGACATCAACATCAGGTCATATGGGAACCCGGTCGTCGGAACGGATTCCTCGGAGCCAACCATTATCCCAACAAGCCCAGTCAGAGACAACTGATAGGCGACCTCAATGGCGGCCATGTTACAGGCATCGAACGCAAGCACATCGATATAGACGCCTGCGTTCTCGATTGCCATCTGAAGCTCAGGCATCGATATCCTGCTTCCAGATGTTGTATCATCGCTTATGTATCTCCAGGCATAGCCATGGTCCCACGCTGTCACTGCAAGCTTATCAGAAGGATATCGATATGAGACCTCTTCGAGGAACCATTCGAAAGTCGCGCCATCGCCGAAATCCATCTCAGGATAGTTCGCCACCACTTCCCAAGTGCTCCCAGATATCTCAATGACCTCCGTCCCATCAGTGCTCAACCGATCCATTATAGCAACGATATGGAACATATCGTTGGCCGGCAGGTTAAGGAGTAATGGAAGGCTACTGTCATCCCAGAATCGCTCCAGACTGTTATCCCCACTCACGTACACGGCATATGTCCACGATTCTGTCGCAGCCCACTTCTGCCCCGTATGATTCGCCAGGCACACGCCAGGCATAATCATGATTCCAACCACAGCTAGACTAACACACCAAACCGCGCAGCGCCTTTGCATGCCGTTCTTCCCCCTTTCGAGCCCGGATCATCGAATGCACGCCGGGCCATACTACCATGATAATAGTTCTCATTGTATTAGAATACCAGTGGCATCTTCCAATGGATGATGCATACTGACTCACCCAAATGTGCCGATCATCAACCATCACCGAACCATTGAGAAATTATAGAGCCATCATAAGGCCATAGCGCAATAATCAGGATTGTGAACTTCAATCAAGCGGTCTAACTGGCCCTTACCCGTCCGCGACTCAATGATGCCAAAGTCCCTAAGAGGCATAGAATGGAGAACGTTATGAAAGCCGGCTGGAAGGCATTCAGGAATTGAGGCGCGAGTTCCGATGTCAGTTCTTGGCTGCCAAGATAGATGGATATGAATATCGTGGCAATGCCAAGGCTAAGAACCTGACCGACCAACCTCATAGTGCCTACAGACGCCGAAGCAGTCCCAAACTGTCGCCTGTCTACAGAACTCATTATTGCGTTCGTGTTCGGAGATGAGAACAGAGCGAACCCGAATCCCAAGAAACCCAGCACTACGACCATCATCCATACGGCAGTGCCATCATCAAAGAATGAGATCAAGGCAAGGCCTATGGCCGTAATACACATACCAGTGGATGCGATTATGCGGGGCTCGATCACATCTGACAGGCGTCCTGCTATAGGGGAGAATAGAGCCATCACGACCATCTGAGACACTAGTACCATCCCGGTCTGTTCAGGACTGTAGCCTCGCACATACTGTAGATAGAGACTGACAAGAAAACTGACACCGAACGTCGCAGAATAGTTTATCAATGCGGCAAGGTTGGAGAATGCAAACACCCTGTTTCGACTGAAAAGCCGCATATCGAATACGGGACTTGCATGCCGCATCTCCCATGCAATGAATATCATCAAGATGACCGTGCCTGCGATTGTCAGAGCAAGTCCCAGAGGTTCCCTCAAGAAGGTAAATCCGATTATCACCGCTGTGATGGCAAGCACATAGAATAGAGAACCCACATGGTCGAACTCCTCTCCGCGAGCCTCATACCAGTCCCCGACTAATTTCTTTGAGCCAATCCAGATGACCGCGGCTATTCCTGGGATTATCACCAAGAATATGCTTCTCCACCCGAGATAGGAGGTCAGGAAACCCCCTAGCACCGGCCCAAGAGCACCTCCGATATAGACGACGGATACCGTCATACCCAGTGCCTTTCCTCTCTCTTGTGCGGGATAGACAGAAGTCAGTAAGGCAATCGATGTTCCGAATATCATTGCGGCCCCGATTCCTTGGAACCATCTGAACGCGATGAGCATGGTCGAAGACGGAGCAAATGCACAAAGGACGGATGCGACAGCGAACACCCACATACCGATAATGAATATCTTCTTTCGGCCACGGATATCTGCGAACCGACCCAATGGCACCAAGAAGGTAGCAGCTGCCAGGAGGTATGATGTGGCGACCCAGCTCAACATGATGGCACTCATGTTGAATTCATCACCGATGGTCGGCAATGCCACATTGATCGATGAACCCATGAACGGTGTCAGGAACGAGCTCAGCATCGCCATGGCCAGTGCATATCGTTTAATGTCTTCTTGACTCAGGGTGTGTATCCCCCGTTACAGAATAGCTGAGCGCGTTCATAGACTATGACTTTTTCTTGACATGGACTCGCATTCTCCATTTGGAACAGCAGAATCGTCTCAGCCAATATCAAGCAATAAATAAAAGCAAATAACGACCCGCCGGGAAATCGCTCTCACCGGCAAGCGTTTAATGGGTTTTAAGGGACCTTCTTGTTATGTTCTGCATTCAAGCACATCGGATATCGACACATTCGCGCCCAACTGCGATATCGTCCTGGAGCATAAGCTTGAAATCTCAGTACTGAGGTCCTCGAATCACGGGTTTATGCAGGTTAGAGATTCAGCCGCCTTCGTTGATTGGCACGCATTCGTCACCATCATTGATCGGTACGCATTCGTCCGCGTCATCACAAGATCCATCCTTCAACTGGTCCTGGGTTTGTGTTTTATCCATGTCACCCGCGCTCACAGCGGTGACCGCAGCGAATCCACTAACCAGAAGAGCAGCACCAAGGGCCATTACTAGCCATGCCTTTCCTCTGACATTCTTCTGTCCCTTCTCAGCGACACTCTTGGCAAGGTCGCTCTCGAACTCATTCCTCATTCTTTCACCTCTCCTAAGGGAGCCTACGGCCGATGAAGACCGCCGATTGCAGTCTCCTGGCTATCAGACTCATATTTGGCTCCATCATGACCAACCCGAATTACTATCTAAGTCATTTGTGGGACAAGAATCAAAGGGTAGCACAAACCTCAAAACTATTTCGGAAGGGATCTAGCATCGAGATAAGGGTCATCTCGCATGCCCGTTCATATAATGGTTCAAATCAATCTTCATTCTGGAGTTCCCGGTGCCACCAGATGCTATCTAGATCATTCATGAACCCTAGTGAACGATACATTCCCAGCGCTCTACTATTCTCCGCATAGACAAACATGTACAATGAGTTCATACCCATGTCGAGCATGCACCTCATGCCGTCCACCAATAACGCCGTCCCAAGGCCTCTACCTCGGTATACAGGTCTGATGCCTAGGAATTCAATCCAACCAGCATCCACGCACCCTGTGCCAGTCCGTATCGGGCTGACTTCGGTAATGCATATCCCTGCAATTTCTTCTCCGTCCATACCCAGACTGATCACGATCTTCTCTGAACCCGAGTCCCTTTGATTGATCATTCGCTCATGATTCACAGGTCCATACCTGAAATGATCTCGGAATGAATCGTTGTATGCATCGCTGATCGCGATGATATCGTCGTCAGAACAATCTGCCAATTCCTTCCTTTCGATCTCGAACCCGTCGGGAGCAGCGACATGAGGAGGCTTTGAATTGCCTGCCCTAACGAGTGAATAAACTCTGTGTGCTTCATGAAAAGTTCCGACAATCAGGAAGTTGTTCCTCCATTCATCTATCGCCAATGACCGTGCACGAGCCATCCTAATGCCTTTCGATCTGAGGTGGTCTAAGGATCGCGCCAACAGGAACTGCTCGATCCCCCGGCCCCTGTATTCAGGGAGCACATCCACTTCCACGAATCCATCATCGAGTCCAGCGTCCAATCTGTTCTTCTCGATCAGGGCACCGCCGAATCCGACCGCTTTGCCCTCAAGATGGACCAGCCATAACCCATTCAGATCGAAGTCAGGGTCCAGTATTGAGTATGCCCTTGCCTCGTCTCGCGTCAACCTCGTCTGGTATGGATCAATGGCTCTAGATCTCGCAGCGATCTCTATCAGGTCATTGAGATTATCCTCCGATAGAGGAACGAGTTCCAGGTCATTCATCGGTCCACTCATTGACGTCATCATGAATATTCCTTTGTATGGTCACCATAATGTTTGGACGGGCATCATAGACGGGGTTATCGCACGCCCGATTGTGTCTAGCACGTATGATGGAAAACGTCTTATCCCAGAATCCGATGCAGGAACCCGAACATGAGGGAGATCATGGATAGTGACCAACTCTGGCTCGTGCTCCTTGTGGGCATAGGAGGTGCTTCGGGCAGTATCGCCCGGTACCTATTCTCAGGCTATTTCACCACGGGCGATTTCCCATGGGGCACCTTCTTCGTCAATGCAACAGGCAGTTTCATGATTGCGTTCCTTTACTTCTGGGGGCTCAACGCAGGCTTCCTGCAGCCAGAACTCAGAGTCGCGGTATTCGTCGGTGTCTTTGGTGGGTATACGACCACATCGGCGTTCAGCCTGGAGACAGTATCGATGATCTCAGAATCGCAGTGGGGATGGGCGTTCGGAAACATTATCCTCAACGGAGGGGTATGCATTGTTGCGGCGGTCATTGGTAGGGCTGCTGGGCTTCTGATGGAGGGAGGTTAGATGGAGATAGACGAGAAGGCGTTGTGTCTCAAGATATATGTGGGGGAATCCGACCATTATGATGGTATTCCTGCCTATAAGGCGGTCGTCCACCTTCTAAGAGAATGCGGCATTTGGGGGGCGACGGTCACCAGAGGGATATATGGGTTCGGGAAACGCAGCAAACTACATGCTGCTAGTCCACTTAGACTCAGCGAAGACCTGCCGATCATGATCGAAGCGATCGATTCCGAAAAGAAGATACTCGAGGTAATCCCAAGGGTCAGCGAGATGGTCAAGGGTGGCCTGATCACTGTGAATGATGTCAAAGTGATGAGACACATCGGATAAAACAGCATTCCAACGCATCATTGACCAGCTTTTAGAGAGACTTTGCATGCATCTTTTGGAATATGAATGACAAATCGCGCCCCTTTCCCAGGGACTCCATCTTCCTTGATCGTCATTCCACTGACATTGAGGATCTCGCGAGACAGGAATAGGCCGTATCCGGTGCCTGTTCCGAATCCCCGTTCGAATATCCGCTCTTTCTCATCAAGAGGGACGCCGATTCCATTATCCGCATATATGATATCATAGCCAACATCCGATTCAATGCACTCGATCGAGATCATACTAATATGGCCTCCATGAGTAATCGAATCCTCAATTAGGTTTCTGAATACCCTGTCGAGAGCGTAGTCAGAGCGGATCTCGATATCATTAACGCTTATCACGAATTCAACATCCGGTTTCTGCATAGCCAAGATGGAAGAATCTATGACTTCCCTCAACGACGTCCAGACAGGCACCCCGCTGACAGTCTCCTGGTAGCTGCTCGAAAACTCTAATTGCATCATGATGATCTTTGACGCAGTGACGATCCGATCATTCGCTTTCTTGACCATCTCAGGATCCCCTTTTCGCGCCAGGTCGGCATAGCCTATGATGGTGTTTAGCTGGTTGAACGTGTCGTGCTTGATCAAATGGGTCATTAACTCCAACTTCTTGTTCGCCTGCCGCAGAGCCTGTTCATTGTTCACCCGCTCGGTGACATTGCGACTGACACCCTCGATCATCACCACATCACCTGATTCATCCTTTATGAATCCCCATCGATCTTCGACCCAGAGCACCGTCCCATCTTTCTTGACCCATCTCAATGTGAGTGGCTGCTTGAATTCCTCAGCAGATGCAAATGCATGCCTGAGCTTCGCGGCATCCTCTGGGTGTATGCATTTGAACAAGAGTTCCGCATCGGAATAGAATTCTTCGGGAGTGTAGCCAACCCAATCAAACGATGCAGGGTTCATATACTCGACTTTGATCTCAGGTTTTATGAGGACTCGCCAAATGAGGTCAGGGATCGCCTGTGCCAATCTCTCATAACGTTCCCACAGTTCTGCTCTGGACCGCTCTGCAACCACTGTCTCATACGACTGAAGAATCATGTTTGACAATTCAGAAATCATGCGTGGCGTGTCTACCGATTTCTGGGCATAGAAATCGGCACCTTGATTCAACGCCTGAATCGCGACATTCTCCTTTCCTCGATCTGTCAGGAGAATGAATGGAATATCGTTTCCTTCACCTCTGATTGCTTTCAGAAGCTCGATCCCGTCCATCTTGGGCATCTGATAATTCGCCACTATCACATCGAACCCATCGTCTCTGATGCGTGACAATGCTTCGTCTGCAGCAAGGGATATCTCCACGGAAATGTCTTCATTCTTCTCGAGAAGGGCTTTCATTACATCAGCCATGGTTTTCTCATCGTCAATGTACAGTACCTTGATAGTCATCGATTCACCTTCGCCTCGCAGACTAACAGATGTCGTCAGATCAGTGTTCGAGCCCCTGAGTCGACCTAGAGTGATACGGGTTTCGGATGATATATATAGGAACACTAAACACTGTAAAGTTTCCTGTCGAACGCCCCCAACACAGATGTACACCATCATACATCAAAGCACAACCTTCTTCGAGCCGAGCAGGTTATGTCGTGCCCCCGAATATATCAATCCTGAATAGGCTAGATGACAGGGGGGTCAACACGCAATCTCCATCAGCCTTTCTTAATCAGGTCGTCGAGGTGAAGGACCATGAAAATGTCGTCATAATAGCGACAATTTTCCTTCACCGCATGAGGGAGGCAACCCACCCGCTTAAAACCAGATTTCTTATACAGAGCGAGCGCGCGCGAATTATAGCTATATGTCACCAGGTCGATCAACTCCAGGCCAGACATTCGTTTGCGCGCAAGGGTAATCGTTGTTCTCATCATGATTTCTCCGATGCCTCTCCCTCTTGCACATTTGTTGATAACAATGCCGATCTGAGCTCGATGCTTTTCTTTCCACATGCGCCGCTGCACACTGCAGCTGCCAACTATCCTGCCGTCTATCTCAAGAACAAGCAAGACCATTGACCTTTTTCGTATCTGTCCCAGCGTCGCTTCAAGCCAAGCTTCTTCGCCCTTCAGAGTCATAGGGCTAGTGAGGGGAATACCTGACATCGGCTCTCGGATTATCTGGTTGATGAACCTCATCAACTGCTTCGCATCAGCCGACCTCGGTTCTCTAAGAACAATCTCTGTGCCATCATTGGTCTTGAGATGGTAACTGACCATATAGTGATGTGATCGCTGGTTGAGTATTTGTCTTCTCTTGGTCGTACAGTCAGTGTCTCTGCGAATAGTCATGTATCTTCAAGAGCAGAGCTTCTTTGCCAGAGTCGCGACTCTCTTCCCGAGAGCTTCGCAGGATTTAATCTCCGCGTTCTTTGGAGACTCGACAGCCGTCGCACCATAGTGCTTGTTGTCGTATCTGCCCTGGACAACCATTCCATGGATCAGGAGAGCATGTGTCATCGATAGCAGGGTCGTCTCTGCACCACACGCGGTATCGCCAGAGCTGGTAAATGCTCCGCCCGCCTTTCCGGCCAGTTTGCCATGTATCTTGAAAGATGTGTCGATGAACTCCTTGAGCTTCCCTGACATCCCACCGTAGTATGTCGGCGATCCCAGTATGATACCGTCCGCATCCAATAGATCATTCAGGCGCACCTTGCCTACCATTTTGACGGTCACTTTAACATCCGCGACTTCTTTGGCACCTTCTGCCACGGCTAGGGCCATCTTCTCGGTGTTCCCAGTTCTAGAGTCATACACGACTAATATCTTCACCATGTCAATCACCACCGCTCAAACGCAGGCTCTAATCGACGGGCTAGTACTTGAACAACATGTCAATTCCTTGAATGGACGGTTGTCTTCGCACATTGTATTTCGCATCGATACATGTGAATCATTTAATCCTAACATTGAGATTACCGAATCAATGAAGAAGGTAAGTCTCGCCGAATTCGAAGCCTCTATGCCAGAAGGGACCAAGGGTGTTGAGTTCAGACCACTGCTTGCCCAGAATGTCAACCCACCGAATTTCTATCTCAGAGTGTTCGATATCTCGCCAGGTGGATTCACACCCAGACATACTCACGATTGGGAACATGAAATCTTTGTGGTGAAGGGCACTGGGAAGATTTCGTTGAGTGATAGATATGAGACCATATCAGAGGGAGATGCAATCTATGTGGAGCCAAACGAGTTGCACCAATTCCTCAACGATGGGACTACCCTCATGCGAATGATATGCGTGGTCCCGAAGCAGAAATCCACTTGATCATTGTTCTTCGAGGATCTCCGCCTCAGATGTGAGTGTCAGAATGATCCTCGCGGCCTATCGAATTCAAAGAACGGGCCGGGGGAGTCCACATAATGAGAGAATATCAAGATCACCTATATCCAGGCTCATCATCGCGAGAACTGAGGCATTGGGCAAAGGCTTATCGTTCAGACAGATTGCTGAATCAATAGTGAAGCCCGTTCTGTTTCCACGATCTCGCCGAACCAACAGCTATGACAATCACCCTTTGAATCTAGGACATCGATCGGCTACCTGGGAGCGCACAGGACTTCATCTCATCTTAGACCGCCCGGCAAGCATATATATGATGTCCTGTCGAGTGATTATGCCTATGACCTTCTCCTCTTTCACAACTGGAAGTCGATTAACCCCGAATTCGGCCATCAATTTCAATGCTCGATCGAGAGAATCATTTGCCCCCAATGAATATAGTGGTCGTCCTGTCTCTAGCAGAGACGATACTTGACTCTCAGCGACGGCACGGATGCTTGACGTGATCTCCCTCAGGGATTCCATGTCAGTCGCGGACGTATCGCCTTCAGCGCTGGTTGCCTTCCGCAATGCATCGGCCTTACTGTATCTCTCAAAAATCCATTTGAGTATATCCGTCGTGCTGAGTATTCCAACAAAGGCCCCGTCATCATTCAACACAGGCGCGCCAGAGATCTCATGCTCCATTAGTTTTAGCCAGCATTCGAGAACATTGTCTGACGCCCTCAACGAGATGACATTCACATTCATCACATTCTGGACGCTCATGTAGCGAATCCGATCAAAATCTCCGGGCATCTTGGCATATCTCCACTAATTGATAATGAGCGGCACGCATAGATTACCCTTTCTCAATTGCCCCGCTCATACATCGGAGCGGCGATTCGATGGACGGCTTGCCACCGGGTCGGCCATCCCTAAGATCTTGCGGAGAAGCGCGCCATAATGACCGTCCCTAAGCTCCTTTGCTGCCGCCGTCGAGACCAACGATATGACCGGGTCGCCTTTCAATACATCTGCGTCAATCAATGGCTTCATCATGCGCTGCATCTCAGAAAGGTAGTCGCGGTAATCTTTGAACATGTATGTGGCATGGGCCTCAGATTCTCGCTCCAGAGTGTACCATGAAAGGTTGATCCAATCACCGCACGAGAGCTCTCTTCGGACATCCGGGTCAATATCTGATTTAAAACGTAGATGGACATAAGCTATGAGATCGATGTTCCATAGAACTAACGGGATTATGCAGACCCTCTTGTACATCCCTTTCCTTTCGAGCCTCTTGCGCACATTCGTGACAGTCTGTCTAGAACGACCCATTAGATGGCCCAATTGGGCATCGCTAGCATGTGGGTACTCTACAAGGTTCACGAGGGTCCGCTTCTCGACCAGAGATAACTCAGTCGTGTGAACATCCAATTTCAACGGAAGGTTCGGCTCTGGCCTGGGCGTATCCATCCCGAATATCCGATGTAGCGCTGGCGCAAAATTATAGGTATAGCAGACATGGGAAATCTCAAGCGGGAAGAATGCAGCCCTGAGATCAGCTTTCTCGCTCGATTGAATGTCCGAAAAGCATCGCTCGTAGCGATCGATGGAGAGTAGATAGTCAGAGAAGTTCCGGTATACTCCACTCATCATGATGAATCCCTCGCCCGATGCGCTGTCGAATATCTCAGGCGTCCTATCGAGGAATCGGAGATGCGCGGAATCCTTCACATCTTTTGGTACCGCAGGATTGGTAGACCCATATAATTGGACGAAGACAGTGCAGCCCAGCTTATGAAATGCAGGAGTGTTTGCGAAGTATATGTGTCTCGAATCCATCAATCTCCGTCTGATGGATGACGCTGTGCTCTCCTTCATCCCGGACCGCCGCGCCAAAGCCGCGTCCGTGAGGTTGGCATCTCGCATGAGCCAGTAAATGACGAGCATCTCAGAGTCTCTAAGCGGCCTTTCCATGGTAACCTGATGACTACTCAGATAAGAGAATGTTGCCTTGAAAACAGGCACGAGCATTCGCCAAGGAACCATCAGAAACGGAGTATAACCTCTCAAACCAGCTCTTTCAGGGTCTCTTGTACAGTAGACTCAAAGATATCCAGGCCAAGATCGAGCTGTTCATCAGATATTATTATGGGCGGGGCGATCCTGAATACGTTCCCGTACATACCGGCAGTTATCATCATCAGGCCTTTCCGCCAGACCTGGCCCTGCATTCTGGGCACGAGCATCGGTTCCTTTGTGCTCTTGCTCTTGACCATCTCGACGCCGATCATCAGGCCTTTTCCGCGCACATCCCCGATGATCTCATATTTGTCCTTCATCTCGTTCAATCTCTTGAGTGCATGTGCACCTAATATCTTTGCTCGGGTCGGCAGGTCCTGTTCTATGATCTCCCTGACATGTGCCAATCCGGCTGCCATGCTTATTCCATTCCCGCCGAATGTGGATGAATGTGAGCCGGGTCTCCAGACTCCCATTATCTCCTTCTTCGCAATTATTCCTCCGAGAGGGATTCCGCCGCCAAGCGCCTTCCCAGTGATAAGGATATCGGGTATGGTCGATGTAGAATCGCACTCCCATAGCTCTCCGGTTCGCCCGAGCCCGCTCTGGATCTCATCCGCGACCAAGAGTATCTTCTTCTGATCACACAGTCGCCTCAGCCGCGGCATGAATTCTGGCGGCGGGACGATGTAGCCGCCTTCTCCCTGCAACGGCTCTACGAAGATCGATGCGACTGCTCCACTTGGGCCACCGTATTCTAGTATTCCGTTCTCAAGATAGTCCATACAGGCCATACCGCATGACGGATACTCCTGCTTGAACCAGCACCTGTAGCAATACGGGTATGGGGCAAAATGCACGCCAGGCGCGTAAGGACCGTGGCCGAACTTGTACTTCACCCTGCTAGCGAGCGCCAACGCGTTGCCTATCCGGCCATGATACGCCCCCATGAATGCGATATGTTCGCCAGATTTCGAATAGTATCTCGACAGTTTGATCGCGGCCTCGACGCCCTCCGCTCCGCTGTTGCCGAAGAAAGTGTTAGTCAGGGCGCCTCCGGGAGATATCTTTGCCAAGAGTTCAGCGAACTCGGCCTCCTTGTCAAAATAGGCATCGTTTGCCAATGAATGAACTAGGTCCCCTGCCTGCTCCCTTATCGCCTCGACGACTCGAGGATTGGACCACCCTGCATTCATCACAGAGATGCCTGCAGAGAAATCGAGGTACGCGTTGCCATCGGCATCCATTATGGCCGCGCCGGATGAACGCTTCATTGTGAACTGAAACAGACGATCGTATGCATGTGATACGAATTCTCGGTCCTTTTCGATGATTGCCTTGCTTGCCGGACCAGGCGGTGGAATAACGAGCCTCGGTACATCCCTCGCCCAATCAGCAACCCATTCAGGAAGACTAAGATCCATGAAATCCCCGATCCGAGAAGATTGGCGCCAAATGACCGCACTCCTCACGGGTGCGTACTGCGCACAATGGATATCAAGATTGCTGGTCGTTGGGCATGCTGGCATGAACTGATGAATATCGACAATTCACACCCTGACACCATACCATTCGATGATTCTGCATCCGCACACATCCGCACGATAACGATTGCCCTTTTCCGAGGCACCATATCGGGGATTATGCTATTTGAGCAACTTGACACATCGATCAGAAGCAGTCATCCTGTCTCGAGGCTGCTACCGTGACAATCGCTCCATTACGGCCTTAATGATCAAAGGCCACGCGATTGTGGCATCCGAGAAGACCTCTGCGTATCTGCCGCCCTCTGACCTGGGGACGATCTTGCCCCATGAAACCCCTTCAGAGTACGTGCATCCGGAAAGACCGCCCCAATGGACAGGCTCAGGACAGATACGGACTGCATAGTCGAACCGCTTGAATCCGCCGCCACTGCCCACACGCTTATTGATGATGTCCAGATATGGTCCAACCTGCTGGGCCCAATTCCTGGGCACACCTCCTCCGATCGTGAGGATCCCCAGTTTCTTGGATGCCAGCACCCTATCGGTATAGTCTTCAAGGTCTGCGAATGCATCATACCGGATAGGGGTCTTTCCCGCGAGTTTCATGCGTCTCATATAGACGCCGAAGTCCAACCCCAATTCCGAATCTGTGAATGATGGTACATAAACCGGCACCCTTTTCAGATATGCAGACTTCAAAATGCCTCTCTGGTCCTCGGTCGTGTTTTCAGCCAGATGCTTGCCGATCAACCAGTTGAGCGCGAAGCTTCCGAGAGATTCGGATTCACCGGTGGCATTCTCCATGACATCCCGAAAGATGAGTTCCATGTCATCGAGACTTCTCTCAAGCTCAATCGTGTCATATATTCGATTGTAGCCCTTGTGATAGAGCTGCACATCGTTCATGAACTCGCTGTGCTTGAAGTGCGCGCGACCCGTTGATTCGACCATTCCATGAGCCATGATCGCTCCCGTTGTGACGACCGCATCGGTCATCCCTCGGTCGATCATATCGCAAACGATGAGTCCCATCTTGGCTGGCGTCATCGCCCCTGACAGAGTGAGGACCTTGAAACAGTCTTCATCCTCGACCATATCCTGGACGACTTCGGCAGCTTCGCCAACACTCCTTGCCCCGAAGCTGCACTTCCCCATCGCATAGACAAGATCGGAAATCGTATGGATGCTGGATAGGTCCAATGAGGCCAATGGCTCCAGTTTATCGCTCGCGCCGTCGCTCAAATCACCAGTCTTGCGAATCTTCTTCCCCGTTCGTGACATAGGTCAACCTCCATATCGCACCGGAGACCGCCGTCCGAGCTACATTAGTCCTGCTGAAGGGTCGCCGCGGCCCCAGAGAGCACATCCTCGCTGTCGTAAACGAACACTGCAGCTGCGAGCACGGTCGTGTATCCGCCGGATTTATCACCCTCGGCGGTCTTGGTCACATTGAACGACCCGACAATCTTTCCGCTAATCTTGTATTGATTCTCACGCTCGTCCCAATCCAGGTCTGCATCAAATGGAATGCCCAAAGTGGTTGCGAGCATTGTCGCAGCGAGATCTTCTCCGATTTCTCCAGCAGTCGCGGAATTCGAACCAAATGCATGATATTCGGAGATGTAGCCATACTGAGTCTCATCTGCAGGAACTGCGCAACCAATTGAAGCAGCGACCATCCTGTTTGGCTCGTTCGTCGAGTTCCTCGACATGACCACGAAAGCTATCTGTCCCGGCTTCATAGCTTTCAAACCTTCTTCCCTCGAAACAATCTTGCATCCTGGTGGAAGGATACTGGAGACGGATACCAGGTTGAATTTCTCTATACCAGCATCTCTAAGCGCCATCTCGAAAGATTGCAGCTCGTGCTTATGACGCCCTACACCCTTAGTGGTGAACATCTTCTTCGGCACTATAGGCATAATTCGAACGTATTATGGAATCACGTTCTTAAAACTATTTCTCGGACCAGATTCCCAATCATCTCAGATTCAAACACCGGCAGAGTAGTTCTAAATGCGAAATGTTCGAACGATTTTCGTATGCGAAGAAATGGACATCGATACGAGAGAATCATCTCGACGTCCTGCTCAATCGCATTCTCAGGATTCAATGACAGGATATGTCATCGACAAGATCGATCGTCAGGCCAGATAATGCCTCTAGAGCTGGATCTTCATCGAAGTAGAACGGAGACACATAGAACACCACGATGGATTCGAAATCAACGTTGCAGAACCATGCGAGCGCACCTATCTCGGCAACCTTCACTCGTTCGATGTGTTGGAACGGGGGATATCCGATGGCGACATCGTTGAACACACCATACACGTATTTTGTAGCGACGTGGCCAGCAAATGGATAGTCGGCTGCCTTCGACTCTATGAGAATATCCACATCGATCCCATACTGTTCGCGCACGTCGTTGTCCTCAGCATAACTGTCAAGACGATCGAAGGCCATGCTGAATGCTGTGCTCGGGGTACTGATTGTCCTGATGGTCGCAATCGCAACGAGTGCCTTTCCGTTCGTGTATATCGACTCGAAAATATTGGGGAATGAGCTGTATTGCTTCGCCTCTATCGTAAAATCTGCCCAACCCGATGGTTCTGCCTCAGTGACAGGATATGCGAAGAAGGAGACATACAAGAGCACGACCACAGAATAGCAGAGAATGAGCATCAGAAGACTTCTCATACGGCTAGCATTCATAATGTCAGCAACCCAACTGAAATGAGTACCAGCAACGAGAGGACCCCTGCAATCTTCCCGACAAGAATGCGGCTCCTATCCACCTTCATGCGCATGATATAGCCTAGAAGCAGAATCCCCAATAAGACGGGGAAGAATGCGATTCCTGGGAATCATAGATATATTAAGAAGATTCCAGAAAATGACCATGCTGACCCGGCAATGCCGAAATAATATTTCAGAGAACTATCTTTATGCAGCAACATCAGATTGTATAATCCGAGAGGCAGCGCAGCAAGAGCCAACAGGATGATCGCAGGATTCATCGACCCACCTCATTCTTCATCGACACCACCAAGGATCAGAGTCCTCGGCTTTCCAAGTTTCCATGATGAGGGAAATAACCAGAACAATATTAGAGATGCATCTAGTTCCAGAAAATAATAAAAAGAGAGGGGGGAAGTTCAATACATATTTCGTGTTCTGAGCATATAAAAGCATGGGGTGAGAGCATTTTTTTCAAGCATCTTTATGTCGAAATGTTTATATCATAACGCTTTGCCAATTGCACATTACGCGACACCATAGCACATTCTGAACCATCATAGGACTTTAGTGGGCTTTTAATGTGATCAACGACACTCTTCGCCCGACCCATCCTCGGGAGCTCCATCATCAGATGTATCCTGACCTTAAGCGCCGCTACGGCCTTTTCGAGCTCACGGTCTCTTCCAACTATGCCATGCTCGCGCTTGACGGATTCCACATTCTCACGAAAGTTCATGGATAGCTCCGCTAGTGGATGGAATGTGACTCTAGATGATTGTCCCGCAGCATCAGGGAAGTGGAAGCAGGACGTTGAATATGCTTCCCATTGAATGGTCGACATATACTCTATTCTCGACCCAGACGCGCCCCTTGTAACGGTCGACCAATGATTTTACGAGAGATAGTCCCATGCCCGCACCCTTTGATCTCGCCGCCATCCCTCGGGCTTCGAGCCTCTTGGTGTCTCGGAATCCTCTAGAGAACACCTTCGTCTTCATATCATCAGGTATTCCAATCCCGCGGTCCACTACTCTCGTACGAGCGTACATTCTGCCCTCGAATTCGGTCACATCCATCTGAATATCAATCACGACATCGTCGTGATCATCATATTTGACCGAATTGCTCAGGAGGTTGTAGAATACCTCCTCCATGAACGAATCCGACATGACCCAAACCTCATCCTCGGGGAGATTGAGCCTAATATCCACATTACGGTTCAGGAATGCTCCTCGCACATCACTGGCCACCTGTAGCAGACCCTTCTTGAGATCGCGCGGCACTGTCTCGATGTTCTCGTTATCCAGCATCTCCGACGAGCGTCGCACATTCCTTATGATGTGAGATATGCTCCTGGTGCCTTCGATTGCTGAGGCGATGTATTTCTGCTGCGTGCGAGTCAAGGTCGTAGTGGTGAGAACGAGCTCGAGATATGCAGAGATTGGATTTACGAAGTTGCCGACATCGTGTGTGAGCAGATCCAGATACATCTTCACCCTACTCTTGGCATCGTTCATATCGTTGAACATGACCGAATTGCCTATTGCAATCGATGCGAGGCCCGCATATGCCTCCATCGATTCCATTTCGTCTCGTGTTGGAATCCTAAGGTCATTAGGATAGTCCAGTTGGATTATTCCTATTAGGTGACCTTCGCGATCATAGAGACCGAAATATAGCAGATCTAGCTCATGCCATGTCTCCGCACTGGCCCGTGGTGTGGTTGCCTTATCACTGTTCTCTATGAATACGAAATCACTGCATCTCCCATTCTGGCTTTCGCCAGGGATGAAATAGCCAGTAGTAGTGATTCTGAACTCTTCTTTCAGATCTTCAAGCGCCATTGCCTTCGATAAATCGCTCTTTCTTATGATCTCCTCTTCTTCCTTCGAGTAGCCAGTGAGCGCGTATACGAGGATCGTATCCGAATCCTTCGAAAACAAGGACGCCCCCACACGTCTGTATCCAAATGCGGAACTCATGGCATCGGCCACTCTCTGCAAAACTATATGGATGTCGTCCATTCTGAGGACACTTCTGGACAGCTCAAGGAGCCTCAGGGTATTCTCAGACTTCAGTTCATTCTCCTTCAGCAGGTCCTTGGCGCGATGATAGATTCTCGAATTCTCAATCCCTATGGCGGCAATCGTAGCGAACAGTTCTATCTCAGCCACGGTCTCCATGTCGGGTATCCTATGATCTACGGGATAGTCCACCTGCATGTATCCGATCATCTCGCCCTTCCGATCGTGAAGCGCGAAATACAGAAGATCGAGCTCATGCCACATACCCGGAGCTTTCCTAGGTGCCAGTGCAGCATCCATGTCCCTCACGACGATGAAGTCATCTACGGATGTCGTCTGCTTTTCAGCGGGAATATAGTAGGCTATACGAGAGATCCTGCAATCGTCACGGAAATCAGAGAGGATCGAGTCCATATCGAACGCATCTATTCGCTCTTTTATCTTCACCACATCCTCAACAGAATACCCTGCAAGGGCATGGTCAGTAAACATCTTGTTCTTGTTGTCGATTATGGATATACTGACGCGGTCGAATTCGAACTGTCCCCTTACCGTCTCGACAATCCTCTGCAGCAGGACTCCGATATCTTCCACATTGAGTAGACTAGTCGTGATATCGAATATCCTAGAGAGCGTCCTCATCCTCTTGTCTTGAACTTTCAAGGGGAACGCAGCTTTTTCATCTTCCGCGTGGGCCATCCAATCAGTCAATCATCTTGCATCCGATAAAAGGCTTTGCGGCTGGTTTCATGAAATGGGATTGATCACGCCATCCCTTGATTGACAGCCTTCGGCTCGATCAGGACATATTGAACATCCGTTGCGAACCTCGGAGCTGGATTGCATGGTGGTCCACTTGGACCCTTGCTAGTCAATCGATTCAAACAAGGAGGGAATAATTTGGTGAAGGCGAAGAAGGACTCTGAATATGTGTGCGATGTTTGTGGAACGACTCTGCAAGTCACGGAGTGCGGTATTGGCATCCTTGATGACGTAGTATGCTGTGAGAAAAAGATGGATACTCGCAAGATCAAGCCGAAGAAGCTGGCAAAGAAGTGATGAGTGACGTATTCATGCACATACAGACCGCCCACCAATCTGTGGCAACGTTGCTGAAGGCAAAGGATTAATTGCCAGCAGTCATTTGAGACATCTATCGGTGAGGGCGATTGAGAGACCTACATAAGGACATGGTTATAAGACCGATAAGAGAAGAGGAACTTGGCGCATTGGTGAATCTCTGGAAGGATTCCGGCCTCCCATTTAGGCCAGAAGGGAGAGACCGCATGGACAGACTGTCACAACAGAGGAGAGACGACCCCGACCTGTTTATTGGTGCATTTGAGAAAGGTACGATGATCGGAGCCGTAATAGCCAGTGACGATGGAAGGAAAGGCTGGATCAACAGACTCGCAGTTCTGCCTGCTTTCAGGAGAAAGGGCGTGGGAATGGACCTCGTGGAAGAGTCCGAGAAGGTACTTAGGAAGCGAGAGAGAAAGGTGTTCGCCATACTGATCGAAGGAGAGAACAGGGCATCAGAAGACCTGTTCGTAGGTGCGGGCTACAGAAGGGAAGATGATATCATATACTATGTCAAAAGGGATGATGAAGCGTTCTGAATGAACTACGCTCAACCCAATTCGAATCCTGCTATTCCGAAGACCTTGGCCAGATCCCCCGTGTATCGCGGAAGACCCCGAGTCATCAGCCTGACATTGAAATTCTTGACCAGAGTATGTGAGTCAATGAGAGGCTTGATCCACGGATTATCTTCAAAATAGCCGATGTCAACCCTCGAACATTCGAAGGATGACAGCACAGAGGATAGTAGATGATAGGCATCGGGCGCCCCGCATATCCAAGGACCGATATCCCCACCAAGGGGAGTTCTTCTCGCGAAGATGTATCCATCTATCGTCCCGTCATTAACGATCTTTCGACAAAGATCAGGATGCTCAGCATAGAGTCGTTCCATGAGATTGATTCTCGAATCTCCGAATATTCGTTCATCGAACGCTGCAATCTCATCGAGGTCCTCAGGTAGGACCGACTCTGCTCCAGACCGTCTGGAAAGAGGGCCAGTCACATTCATACCATATGAGACCACCTTTGGACCCTTTGAGAAGCCCATCCGCTCATATAAGCCAGAGCCGTTCTCCGTCGAGAATACGATCACGGACTCGACCCCAGATGAATCTAGAACGGATAATGCGTGCTCAAGGAGACTCTTTCCGATCCCGATGCCTCTATACCCCGCAGTGACGAGCAGGTGGCCGATGATCGCTGTTGACGAGTATATCAGGCTCGTGATAAAACCGCGGAGCTCCTCGTCTTCCCACACATAGCTCACACCGTTCGATAAGCTGGTGACTCGTTCTATCTCAATCCGTGAATATGCCCACTGCATCTCATTTGTGGCATTCAGGACGAAGTCCATGTCACTACTTCTCATAGTCCGTATCATCAAGTTCATCCTCCGGAGGAGATGACATCATGACATTTGACCGGAACATGCATGATATCGATCAGACCGTCCCGGCCTATCAACGATGTCTAGCATGAAGATTCAATCTTGCTATGCAAGATGTGATCAGCAACATATCGCATAATGATTGCCTTGCCAGTGAGACTAATCTCGATGTGGAGCAATCACTTCGGCATGTTTTTATAACGGGGTGTAAATCACAAGGCGCGGGATTTCCACCCGAGGGATTGGGATGCAGAGCAGTGTGAACCATACCGATGATGATGTTGTGGAGACCAGGCCCACCAGAACCATCCCAATCAATAATCTTCTAGAGATACTCAAGATAATTTCTCGCGTCGAGCCTCTCGAAGTGCTCCTTGATAAGGTCTCCACCACGATCTCATCGGCGTTCGAAATCAAATCACTTGTGATATGCACACTTGATGACGGGACAGGAGTGTTCGGCCCTAGGGCGATCAAGGGATTTCCTCAGGATAGTGTGAATGCAATCAGACGGCACACCTATACGCTCAATCGCAAGAAACAGGAGTTCAGAGATGAGCTGCGCATAGGTGAGAGGACATATTACATGCGTCCGGAGGTGGAACACAGGCTCACAAACGATGACATGGACTATGTGGTCGACCCCTCCACGATCTCGAAAAAGCGCGCATCTCCAGATGAATGGCATCCATTGGATTCCATATCATTCCTGATGGTTGACCGCCTTGGGAACTGGATAGGTTGGATTGAGATCGACGAGACCATCGATGGGAAGGTCCCGCCACAGGATGTCATAGGAAGGATTCAGCTGCTTGCAGACCTCACCGGAATCGCCATAGAGAATTCAAGAGTATATGAGGACGCCATAGCTGCTATGAACGAATCACAGGGCTACCTTGACCTGATAGTGCATGACATCGGCAACATTGTGAACCCGCTCATATACTATCAAGAGAAGATCGAGGCAAGCGGTGCTCTCGATGATAAGAACCGAGAATATCTCGACCGGGCAATTGCGGCATCCAAAGCAGCCAAAGGCCTCGTGGACAATGTGAGGAAGGTCTCTGAAGCGAAATCCTCCGATGCTCTGATCAAAGAGGACATGGATCTCAGGGAAGTCCTGGTCAAATGCGTCTCGGCGCTGAAGAGAGATTTCCCTTCAAAGGATATCATCGTCGGTCTCGATTGTCCCGAGAACGAATGCATGATCAAGGTTGACTCACTCATCCATGACCTATTCATGAATATCTTGAGCAATGCGGTCAAATACAACCCGAACCAAACCGCTGAGGTAGAGATCGGGATAAGCAATGGTCCAGGTGTCTGGACGGTCTTGATTGAGGACCATGGAATCGGAATCCCAGACGAAAAAAAGAAGGGGGTGTTCAATCGATTCGCCAAACGCCCGGACGGTGTCTCGGGCACAGGCATGGGACTATCCATAGTATCCTTGCTGGTTGAGAAATACAATGGCGTCATCAGCGTAAGAGACCGCGTTCCAGGCAGCCCCCATGAAGGAGCCTCCTTCGAAGTAGCCTTCCCGAAAAACGCGTCAACTAACAATGGCAAGACCTCTGGGAACCAGCTCGCTATGACCGGCGAGTATGCTTTTGACAGCTGAATGCCGAGGTCCTGATCATTACAGCCACCTCCGAAAGAAATATCTAAGCCAGAGTCAGTCCTACGAATCATGCCAGATGATGAAATCGGAGGACAGCCAGTCATCAGAAAAACTGACGACTTCGAAACGATCAGGAAATTAGCCCTGGAAGCTGGTCTCGAGGACGGCACTTTTGAGAACATAATATCTGCCGTTGGGTTCTTCATAGGTAACCAGATGATGGGGACTGTGGCGCTCAAGAAAGATGGAGACAGATACTCAATCGAATGGTTATCCGTTTCGGAGCCCCTCCGAGGAAAAGGAATCGGTGGCATGCTGGTCAGTAGAATCGAATCCGAAGCGAAGGCCCGAGGAGCGAGCACTCTGTGGGCGCTTGCCCGCGCTCCGAAGTTCTTCGAGAAGATCGGGTTCAGAATGGCTTCGCTTGATGAGGCGGGAGGGCCTTCCATGAGCAATTGTCTCCTCTGTAGACAATACCAAAAGAATTGTTTCCCATCCATAGTGTCGAAGAAGATCTAGTCGCAATGAACGTTATTCGACATCTATAAGTATCCTCATGTCCTGACACCAGCCAATTAAGGGGACTGGCTCAATGGGCATAACCGAAAAGAGAATGATCGAATGCGCTAAGAATATGGTCAAAACCTGCAATGTGAAGAAAGGCGATGGAGTCGTGGTCAAAGGAGGAGCTCACACGCAGATGCTTCTCGAAGAGATTGCGCTGGAATGCTACAGGAAAGGTGCTACCCCGACCATAATCTGCAGCTCAGACAGGTATGCCAAGAAGATCTACAAGGAGATACCCGCCAAGACTCTCGAAACTGTCCCGAAACAATATGTCGGCATGATTCAGGCAGCGGATATTCTCATATCGGTAGAGGAATTCGACGACCCCAAAATCGCTGAAGCGTTCCCCAGAGACAAGTTGACAGCCAGGCAGAAAGCGAGCCTTCCCATTTATGACATAATATTCCATCCCACTGACGGAAAGAAATGGCTATATGCGGGCTGGCCCACGGAAGCAGCTGCGAAGAGCTTCGACATACCATACAAGGAGCTCGAGAACATCATCATCGGAGGAATAGGTGTCCCTGGTCAGGAATTGATGAAGATCGGCATGAAGATGGCAAAAGGCTTCAAAAACGCCGAATGGGTCCACGTCTGGGACACGAAAGGAACAGACTTCAGGGTGAAGGTCGATGGAAGGCGATTGAATATTGACGACGGATTCACCAGCGATGAGGATTACAAAGTCGGCGATAGAGGGGCGAATCTTCCCGCAGGCGAACTATTCATCGCTCCCCACGAGACTCAAGGTGAGGGTACCATATTCAGCCCCATCACGAGAGACCGGATGACCGATAAACTGGTCACCAATGTCAGACTCGCTTTTAAGAACGGCAAGCTCCTCCTGAATAAGACTACCGCGGACAAGAACCTCGATGCGCTCATCTCCAGTTTCAAGGAATGTCAAGCAGTGGACAAGAAGAAATACAAGCCAGTCAGGACGATGAACGTCGGCGAGTTGGGGATAGGATACAATCCTAAGATAAAGAAGGCAGTGGGATACATATTGACGGATGAGAAGGTAGCAGGAACCGTCCATGTAGCCTTTGGCTCGAACAATTCATACGGCGGGACTTCTGAATCAACCATGCATTGGGACTTCGTCAGCGCCCCCGGAGTGAACATAGAGGTTCAGAGACTGGATGGCAAGGTCATACAGGTCATGACAAAAGGCAGACTACTCTGAGGAGGGAGACCCGGACACGAGCTTTCTGCCCGCAGCCTCTGCAGACACGATAGCCGCCTGCTTTCTCGGCCCCATCGCAGGGTCATCTGTATGACCTAAGAGCACCTCGCCAACATATTGGTAGTCGATGGCAGCAAAGAATGCTTTGACAACATGGATCGCGGGTTCGAAGATATTGGGTTTCGGAGATCCTGCGCACGATACGAATAAACCCTTGGGGCGGACCTTGCCTTCATAGGCACGTCTTTTGAGAACATAGCGTTCTACCCAATAGCTCTGGCATCTGTCCACCATCGCCTTCGTCTGGGCTGAGACACCCATGAAGAAGATGGGAGATGCTAGGATGATCCCGTCGACGTTCCGTATCCTTGAATAGATCTGGCCCATGTCGTCATCGTCGGCGAACGCACACGTGCCACCAGCATCGCACGCCCTGCATTCCTTGCAGGGGCTCAAATCCATATCAGCTAAATCCAAACGCTCGGTAGTCGCTCCTGAGCTACGAGCGCCCAGAAGAGCTGCGTCTAATAAGTCCGCTGTGTTGCCATCCTTGCGCGGACTTCCGAGTATTCCCAGTATTTTCGACGACATGTTCTCAATTCCGTTACAGGGTGCGGTCAAAAAAGGGCTTGTCCATTATTTGTAGCTAATGGGTTCTGTATAGTTATCGGGTGGTGTTGTTGATGGTGCTTTCTCGGATGCCACACATATCTCGCCGATCGCATGTGTAACATGCATGTAGTCATGGAGACGATATGCCCATGACCAGATGCCTTCTTCGATGCTCCACAGGGCGGTCGTGCTCGAGGACCTGAATGGAATGATTGATCGGAAGCGCGGCAAGTCACTCAACAGACGGTTGAGTTCGTGGCCTCGGAGGAAACTGCACGACATCATCGAATACAAGGCGGCCTGGAGTGGCGTACCGATCATCAAGGTCGATCCATACAACAGCAGCAGGAGGTGCCCGATATGTGGGAGGATCAAACATTCCCGAATGGGCGCCGAGTTCGAGTGTGAGTGTGGTTGGCGTGCGGATTGGCACGTCAACGCAGGCATAAACCTGCTGCAGACAGCCTTCCCTGACGGGGTGGCAGGGGGCTTACGGTTCAGCCCCGGCGCGTTCCAGCATGACGTTATGATGACCCTCTACGACCCATTTATGGGCGCACGGTCGGAGCCGAATGGGACGAGTCGATTGGCGGGGCGGTCATGATGACCACCACCCGATAAATTGACAGAACCTAGCTAATGCACATAAGAGGACGTATAAAGACTTAACATAATGGCCTACCCTCTCTCAACGGGGATTGATAGGGTGATTCATACAAGATTCCATGGCAAGTCAGTAATCGTAACAGGCGGAGCCTCGGGCATAGGCAAGGCTACTGCTGAGAGATTTCTCGAAGAAGGTGCCAGAGTCGCAATATTTGACATCTCAAAAGAGGGATGTCTCAGAGTGGCAAATGAATTCGATAAGAAGGGGCACCAGATATTTACTGCAACTGGAGATGTGAGCAACCGAACCCAAGTAAAGAGAATGGTGAAAGCTGCAGTCAAACACCTTGGAGCTATCGACGTACTGTTCAACAATGCGGGTATCCTGGTGGAAGGGACAGTCGAGCAGGTCGCCGAGGAAGATTGGGACAGGATAATGGCGATCAATGTCAAGGGAGTATTCCTGATGTGCAAGGAGGTCGTCCCTCTGATGCTATCAAACGGTCAGGGCGCCATTGTCAACAACGCATCTTGCAGTGGTCTTGTGGGGGACAGGGGAGCGATAGCGTACAACACATCAAAAGGCGCCGTTGTCTTAATGACTAAATGCCTCGCGCTGGACTACGCGGATCAGGGCATTCGAGTCAATTGCGTATGCCCAGGAGAGATAGAGACCCCGATGTTCAGACAGGAAGCGAGGTCTAGGAGGATGTCTCTCGACAAGTATCGTTCACAGCTCGCTGCGTGCCATCCCATTGGCAGATTAGGACAGCCAAGGGAGGTGGCCGACGCGGTCTTGTTCCTCGCATCAGATGATGCGAGTTTCATAACAGGCGCCGCATTCTCGGTCGACGGCGGGTATACCTGCCAATGAGAAGCGCATCACAATCGACTCAGGCGGATCCTGGTCCCTGGTCGGACGGCTCCCAGTATCGTCGGGTCACTAACCATCCTTCCGACAACATTACATTTCGAATACGCTCGTGGTCGGTCATCTATGCTCGCTGGTGTCTTGCCAAAGAATAGTGCGAGTGCATCACCATCCGGCCAATATGCGACCTCGCCCACATCCATATCTGCACGTGCATCTTCTTCCAGTAACGTATGGAATGGCGCTCCGAAATATACTTCGTCCCCCCATCGACTGGCACATCCTTCGAAAGGCAGTGCGGAGAGGAGTGCCTCCGTCGTTGGGGTCGCGTCTTCCCTCACTCTTATCTTGAGCGATATGCCACCATCAACATCACATAGAATATCCATCTTCCGTCCCCGTGAAGGGGACGACGACCAACATTTTACATCTTTCGCTTGTGGCGCCTGCCACCCCCTGCCTATCAATTACTCATCTTCGGTAGCATCTTTATCAGTCAAGATAGCAATTGACGGGCATCGAAGGGCAGGGTGGTCGGCCCAAGCAAGGGTATCCGGCCCTTAGAGAGGAGGAATCAGATGGCGTCAGAGAAATTGAAGGAATTGTTGAACAAGGCTATTGCGAGAGAGATCCAGGTTTCCATCCAGTATATGTGGCAACACGTGCAATGGATGGGTGTGGATCACTTCGCTGTGACAGATAACATGAAGCAAGTAGCTATCGCAGAGATGAAGCATGCAGAGAAGATAGCCGAGAGGCTGTGGTACCTCGGAGGCGTCCCTACGACGAAACCCACGCAGATCAGTGTCGGCGACGAACTTTGGCAGATGATAGATTTCGATATAAAGGCCGAAGAAGACGCGATCGAACTCTACAAGAAGATCCAGAAGGTTGCCGAGGCGGAAGGAGACCCGACGACTCGATTCATCTTCGAGGGTATACTCGAAGATGAAGAGAATCATCACGACTTCTTCACATCGCTCAAGGAAAAGCCAATGAAGAAGAAGAAAAAGTGATTAGAAAACGAAAGAACCGAAGAGGCTCAAAAAGCCTCTTCGCTATTTCTCGGGTTTGAGTGGTCTACTTCTTCAGCGCACGCTTTCCGAACAGCTTCCGCTTCACGGCCTTGATCTTCATCCTCTGTATGGCCTCGGTAGGGTTGAGCTTCTTCGGACATACCTCCACGCAGTTGAACTGAGTGTGGCATCTCCATACTCCGCTCTCGCTCTCGACGATGTCCATGCGCTGCTCAGGTATCGAATCACGCGTATCGACCAGGAACCTGTATGACTTCATCAACGCTGCAGGACCCAGGTAATCACTGTTCGTCCAAGCCATCGTACACGCGCTCGTGCAGGAACCGCACAAAATGCAGTCGATCGGTTCGTTTATGGGCGTCCTCTCCTTCGGCAGCTGGATGAACTCCTTCTCGGGATAGGGTTCCTTGCCCACCAAGTAGGGTTTCACCTTCTTGATCCTGTCGAAGAAGTGCGTGTAGTCGACCGCCAGGTCCTTGACGACCTTCTGGTGCGGCAGAGGGCTGATCATCAGGTCGCCCTTGCCCATGAACTGGCTCATCTGGGTCTCACATGCCAATCGGGTCTTCCCGCCTATGACCATAGCGCATGAACCGCAGACACCGGCCCTGCAACAGAATCTGAAACCCAATGTCCCGTCCTGATGGTTCAGAACTTCGAACAAGGCATCAAGCACCGTCATCCCAGGCTTGAGCTTCACATTGAAGGTCTGCCAGTAGGGCAGTTTGTCGGCCGTCGGGTCGAATCTCTGTACCTTTATCGGAATCTCTCCTTCGGTCATCTCAGTACCTCCTTGCCTCAGGCTTGTACTTGGTTATCTTGACCGGCGAGTAGCTGATCTCGATTCCCTTCGTGGTATAGGTGGCAATCGTGTGCCTCAGGAACTTCGCATCGTCCCTCTCCTTGAAGTCGAGCCTGGAGTGTGCACCCCTGCTCTCCTCCCTATTGAGAGCGCCAACGACAATGGCCTCGGCGACATCGAGCATACCTTCCAGTTCGAATGCACGGAAGAGGTCCACGTTGTAGCTTTTGCCCTTGTTCTGCACTGTTATCCTCTGGTAACGCTCCTTCAGCTCGCGGATCTTCTGAAGCGCCTCCTCCATCAGTGCCTTGTCCCTGTATATGCCGACTTTCTTGATCATAGTCTCTTTCATCTCTACCCTTATGTCAGCATGATTCTCGGTGCCTGATCTTGCAAGGAGCGAATCTATCTTCGCCTTTGCCTCGCGGAGGCACTTGTTCATCGCACCCTCGCCTTCCTTGAGCTTTGCCTTTCCGAGCACGTGCTCAGCGGCCGCCCTTCCGGACATCTTGCCGAAGACGACCGTATCCAGCAAGGAGTTGCCTCCGAGTCTGTTAGCACCGTGGACGCTCACGCAGCCGCATTCTCCGGCCGCATAGAGACCTTTGAACTTCGTGGCCCCGTGGACATCGGTGTCTATGCCGCCCATGGAATAGTGCTGTCCAGGCTGGATCGGAATCGGCTTCTCAATTGGATCCACATCTACGAAGTTTATGGCCAGGTCACGGATGCCGGGAAGCCTCTCCAGGATCTTCTCCCTACCGAGATGTCTCAGATCGAGATGGACAAAGTCCTTGCCATCTATGCCTCTGCCCTCGTTGATCTCCGTCTGGATCGATCGGGACACGATATCTCGTGGCGCCAGTTCCATGGCCTTGGAGGCGTATTTGGACATGAACCGCTCTCCAAGGGAGTTCACAAGGTATCCGCCCTCGCCTCTCGCGCCCTCGGTCATCAGGATGTTAGTCCCGAAGAGCGAGGTCGGGTGGAACTGAACGAACTCCATGTCCTTCAGAGGCACCCCGCGTCTGAAGCATGTGGACTGTGCAGAACCGGTGGAGATCAACGCATTGGTCGACCGTCCATATATCTGGCCGCTTCCGCCGCTGGCGATTATGACTACCTCGGCCATGAACGGTTCGAGTTCCCCCGTCCTGAGGTTGAGGCATATGACTCCTCGGCATGTGTCACCATCCAGCACAAGGTCGACCATTACCCTGTCCTCGTAGAGCGGTATGTTCATCTTCACGGACACTTCCCAGAGCGTGTGAAGCATGAACATCCCAGTCTTATCCGCAGCGAAGCAGGTTCTAGGGTATCCAGCCCCTCCGAAGGGCCTCTGGGCGATCTTGCCCTCATCGGTCCTCGAGAATGGACAGCCCCAGTGTTCGATCTCGTATATGCAGGGGCCAGCCTCCTTCGTCATATATTCGACGGAGTCCTGGTCGGCAAGATAATCGCTTCCCTTGATAGTGTCGAATGCGTGCTTTTCCCATGTGTCGTCCTTGGCTTCAGGGTTGTTCGCTAGAGGTGCGTTGACACCACCTTGCGCAGCCCCGGAGTGTGATCTCACAGGGTGTACTTGCGATATGATCGCAGTATCCGCCTTGGGAGCACACTCTATGGCTGCCCTGAGACCTGCCAAGCCGCCACCTATAACCAGTATCTTGTGGTAGTGCATCTTGGAAACCTCCTTATCCAGTTATGAAGGGCCACAGGATGACGATTCCCCAGATCATAGTCGCTATACCCACAACCCAGAGACCAACATCAATCAGCTTCCTTCTCCTGACGAACATGTCGAAATCAAGCATGACAGTCCTGAGGCCATTCAGACCGTGAATCAGCACCATGGACAGCATACCGTAATCGACGACGATGTACAACACCTGGTCCAGCCTAAGACTCACTTCCTCATACGAGAGCAGTGGTTCGTCTCCGGTCTCCGCGCTTACGCCCATGAAGTGGGCAGCGTACAGGTGTATTCCGAGGAATACAACCAGCAATATCGCGGACAGTCTCTGCAGGAACCATGCCCAAGTCCCCGCCACCTTGGATGTCGCAACCTTCTGTTCAGACATCTCAGGCACCTCCATTCGGGAATATCAGGTGCCAAATAGCCAGCAAACCGCCGACGATGAGCACTGCGGAGACAGCCATGGCCACCCAGAAAACCAACTTCTGGCGCCTGATCCCCACACCTAGGTCGAAGAGTACGACTCTGAATCCATTCATAGCGTGGTATATGACCACGATAACCAGCAGGAAGTCCATAGCGACGAACAATGGTTGAGAGGTGGTCGCCATAAGCGTGTCGAAGCTCGAACCGTCCGCTCCCATAGATGCCGTAGATAAGAACGACAGGTGCAAGAACACATATGCCACGAGGGCCAACCCCGTGAGCCTGTGCCCGACCCATGCCCACATCCCAGTCTTCATGTTCGTCGGCCAGAACTCCGAGTTCCTGCCGAACAACCATTTGAAGCTGCTTACTTTCATTCAAACACCTTGCCCAAACTCCATATTCGATCTTGTTACGCGGGACTGGCAGGTTTAGAACCTGCCACCAGACTTTCATCTGCTGAGTTCCCGGGTCGCCTAGACCAGCAAGAATATACTTAAGAGTATCTAATCGAACAAAATATGAGCGACTTTCATACGCCACGCTTCAATTTCATCTCCATTATCGTCAAAATAATTACGAATTTCGACTATTTTTGTCGAAGATTGTTCATGCCGAGAAGATGCGATCGAGCGCATGACTAATGTGGGATCGAGGACGTTGCGTGGAGCAGAGCAAACGAACAATGTCAAGTATATGCATAGAGATACTGGTACATGGCAGAAATGGCCAAGTATCAATGCAGCGTTTGTGGATACATATACGACCCAGAGCAGGGAGACTCAACCCAGTCAATTGCTCCCGGAACTCCTTTCGAAAAACTGCCTGAAGACTGGACATGCCCGGAGTGCGGTGTCACGAAGGACGAGTTCGTGCAACTGTGAGTGCATCTGACCTCACCTACTATTCACGAAGAAACCGAGGTTGAGTTATGATTCTACGTCTGGCGATAATCGGGTTCGGAAACGTCGGTCAGGGATTCGCTAGGATGCTCCTTGATAAGAGGGAGTGGCTCCTCAAGACAAAGGGACTAGATGTGGAGATCGTGGCAATATCCACGCGCAGCAGAGGGTCTCTGATATCGAATAGAGGATTGGATATTGAACGGGTCCTCGACCTGCTCGCCAATGGAAAATCGCTCGATGAGTATGGCGATGAGGCCACGGAATGCACGGCGAGGCAGATCATTGACCGAACGATCGCGGACATGATGATCGAGCTGACGACGCTCAATATCGAGGACGGTCAACCTGCGACAGACCATATCTCCCATGCCCTGTCTAAGGGGATGGATGTCGTGACGGCGAACAAAGGGCCGATAGCATTCGCATATCATGACTTAAGGACCACTTCAAGGTCGATGGGATCAAGGTTCAGATTCGAGGGTACGGTCATGGATGGAACCCCGATCTTCAGCCTGATTGAGAAGACCCTACCAGGATGTGAAGTGATTGATATCAGAGGTATACTGAACAGCACTTCGAATTATGTCCTCACTGCGATGACGAATGGACGGAGTATGAAGGACGCGGTGATGGAGGCTCAGGCGAAAGGTATCGCCGAGGCCGATCCCACGCTGGATCTGGAGGGATGGGACGCCGCTGCAAAGATAACCGCACTCGCTAATGTGCTCATGGATGCCCGGATGACCCCCCGAGATGTCGACAGGACGGGCATAAAGGGCATCACAGCGGAAACCATGAATGAAGCGGCTAGGCAGGATAATAGGATCAGACTCGTTGCGAGCGCCTCCAGGAATAACGATGATGTCGTGCTGCGAGTGAAGCCGGAGTCAGTTTCGTCGAAAAGCCCATTTTGGTCCGTGAACGGTACTTCAAGTGCCATTACAATAAGAACTGATCTCATGGGAGAGTTGACCATCCTCGAGACAGATCCTGAACTGACTCAGACCGCTTATGCCGTGTTCTCCGATATGCTTCATGTCGTGGAATCGATAAGATCTGGAACACTATGAGTATCCTCTACTCGACCTCGAGGCTGAATTCTCTGCTATCAAAGTAGAATCCGGACCCGGACCGGTTATCATACTCGGCCTTCAGAATCAGAAGATGTCCAGCCTCCTCGCCTACTAGCCAGTTGAATATCTCGCGCGCCTTCGGGTCGTCAACCTTCGATCCAGCGTCGCGATAATAATCGATCGATTTCTTCTCAACTTCTATACCAAGACTGATCACCTCCAGCTCGCCAATGTTCGGGTCCAATCCCGTGACAGGGATTCCCTTATCATCGAAAACAGAAATGTGCGGGTATCCTCCCTGAACGGATTTCACGGTCTCTAGGGACGACCAACCGAGACCGAGCTCAATCCGGTGTAGCTCATGGCCGATTACCTGCACGTGGCGCATCTCCTGCTTCACCAGACTCAGAAACATCTCCTTGGCATGAGGATGCTTCATCATTTCAGACGCATTCTCGAAAAGTCTCTGCCCTTCGAGTTCCATTTCAATCGCGGTTCGCAGGATATCCGCAGCCATTGATTGAGTCTCTATCATGCTCTAACCACCAATTCCAAATCCTCATTGGGGTCCCATATTACTTTCCACGAACTTCGGAAGAAAGAAAAGTTGATGAATGGAAAGATTAGAGTAGAGGATCCCCACTCTGCCCAGTCCATGACAGACGCTCCATGGATCAGCACCTTCATTGCCACAGCATTGATTCCAGTCGCAATACTGTTCACGCATGCATATATCTCGGGGCGCGAGAATCTGTCATATCATAGATGGACGGGCATGATCGGAATACTATGGGACCTGACGCTCTCTATCTTCTACATGGCATACAGGAGCTTTGGCGGAGAGATCGAAGGCAGCAAGTTGGATATCGAAGGACTGATGATTGCATACTTCGCGATTCATGGCATCATAGCTATCATCGTGATAGGACTCGAGATTACAATGCTCATCACGGGAGTCTACTCACAGAGAAAGACAAAGTTCAATGCGTTGCACACCAAACTCTCGCCATACCTCTACATTGTATGGTTCATGGCGTTCATCTCAGGAGAGGCAGTGTATGTCGGATACTATTTGCTATGATGATCTCACTGCGCTGTAAGGCCACCATCCACAGACAATGCTGCTCCGGTCACGAAGGATGAATCATCAGAAACCAAGAACAGAACCGCCCTGGCCACCTCCTCGGCTCTGCCTACACGCCCCATGGGATGCTCCTCATCCATCTGCTTCAGATACTCTTCCGAGTCACCGGATGCTTTCGCCTCATATGCCAGCATAGGAGTGTCAATCGTGCCAGGGTTGACGGAATTGACGCGGATATTATACGGGGCATAGTCAAGTGCCATCGCCTTCGTCATGATTGTCACACCACCCTTTGAAGCGCAGTATGCAGGGCAATTACGGTTGCCGACGAGGCCTGCATCTGAAGAATTGTTGACGATGACACCGCCACCGTCCCTCTTCATGTATGGTACTGCATATTTCACCATGAGGAACACGCCCTTTAGATTCGTATCAATCACCCGATCCCATTCACGCTCGGTCGTATCCTCCGCAAGCTTCTCGATATACACACCAGCGTTGTTGAAGAGAATATCGATATGGCCATACCTTTCAATTGTCGCCTTCACTATTCCACGCGCATCGTTGCTTCTGGATGCATCACCCTTCAGGAAGATCACATCACCAAGATCCTTCAGCGCCTTGATTGCTCGGTCGCCCTTCCGCTTCGATCGGCCAGTGATCACGACTAGAGCACCTTCTTGAAGGAACAGTCTCGCAGTTGCGTAACCGATCCCCTCAGAACCACCAGTTATCAGCGCGACCCTCTTCGCCAGCTTCATTGCACTCATATGATGAAGCGACAAGCTACAAAATAAACGTTCTGGGATGAGGATACAAAATCATGCTAGATTGCTCACTTTGCAGGAGTCATGGGCAGTGCCACCCGGAATATGCACCCCTTCGAATGATCGCCAGGGATCCGGTCTTCGACCCAGACCATGCCATGGTAGGCCTCGACGATCGCTCTGACGATTGATAGGCCGAGGCCACTAGCTGGCTGACTATCATCTTCGCGATTGAACCTTCCGAAAACCAAGTTCTTCTTCGAATCCGGTATTCCGATGCCGTTATCGGCAATCGAAACGCACCAGTATCTCCTATAATCCACGGAGAACTCTCCAATGCTCACGTCAACTTTCAAATCCTCATGCGGATCGTATTCTACCGCATTGCGCAACAAGTTCACGAATATCTCTTTCGCGAGGTCGTTGCCTTGAACGAAGTATCGATGGTTGTCCAGGGCGAGGTCGATCGCGACCTTGGATTCGAATGGTTCACGGAGTATTTCAGATGAGCTCTCCTTCAAAACCTCACCGAGGTCTACAGGACCCATGTTTCTGGCGCCTTCCTCTTCTATCCGCGCGAGTTTGCTGGCCCTCTGGATCAGCTCACTAATGGACCATGCAGATGAGGATGCACGGTCGAGATATTTCCTTGCGCGATCAGGGATTGACTCCTCGTTCTGCGCCATCGCCAGGTAGCTCGTCACTGCTTGGTTGAAATTGTTGATGTCGTGAGCGATTATATCAGCCAAGAATCTGGACCGCTTGGCGATCTCCACCTGCTCCTGGAACATCTTGGCGTTCTCGATGGCAACTCCCGCGAGCTGTGAGAATATCTGCATCGCCTCGAGGGTCTCCTTATCGAATACATTTCGTGATAATGGCTCGACAATCTCGATGTATCCCTTGGGGGAGCCTTCTTTGTCAGTGAACACCAGTTTGAGATAGTCCAGTTCGTGCCATTCATCTGGACCAGTCCTCGGCTTGGTGATATCCTGGATATTGAAGTAGAATGGTTCGTCGGATTTTGCGAATTCCTCTGGGCTAGGCTGGATGAAATAGACACCGTCGAGTATCTTGTACTTCTCATCCAAATCCTTCCTCATCCTTTCGATGCTGTGCGTGATCTTCTTTATCTTCTCGACCTTTGCATCATCATAACCATGAGTCGCCCTAATCCTAAAGACTCGCTCATTCTCATCCAATACGGATATGAACAACGCCCGAATTGAGAATAGATTAGCAACAGTTGATACAATCTTCTGGAGAACGGAATCGAGATGCTCGACTGACATGACGTCGGAAACTACGCTAAGCATCTCCCCTGCAAACCTAGGGGGTGTTGACCCGCACTTCACCACGGGCTTCCGCTTGACCATATCAGTATTCCCCATCACGCATCCCCAGACGGTCCCTTTGGCTATATTGAGTGAAACACTCCCGCCTATTATAACTTTCGTGAAGGGCGTGGCAATTTTTCAACACCATCAGTTCTGTTTCAATTCCCTCTGGCACGCATGATGAATCTATCCCAAATCCTGCATCAGTG
>JACZKW010000094.1:0-5689 GCA_014859835.1 Thermoplasmata archaeon | reverse complement strand
CATTTCCTTCTCAATCTTGATCGTGATACGGTCGTCTCTGTCTGGACCGCTCTTCTTTTTCTTGGGCAGGTCTTCACACCTCTCTGCAAATCTCAATACTGATAATGGCATCGTTGGGGTCTGGGTGGGAACTAGATGACTGATTGGCATGAGGGGGTTTTCTAATTTTCCCTGTCATTTTCATTCAGTAAGGTATTTGTATCCCATACGTAGTACACAGACTGCACTGGCGCAATCCGCAATTGGGCATAAACATCAATTCTGAAGGAGTCAGGATAGGATGGAGGAAAAGGCGAAGGGGACCACAGAGAAATGTTGCGCCAGTTGCGGTTTTCCTATCCCTCCCGACGCCGAGACTTGTCCAAAATGTTCTCAGGTCAGGACTGCAAAGAAGAGGCCCGTGAAAAGGAACTCTGAGGATTCCCGCGGGCTCGTGTCTGTGATACGGACGCCCGAGGAGAGCGTCAGAAGAAGCGTGGCGAGTGGCATGCTGACCCGGGAACAGGGCGAGCTGTTGCTTCTGCTGCTGTCGAGAGGCCGTCTTCTCGACCCTGAAATCAGATCCGTATCCACATCGCTGGTCAAGGAGCTGGCTGAGCATTGGGATGTCATGAAGAGAGAGGACAAGGCATACATCCTGAGGAAGCTCGTTGATACCACGACGCCCTCCGAAGGTCTCGCCCGCGAACTGTCTCGCGCATTCAAGACAGGGTGAGCTCGAGATGGATGTCGTTCCTGCAGTATTCCGATATTTGGAGTTATGCCGGCATGATGCTTCTGTGAAGCCAGAATATCTGAGTTGCTTCCAGCACATCTTCTGGATCTTGTCTATCAGACTATCCGCTCTATTGTAGTACTTTCAGATTGTCAAATGCGATAACCGAATAGACATGATTATGTGCCCCATTAGTCGGTCTATATCATGCACTGAAAATTTAGCGCTCGTAATGGTGGTTGGAAATCGAGGCTTATCTCGAAGACTAGCACAAGTTAGCAGCGATTATATCACAATATCCAGCTAGCACGAATCACAGGGTGCAGGGGAAGCAGGGATTCCCAATGGAACCGGTGAACATATGGTCGGTAGCAATAGCGATGACAGGTCCGCGTTGATAATAAATGTCAAGAGAAAGGCGTTCCAGCTGGGCCTAGAGGTTGGAGAGAACAATCATCTTGAGACGGTAGGCTGGGTGCGATCAGAACTAAATGCGATCAACATCGAAGCCAGGGCTTTGGGCATCTCATTGGGGGTGGCTCAGAAGTACATAGAGGGCAAGGGACTGGGCGTATCTCGTCGTTCGAAACACACGGTTGGACAACACGGTGTCGCTAAGGCAATCAATACGAAAATTGATTTGTCTGCCAGAAGCGAGCGTGCCCAAAGAGCCGCCGCTTCATCAGGAAGTGGGACCTTTGTTGAGAGGATCACACCACAGGAAGGTCTGGACTGCACCATTAGTGTGATGAGATTCGTGGCCAAGAACCCCGAGGCAAAGAAGGATCTGAATGGCCTCTTCGCAGGAATATTTGACATACAGGAGAGATTGATGGATATGCCGCCTGGTCCCAATTTGAGGAAGACCTTCGAGAAGTGTCTGCAGCTGCTTGTTGAGGTTGGCTGGATCGAGAATTGCGACGTGGCGACGTTCAACGAGGAGATGGCGGTCGTGACTCTGCAATCCACAACTGCCATTGCAGAAGCCTTCGGCAACAGCGATGAGCCTATGTGTCAGCCGATCTGCAATCTCCTCGAAACCATAGGGCGAAAGACCTTCCAGATGTCAGTTGTTGTCACCGAAGTTGAGTGTGTCGCTCAGGGAAGACCTGCATGCAAGTTCAAGGTGTCTCCGCGGAAAGCGCCGAACCGGCTCCATCATGCCGCACCATTGGCCTGAGCGCACATCTCTGCGGGTCGCCGCGCCCTCGCTCCGCCCTATTCTTTACCATCAAAGAATCCGGAGAATTCAATAATCACATTTGGCTTTTAGGATTATATCTGGCAGTTTTAATCGCCGTAGTTTTGTGGACTCGGAGACGAAGAGGATATTCTTAACTCGACACCGAATAACCCTTTGTACTGGCAATTCGCTCCTCGTGTCCGAATGTTCGGAGGCAAGGACAAGCGAAGGCACAAATAGGGAGCAAACGGTGAGATTCTATTGTGGTTTGGATGTCTTCGTTGAGGAAAGGCCATATTGGTCGAGGGTCATTCCATGACAAGACCGGGGGAAATTGGCGATGGACGTCAAGAAGGTCGCCCATAAGCTCAGGGAGGCCAAGGAGATCATCGGGAAGTGAACAAGAGGCGTTGGTTGGCGAAAAAGCAACGTGGCTGCCAGCTAGACTCGGCATCCTTCATAACATTGAATGAACTGATAGTGGACGTCCATATTCGACATCCAGTTACGATTCGTGAGAGCAGCATGCTGCTGCAATCTTGACGACGAGGAGCCCCCTAATTGACAATACGTTCGGATTTCGTGCCCCAGAATTGAACATGGAAACTCGAGATGATATAGGAGATTGAACGGACCTCTCCTAGATAGGCGAAAAACAAGCTCTAATAGTCAACTGACCATTACCGCCTCCAGTGCGGAAACCTTGCATACGTAAGACAAAGGTGTTTCTCACTGGGGTGAATTGATTGAGGGGACACACATCTAGACTGTGCCTAGGAATTTTGATTGCCTCCCTTCTCGTCGTGCCTAGTTTGACAATGACTATGCACGCGAAAGGAGAGGGAGAACCCGTTTCGTGGACTTTCGCGATCTATCTCAACGGGGACAACAACCTTGAACGGTATTGGGCGGACTTCAGCGAGCCTGCTCTCCAGAACATACCGGCGAACTCAGACGTGAACATCGTCGTGATGATGGACTGGGTCGCCCAGAATGGAACCTCGCTGTACGAGATCTCTGGCGGTGTCGTCACACTGGTCGACACATATGAGGAGATGAACTACGGAGACGGCGCCACTTTCCAGTGGTTCATCACGGAGATTACGACGCTCTATCCCTCCTACAAACTCGGGATAACCATGTGGGACCATGGATATTCCTGGAGGTACATCAGCGATGACCAGACCTCAGATGATGCGATCACGATGGATGAACTGCAGACCGCCATCGAAGGAGCTGGTGTCTTCATAGACATCCTGTCATTCGACGCATGCAACATGGCTGCTGTAGAGGTTGTCTATGAAGTCGCACAGACTGGCCTTGTGGACCTGATGGTCGCATCGGAGGATACTATACCGGAGAATGGATTCCCGTACGACCTGATGTGGACGCAAGTCGCGCAGGATCCCACGAGAACGCCGGCACAGGTCGCGGTTGACATGGTCGATGGTTGGGAAGCCTATTATGCGCCTCTGAGCTGGGCCACGACCGTAGGATTGTCGGCGATCGACGTCGGAGCCATTGGAGGCTCGACAGCGACACTCGACACATGGGTCGCGGAGATGCATGCGAACCTCGGGGCATACGCGAAATCCTACAAGACTGCACTGAGTGACGCATATTCTGCATGGGCGACATACAAGCATGTCGACATGGCAGATCTCGGCGACACGCTGTTGGCGGACTCCAAGATAAGCGATGCCGACCTGAGGACCGCGATTGCCAACATGGTTGCTCTTGTGGACAACTCAGTCCTAGCTGTCTGGGGAGGCTCGGGAGCCGAGGACACAAGAGGGCTCACGATATGGTGGGGAGTGAGGGGAGACTGGACCTTCTATTCTTCAGCATACGCCGAGGTCGACTTCGCAGTCGATACGGGATGGTACGACTTCCTCGTAGACTACAACTGATGGACCAGAGCTGGTTGAAACTGGGAGATTCGCTCTCCCTTCCTTTCTGTTTTTTCTTCTCCTGTGCATCCAGAGTCGATGGCGTGTAGAATTCTCGCTTTGACAGGTCGTCGAACGACATTGCCACTGTTACCTTCTGGCAAATGCCAAGTACCTTAATTCCTATTCCCCTTTCAAGGGGACTCCTAGCTTATGTGAGCTCCCCGGGGATTGATGAACTATGAGGGAAGAGAAAAATCGAATAGCGTGCGTACTATTGGCCGTCGCTCTGGCTGTGCCCGGCGCGATGCTGATGGCAGCACCGGGAGCCAGCGCTGAGGGCGCATCATGGACCTTCGCCATCTACGTTGCGGCGGACAATAGTCTCGAACCGTATTGGGAGAAGACGACCCTGCCGTTCTTGCAGGCCGTTCCAACGAGCGACGATGTGAACATTGTCGCTCTTCTGGACATGAAATCCACGTCCGGTATAGAGATTGTGAAGGTCTCCGGATCGACCGTCACCACGGTGGAGACGTACGGGGAGATGGATACGGGCGATCCTGCCACACTAGCATGGTGGGTTGACTGCGCGACGACGCTCTGGCCATCGACGAACTTCGGACTCAGCCTCTGGGACCACGGTTTCGGGTGGCAGTATATTTGCTCCGACGAAACGTCGGCTAGCTCCATCAACATGACCGAACTGGAAAGCGCGTTCACCGATGCCGGCGAGATGGTCGATGTGCTCGCATTCGACGCGTGCAACATGGCCATGGCGGAGGTCGCCTACGCCCTCTCCCTAACTGACCTGGTCCAGTACATGGTTGCCTCGGAGGAGTACGGCCCTGGAGACGGCCTCCCGCTCGACTCGATACTCACGACACTCGTCAACGACCCGACCATGACTCCGCAAGAGCTTGGAGCCGTTATGGTCGATGAATGGGGGTCTCATTATACAACCACCAACGGAGGAAGGATGGCCCTTGCCTCAATCGACATAGCGGAGTTCGGAGCTCGCATGGGCAACCTCAACAGCTGGTCGGCGAGGATGATGGACATGTTGCCGACGTACGAGAACTACTACCTGAGCGCGGTACAAAAGAGCCACGCGATGACGGCAATACCGTACTATGTGGATCTGTACGATCTCGCATACCACCTGTTGGATGAGAGCGGCATCACGGATGCAACCCTTAGATCGTTGACCACGCAGATCCGGGCCGACGTGCTGGCCTACGTGGCCGACTTCTGGGGCGGTCCCAAGATGGGCGATTGCGGAGGGATCACGCTCTTCTGGGCAGACAGCAACGCCTGGGAATGGTACGGAGCGGACTACTTGGACACGCAGTTCGCAGCCGACACCGAATGGGGCGATTTCCTCACAGCGCTACACGCCTAGCGGAAAACCATGAGAACTATTGAGAGGGAGGTGAACGGCCTCCCTCTCTCCTTACTTTTTCGAAATTTCTTATCACTTTTGATTATTGCGGCCACCGCCTCAAGCAGGGGTTCAAAGACACCGTGAGCAAAGGGCCATCGGGGCGTACGCGCCTGAAACCCGTATGTCGTTTACCCAATCGGACAGCGTCGGCAGATCCTCCTTCTCGAGCACTCTCAGATTGACCGTCTTACCTTCGAGCATGTCGAACCACCCACCGGATTCCTCTGTCGTTCCCTCGCGTCGGCTCCTTCCTCCAGGGAACCATATCCATGGCTGCACCTGAGCATAAGAAAGCTCGCACGATGGCGCTCAGCCAAGGACTGGATCCGGATGACCGGGTGGGGAGAGTTCACGCCTTCAATCTGAACCCGCACCTCTCGCAGAACACGGCACCGCTGGGGACGCTCTGACCGCACTGAGGACACGCGCCCTGCGCCCAGTCGTCCGGGGGCGGTGGC
>JACZKW010000093.1:0-18804 GCA_014859835.1 Thermoplasmata archaeon | reverse complement strand
TGTATATGGCCGCGGACAACGACTTGTCCGAACTCATTGAAACGGACCTCGAGGAGCTGAAAACAGGCGGCTCCAGCACGGAAGTCAACGTCCTCATACTGATGGATACGCTCAACGAGTCAGCCTACCTGAAGGCCATCGACGGTCATGACCTAGTCACCCTCAAGGATCTCGGAGAGGTCAACATGGGCGACGAGGAGACGCTAGGACAGTTCGTGGACTACAGCGTGGCCAACTACCCTTCTGAGCACATGCTCTTATTCTTCTGGGACCACGGCGCGGGCCTGGATGGGGTCGCGTGGGATCAGACCATGGAGGACGGCTTGCCAGGTGACGATGAATGGGGCGGCGATTGGCTCTCGCACCACGAGGCCATCTCAGCGCTCAAGGGCCACCATGTGGACATCTTTGCCACGGACGAGTGTTCCGTCGGTCAGATGGAGACGGTGTATGAGTACAGCGTCAAAGGTCTTGACGCGGATTACATGGTCGCGAGCGAGAGCGGCATCGGTTATCGTGGCTTCACATACGACGATATACTGCTCAGGCTCAATGGAAACCCTTACATGGACGAGGAGGAGCTGAGCCTCATCATCGTCGATGAGTACACGGACGAGTTCAGCGTTCCGCCGTTCCAGTGGGAGATACTGACGACGCAGTCGGTGTTCAAGATGTCCGAGGTCGAGGCGTTGGGCCAGGCGGTCCTGATGCTGGCGGACACGCTCGCAGAGGACATCGACTCGTACAGCTCGGTTATATCCGCAGCTCGTCGGTCTTCTACGACGCCCGCGGGCTCGACAGCAGTTGGCAGGATAGACATGCCCACTTTCGTCGGGTACATCATGAACAACCTCGAGAAGAACGACCCCGCCGCGGTTGCGTGTGTCAATGTGTTCTCCGCCTACGAGGCATGCATGATCGGCATGGGCATAACGAAGAACAGCGATTTGTTCGGCTATATGGGCATGGGAATAATGTTCCCACCGTCGTACAGCATGTACATTACGAGCAGCTGGACTGCTTACATGTACGAGCCATACATGACCTTCGAGTTCCCGAGCAGTGGCTGGTGGACGTTCCTCGAGACGTATTGGGGCGTGGCCTAGAGCCCCAGTGAAACACACCAAACCATTTACTCGATTTTCTCAGACCATTTCTCTAGCTAACGAAATCGATTTGGTAGTTTTGATGACTTCTTCGAGGCCGAAGGCTCTGTCGAAGTAGTGACTCCTTCTGATATTCAGAGAACACTATCTGCTCTCAGACGTAATGCCATACAGCTGGTCGGGTACCAGAATCCCCTTGACTGCCTGTCGATCTCTTAGCACACGCCTGACCTCATAGCACATGTGACACGCGTCCGCGTAGGTCCTTTTTGGAGTCACGCCAAATCGCCTCGCAAGTTCCGCTGGTCCACCCTTCATCAGAGGACCGATGATCGGATGCTTCTCGGGCTCCAATTCCGCCATGATCTTCTTGAGCGGCTTCTTCCATGCATTGCCGACGGATATCCCTTGACAGAACAGCACATTACCGTAGGGGTCGACATGGACTCTGCCGATCGCCGGTGGCTCCTCGGGGCAGGCATCGAAGGTCTTCCAGGGTTTCTTCTTGACCTTTCCCGCGAGCTTCTCAGCCGCCCTGCCTCTGAAGCACAGTTGCCCCTTCGATCCGTCTTTTGGTCCTGAGCACGAGAGCTGTTCGACCTCTTCGATCTCTATGACTCCCGTCGGTATCCCTAGCTTCTCGGCAGCCATCCTCGCCCTCAACACCATGTCCTTCTCTTCTCCGGTGCCGTGATGGACGTCCGTGCTGAGACTAAGGTCAGATATCCCCATCTCACTCAATGGCCTGAGCCAAAGGTCGGCCGCCCCGTCGTCAGTGGCGAAGTACGCGTTGGTGACCACGCCCACTTCCAGGGAGTGCTTCCTCGCGAGTTCGATACCTCTTCGCAGGAGGGGATAGAAAAGGAATGGTTCCCCTCCCTCGAAGTACACGCGTGTGACGGTAGGTATGTCATGTGCCTGCTCGATGATGTTCTCGACCTGGGCAAGGGTCATCGTGCCCTTGGCGCCAGGGCCGCTCCATACGAAGCAGTGGTCGCACTCGTAGAGGCATTTGTAGGTGAGCAGGAGATGGACGCCGGACAGTTCTACGGGAGACATCTGACAGACCATGGAACGGAAGCGCATGATAGGTTATTTGACCTTCGCCGGCTGCACAGGGGGCATGCCATATGATGCCCAAGGGTCCTGCTCGATTCCAACCAGAGGGTCTTTGCGTCGGTAACTAGACCTCCCCATCGCCCTTCCTCGATGGTCTCGGATGATCTGGTCGAATGGCGTTTCGGCACTCCGACGTCGCGTCGGACAATCGCACTGACCGCAACCGATTTCTAGCATGTACTGCGGTCAGGGTATCGGAGCGCGGGCAGTCAGGCCGAGCACATCGGCCGGAAGCCTGCGTGGTAGGGGGAGTATCGCATTAGCGCGTCTTGTGTATCATTTGCAGTATGTGTAGCGACCGCGTTGTGTCTCATGGCGTTCGTGCCCGTCAGCTCCGAGGGCTCGGAAGCCGCCTTGCCCGTGATCGACGGGATGCCCGTCGTGGTGCTCTCGGGCACGCCGGAAGAGCGCGGGACGGCCTACGGCCATGCCGTCGGTCCGATGATTAGGGACAACCTGAACGGGTTCTGGAAGGAGGCCACGGCCAAAGGAATGGACAAGGGGGCCATGGCCGCTCGGGCCGTGTCGTTGTCTGCGTCGATGCCTGAGCACATGATCACGGAGATACGCGCCATGGCAGCCGCCTCGGGCGTGGACTTCAGCGAGCTCCTTGCGATGAACATGTTCGACTCCTCCGTTCGAAGCCATGACGGCTGTACGATACTCGTCGCCGTCGGGTCGGGCTCCGTGACTGGAAACACGCTCGCGTCGAAGACGAGGGACGCGAATTGCCCGAACGTACTCCTCGTCGTCGAACCCATAGGCGAAAGGCACGGGTTCATTGCCGTCGCGGGTGCGGGTGACTGGGGCATCTCATTCGGCCTCAACGATGCGGGCCTAAGCGACGGTAACAACTGGGTGCCCGTGCCCGAGTTTTTCGAGGGCGGCTGGGAAGAGAACCCCCTTAACCGCTACGTGCTCGAGATGTGCTCGACCGTAGACGAGGCGATCGAGCTCGTCCGCGCCGTCGACAAGTACGGGGGCACAAGCGTCATGGTCGCGGACAAGGACTCAGCTGCATTCATAGAGGCGGTATCGTCGTGCTACCAGACCGAGGATGGCGAGGACACCGTTTGGCAAGAGATAACGGACGGCGTCGCTGTGCACACGAACCATTACACGTTGCAGCCGTTCTTCGACTGGGTCGTGAACGATGAGTTCGGGTACTTCTGGGTCCCTTCGGTCTCCAGGATGGACCGCGCCTACGAGCTGCTCTCGGAGAATGACGACATCGTCACAGCCCAGGACCTCGTGTCGTTCACGAGGGATGTGGACGACTACGGCAACTCGCAGCCGTGGGAGATCATCGAAAAGCATCTTGACGAGATGCCCTGGGGCACATGGGGCTTCGGTTGGCCAGGGTTCTCGATATGCAACATCAGGACCGTCGCTGCGGGAGTGTTCGAGATAGACCCCGAGAACCCGTCCCTCATGTCGGTCATGTGGACTGCCATCAACAACCCTGGGTATACGCCCTACTTCCCCCTCCACAACGGCCTCATGGAGCGTCCAGGAGAACTCGTCGGGACGCTCTCGGCGTATGTCGACGGCACTGTATGGAAGTCCGCGAGCCTGCTCAGGGAGGGGACGTTCGAGGCCTGGATAGATCTCGCGCCGGTGCTGACCGAGTGGGAGTCCGGGGCCTTCGAGAAGAACGCGGAGGCGGAGACGATCGCTGCCGAGGCGATAGCTGATGGAGACACTGACGGAGCGGTATCGGCACTTATGGGATCGGACACTGCGCTTGGACTGGAAGCATACGAGTTCATACTCGAACTGTCGTCGTAGCGACGACCGGGTGCGCCTATTCCTGCTTGTCACTGAGCGGGGGTCGACAGCGATGCGGTGGTCGCGCACCACAGGGTCTTCGGAGGAGTCTGTGGGGGATTGTTCCTCTCCCCTCAGGCCGATTCTCCCGACCGCGAGGGGTGAATGAAATGAAGCATTGCAGAGTGCAGGTGCGATACATGCAAACTCGGGCGGATGGCTCCTCTCTAATCGGCAAAAGAGATATGAGGGACGATTTTCATGCAGTCGTGTAGGTGGTTGAAGTGGCGGTATACGTAGTATTGTCGAAATTGACGGATGAAGGGCGGAAGACACTCAAGGCCAAGCCAGAACGCGTTAAGGAAGTGAACGAGGAGATCTCGAAGATGGGCGCACGAGTTCTGCACCAGTTCGCACTTCTCGGCGAATACGATTTCCTGACCATTCTGGAAGCACAGGACAATGTCACAATATCAAAGGTCATGGTGGACCTGGGTTCCCGCGGAACCCTGGAGACGAACACTCTATCGGCAATCCCCATAGATGACTTTCTGGCCGGGTTCAAGTCATAGGCTTCTCTGATGATCTGCTCGTCCATCTTGCCAGGTGTTCAGCTCTGTCCCAGGTATCGCAGTGTGCGGGAGAGTCGTGGATGAAACGGGATGACTGGCTATTTCTCAATTCCGTGATTTTAATGCCGAGCTGGATTTCTTCTTCTTTCTTCTCGTCTTCCTCATCTTCTTTTAATACGCTAATAACACCCTGAGTCAGTAATCAATATATAGACTCTGGGAGATGCCCTTCCGATAGCCTGGTGTCGGGGGGACTTGTCAAACATGTTCAGAGGAAGGCTCATCTCGGGATTGTCCTTGGCTCTTGTGATCGCAATGCTCAGCGCTCCCTTCTGCGGAGCGACTGTACGCACGGTCGGAGCGGAAGATGCCGCTCCCGTGTACAACCTGTACTTCGGCGACCTGCACTCTCACACGTCTTATTCCGACGGGGAGGGCACGCCCGATGAAGCGTTCGAGGCAGCTCGGGCAGCGGGAGCAGACTTCATGGCGATAACGGACCATCATTATCTGCTGCTCGAATGGGAGTGGAATGACATACTGCGCTCAGCGGACGAACACGATATCGAAGGAGAGTTCGTCGCAATGGCGGGATACGAGTATTTCATTCCAGGCATAAACGAGATCAACATCTACGGCACGAGGAACATGCCCCCGGACGCCGTTTCCAAACCCTACCCGCACTTTGAGGGAGAGCGGATGACCGGCGATTCGTTGTTCCCGTGGATATATGATTGGATTGCAGATGAGCCTGGAGCTATCGGGCAGTGGAACCATCCGCTGTCATACGGCTGCCCTGTCTGCTGGGACTACTACCAGTTCGATTTCTGCAACGAGGAGCGCGACCTCGCAATGGGCATGATTGAGTGCTACAACTGGGGAGACCGCGAGTCGAGCTACATCAAGGCGTTGGATGCTGGATGGCACATGATGCCGACCGCCACATCGGACGACCACTACGGCGAATGGATATCCGGCTATGAGGTGAGGACGGTGCTCCTGGCGCAGAGTCTCACACGAGAGGACTTGTATGACGCGATGCGACAGGGCAGAGGATACGCGACCCAGGACAGCAACCTCGAGATATGCTTCACGCTCAACGGTGCTGTAATGGGGTCGGTGTTGAACGGCGAGTCATCCTTCACCGCGGACATTCACATCGAGGACCCTGACAGGGTCGCGAGCGATGCGATCACATGGGTAGAGATTGTCTCGGATGGAGGCCAGGTCGTAAAGAACATGACCGGTGACGGCAGCTGCATATTCGACAGTACAGTGACACTGGACTCAGACGGTTCGACCTACTACTACATCCGTGTGTCCACGCAATCGAACGAACTGGGCCTCCCGGGTGTGACCGCATGGACCGCGCCTGTGTGGACAGGTGCATGATTGGATCAGATCGGCCGCGGAAGATATCTGCAATCTCACGGTGAGGGTCTTCGAGACCACTCACAATTGACATGCAGTCGATATCTTTTGCGTACCCTAGTCTCCTAAGAGGAGATGTAGATCGCGCTCGATCGCAGATTTGATGGCCCTCGCGCTATCGATATACTTCTCGAGGGGTTCGAGAAAAGGATCCTCGATGTCCCAGACTATGAGCCTGGGCATAGTCTCTGTCTCGGCAATCTGTTCTTTGAGTGCAGGCATATCACCAGGATTCAATATGACCAACAGATCCTCCGACTTCAGGTCCACCCCTTCGATGCCCTTGGGCCTATGGCGATATAATTCGATGAGTCCGCCCATGATCTCTGTCACTGCAGCCTCCCTCGATTCCTTCATATTGGGATTATCGGGATAGCATGGCTCCGTCCCGAAGGAACCGATGGATACTCCATCTGCCCCGTTCGCCTTCGCGATCTGTCGGAATATCTCAGCAGCCATCGGGCTTCTGCAGGTGTTTCCGTGGCACACGAAATATACCGAACACATCTAGTCGATCGCCCCTGAGTCAATATGCTGCATCAAGTGATTTGAGGATTCATTGATTCATTTAAAGATGAATGTTGCTGCCGATTATGTCACACAAGCTGCGACTCATTCCATCCGCGTAACCGTCGAATGATGATCATGAGTGGCATAATACAATCTATGTGCCATGAGCCGTGGATGAAATGCAATGACTGGCCATTCTTCAATCAGGGCCTTTTTGTACCTGGATGTAAACTTTTTCATCGCCTTTCCTCGTGAAATCGGAGGTCCAGTTGTGCGACATTCAAACCTGATTGACTGGCTCATCTCTATCACTGGGGTTTGATGCCGAGGTGGATTCCCCCTCGTCCTCTTTCCTACCGTCCATATCACGCTCTACCCTGGCTTAGTCGACGTAGCAGGTAGACCACATGGACACCATGATCGCGAGGAAGGATGCGCCAACAAGCCAGAGCATGATCATTGTTTCTCGATTCCTTGCTGCGGATATGGGCACATTCATCCATCTGAATCCCGTTGTGCCACCGAAGGGCGTTTCGGTAGTCGTCCTGCAGCCTTCCATCTGTCTTCGGATATGGCAGGTTCTGCCCGTCCCTGCTGGAGCTGCTCGTAGTCGATATCAACCCTCAACTCTATGACCATCCTCTTTCGGGATGCCTTCCTTGTGCGCTCCTCAGGTGGCATGTCATCACAATATCCTCATGCCTGATTAAGCAGTTGACTTGAGGAATTCCAATCAATTCCCAATTCTTCACGGAACGCGAGATACAGTCTGTGCGACATGTGAACTCTTGCTTCTCAGATCTGAACAAGCTCTTTTCCAAGGGTAGTCAAAGACTCTCTTCCTCCGACGGTCACTAGAATATCGTCTTCTATTCTTATGCCGAACTCGCCTGGAAGATTGATTGTAGGTTCTATAGTCATGACCATTCCTGGTTGTAGGACCATTTCCATGTCTCTATATTCTGTCAAATGGGGCATTTCGTGCGCCTCGAGACCCAAACCATGTCCAATCCCGAAGGGGAAGTATTTTCCATATCCCCTCTCATCAATGACTCTCCTCGCTGCATCATTGACTACACCCGCTTTCACTCCATCCCGGACCGCGTCTATGGCCTTCAACTGCGCGTCTAGGACTACCCCATGAACCTTCTTCTGTTTCTCACTAGGCGCTCCGACAACAGTCGGTCGTGTAATGTCTGCATGATAGCCGTTGTATGTCGCGGACAAATCCATTAGGAACAAATCGCCTTTCTTCACACGGTTCTCGGAAGGAGGGTCCCACGAAGCTGTCTTGGCTCCAGTCTGAACAACGCAATATGATATACTTTCAGCTCCATGTCTCCGCATCGCTCTTTCTACTTCAATGGAAATCTCCTTTTCTGTAATGGATTCCCGAATGAATTCCCTGCCTACCTTCACACCCTTCTCTACTATTCCGGCGGCTTTTCGCATAGATTCTATTTCTTCCTCTGATTTGACCAGCCTAGCGTGACTCAACATGTCTGAGGCATTCTTGATCTTGATTTGTGGAAGGGCAGCAGCGAGTTGCTCATAGATCTTGAACGGCAAGTGATCTTCCGTGCCGAGCGTTCCCCTCACATTGCCCAACAAATCTTTGAGAATTGCCTTTCGGTTTTCTGCACCGGAATAGCACCGGATGTCGTCGATTTCCGAAGTCTCTCTCACCCAATTCTCACAGATTCTCGGCACTACAAGAACCGGGTCTCCGTCAAGTGGAATGATTTCCGCCGTGATCATATCCCAGGTAATGATTGTATCCCAAGCATCACCAGGATAGTCATAATGTAAGCCGGTCAAGTAGCGCTGATTCGGTCCTGGTGATATGAACAGGCTTTCGTACCCTCCTTCTTCCATGAGTGATTTGACTTTCCTGAGTCTATCTGTCAACATAGCCGAGACACCCTTCCATCTCATCGGCACTTTGTTATTTAAGGGCTCTCAGCGCATGCGCACATTCAACGTCATGAAATGGATAAAGGGGTGTATGCCACCTCGCACAAGGAAGGCTGGCATTCGCGGTCCAATCTATATCTTTTTCAAAGATGCTCTTAAGACATCATTGTCGAAGCGTCAGGTACATAGGCTAGTTATTCGTTTGGAGTCGTAGGGTGCTGAGTCTGCAAATAAGAGATCCGGTCGGCGGACAATTCGAGATTCTGTCAAGAGACGACTTGGACAAGATTCATGGCGCAACTATGGAGGTTCTCCGACGATTGGGCATAAAGGTGTTGGCACCGAAGGCGCTTGAGCTTTTCGACCACGCGGGGGCGGATGTTGACAGAAAAACAAGAATAGTCAAAATCCCTGAAAGCCTCGTCAAGGAGACGATCCGGAAAGCGCCTTCCGGGTTCAAGATGTACGGACGGGACCCGAAGTACGAACTCGACTACAGCGGGAATAAAGTGCACTTCGGAGTTGCGGGGTGTGCCGTGAGGGTTCAAGACTTGGACGGGAAGATCAGACCGGGAACGGTGGCCGACGTCGAGAACCTCGCCAGAATTGCGGACTATCTTGAGAACATACATCACATCTTGTTGACTGTCACTCCATGCGATGTGCCCGATGATGTCTATCATCTGCACTGCATAAACGCTGACTGGAAGAACTCCGTAAAGACGACCGATGGATTCACGTGGACCGCGAGAAAGGCCCAGGAGACGATCGACATGGCGGCCATCCTGAGAGGCAGCTACGAGGAGGTCATGAAGAAACCGCCGCTGCTGGGATTCACGAATCCTGTCAGTCCGATGCAGCTCTCCAAGGAGCTGATCGAGGGGGCGCTCGTGTATGCGAAATACAAGCAACCGATGATCTTTGCCCCCGAGGCACTGGCAGGCGCCACTGCTCCTTCTACCCTGGCCGGACTGATAACCCAGCAGAACGCAGAGGTGCTCGCGGGGATCATGGTCTCTCAACTCGCCAACCCTGGAACACCTGTGCTCTACGGCACATCCTCCGCCGTCATGGACATGAAGACCGGAACGGCGGCAATGGGAGGGCCCGAGGTTGGCTTGATCAACATAGCAACCGGTCAACTCGGAAGATACTACGGTCTGCCAAGAAGAGGCACTGGCGGAACCACCGACTCCAAGCTCGTGGACTCCCAGGCTGGTGCAGAGACCGCGATGTCAATGCTGATTGCGGCAATGTCTGGCATGAACTTCATCTACGAAGCGTGCGGCGGGCTCGATGGCACGCTTACTTTCTCCTATGAGAAGCTGATCATAGACAACGAGATCGCTGGCATGGTCCTGAGGATACTCAGAGGCATAGATGTCAACGAAGAGACATTGGCAGTTGACGAGATATGCAAGTATGGGTCGACGAACTACCTCGGATCGCCTCACACAGGGAAGATGTTCAAGAAGGAGCACTACCTGCCGACGTTGTTTGACCGCAGGTGCTGGGAGGCTTGGCTGAACGCCGGCGGCAGGGACATCTCTCAGGAGGCGCGACGGAAGGCCAGGTGGATACTGAAGGAACACGTCGTGGAGCCGATTGACAAGGACATCCAGGCCGATATCGACGCGTTCATCAGGAAGACAACGAAGGAGTGGTTGGACGCCGCCCCTATCTCTTCCTGAGCTTCGGATTGAAGATCTCATCGAGGGCATAACCGATGAATGTGAATCCAAGCACAATGAAGACGATGCAGAACCCCGGCACGATCATCCATAGATAGAAGCCGTTGTCCATAGCGCCAGAGTTGATGGCGTCATCCAGCATGTTGCCCCAGGTGACTACTTCCGTGGCGACGGGCCCCAGCGAGATGAAGCTGAGAGCGCTCTCGGAAAGGATTGACAGCGCCACCGTGAGAATCGCATTGGCGAAGATGATTGGGAACACGTTCGGAAAGATGTGTCTTCTCACGATACGCATATCGCCCGCCCCGATGGCTCTTGCCCTCTCGACGAAAGCCCTTTTCTTGACCGACAGAACCTGGGCTCGCACTATCCTCGCAGTGCCTGACCAGCCGGTGATACCTATCACGATGATGATCTTGGTCACGCTGTCGCCTCCGGGAAGGACCGCCGCTAGCACTATCATGAGCACTAACCAAGGCAGCACCAAGAAGACGTCTGTGATTCTCATCAGAACCTCGTCCCTCCAGCCGCCCCAGAATCCGCTCAGGAGTCCGACGACCGAACCCAATCCCATGGCGACAGCAGTGGCTACTAAGCCGATTGTGAGCGATACTCTGGCTCCGTATATCGTCCTAGCAAGAATATCATTTCCCCTCTGATCCGTTCCGAGCCAGTGCTCTGAAGAAGGATCGGTCCCGGGGCTGATCGGACCCACCCTGTCGTGTGGTCCGTATGGATACTCCCAATCTCCGATCTCCGAGAAGACCCACATAATCTGGGCCGGAAAGGCCGCCATCACGATGAAGACGAGAAGTATAGCGACCCCTAGCATGCCCATCCAGGTCCTTCTGAATACTCTTCCTGTCTTCGCAATACTCTTGAGGTGGAGCCTCACCTTCTCGATGAACGGTTCGGAGATTTTCAGCAATCCTGCTAATCTGGCCAGGGTCGCTTCTCTGTCTATCCGTTCTCCGTTTGGCCTGTTAACCGTTTCAAATCACCCCAGCACGACTCGTGGGTCGAGGTAGACCATAGCAACATCCGCGAGGAAATTGGCGATTATGACCGCCACGGCTATCAGGAAGAACGCAGCCTGGAGAACGGCCCAGTCCTGATGCATGACGGCGTCTATCGTCAACCACCCCACTCCTGGATATCCGAACACCCACTCCACCATGAACGCTCCGCCGACGATGTAGGCGATGGTGAGTGCAATCAGCGCAATCATCGGCAACATCGCGTTTGGGACCGCATGATCCTTCAACACCGCCCTTTCGGGCAGCCCTTTCGCTCTTGCCGTGTTTATGTAGTCCTCCGTCATCACATCCGACAGAGCGCCGCGAATCAGGAGCGAAAACGTCGCTATGTACACGAGAACTAGAGTGGTTACAGGTAGCACCAGATGCTCCATAACATCTATGATGGAATAGAAGGTCCAGCTGAAAGTCTCTCCTAGCTCAAGCGCTCTGGATCCCGGCAAGATGTTCCAAGTCTTCGAGAACAGCATTACCATCATCATGGCGAGCCAGAAGGTTGGCATGGCGTAGAAGAACAGCGAGAATGCGAGAGAACCCGTGTCGAACAGGCTGCCCCGCTTCCATGCCGCCACAATTCCGATAAGCATGCCAATCACAATCATGAATATCGAGGCGATGCCGACAAGGAGCAGTGTCCACACCATGTAGTCTAAGACAAGGTCCATCGCTAGAGTGTTCGGGTGGCCGAACGAATCGCCGAAGTCAAGAACCCAGACGCCCTTGAAGTAGATGATGAACTGCTTGGACAATGGTTCGTGCAGACCGTATTTATCGATTAACCCCTGCAAGTATTCTTCGGGAATCCCTGGGTTGCTCGGAACCATGAACTTCAGCGGGTCCCCTGGCATCATCCGAAAGAGTATGAAGTTTAGGACGATCACAATGAGTAACGTGACAAACGAGCTGAGTACCTTCCCTAGCACTATTCGTCTGAAACTCTTCATGTGTCGTCCCAACTCTTCAAGCCAGCTACGCCCGCAACGTCGCTATGTTCCGGAATAGTCGAAGGGAAAGGGTTTGCACGTGTATTTCAGATCCTACACCTCTGGAGGTTCTGGCGGCTCTTCCGCCTGCTCGGGAACCGGTTTGTCCCCTTCAGGGAGTCCGAGTTCCGGCTCCGAGCCCTTCTTTCGCTTCAGGAGAAGAGCCACAGCTGCGACCGCAGCAATGATCGCGAGTGCCGCTATCACGGCGATTCCAGTGGTGCTCAATCCGCCCTTCTTATCTGCCGTCAGGTAGATGACCAAGCTCGCGTCCTCTCCAGCAGTCACAGCGACTTCCACCGTGTCGTTCGTTTCGAATCCCGTCTTGCTGACCACGACCTCATAGGTGCCTTCGTCGACCAGGAGGATTTCGAAGGAGCCATTGCCATCGGTCTTCTTCGAATACGACGCGCTCTCTTCGCCTGGTATATACAGCTTCACCAAAGCATCCGCAACAGGTTCCTCAGTCGCGGAGTCCAGGACTTGTCCCGTGACCGAGCCCGAGGTTACTCCCAATGTGAAGTTCGACCATGAGACGACTTCCGCCTCGACACTTACACTTGCTGTCTCGTCCGAGTAGCCATTTGCGCTCGCAACGATCTCATAGGTGCCTGGCACAACAGCAATGTTGTACAACCCCAGTACATCGACGTTCTCGTATTGGTCTGTGTCGTTGAGGCTCACCAGCGCCCCCTCAATCGGCTCACCAGTGGTGTCCGTCACATACCCCGTAATCCATCCCAATCCTTCTTCGGGTACCTCCTGAACGGTGACCGTGAGCGAGTCCGAAGAACTCAATCCTTCTGGATCCGTCACGCTCAGAGTGACATCGAAGGTCCCGGCGTTGTCGAAGGTGTATTTAATGGTCTGCCCGTACAGCGTCGTTGTCTCGCCGGACTCGTCAATGGTCCAAGTCCAGTTCAGCTCATCTTGAGAGCTCTCCAGGTCCTCTGCAGAGCCGTGGAACGTCTGCTCTTCGCCGACATATGTGCTCACATCATCTCCGGCATCCACGTTGTATGGTGACTCGTTTGCTGTAGTACCGCCGATAAGCGTAATCTCGAAGTAGTACCAGAACGAACTGGGACTGATACCGGAGTTAACTTCCATGTCGGGGAAGTTCTCGTACTTGTCCGTCCGGTAGGCAACCAGGCTGGCCGGATACACTAGGCAGATGTACGGACAGTCTCTGTACGCGATCCGCTGCATCTCGAAGACCATCGCCTGCCGCTCGTCCGGATCCATCAACTTCTGTTGATCTAGATACATCTGGTCGTACTCAGGGTTCGAGTAGAACGCATCGGACCACGCCGTAGTGTCGGTATGGCTCGTCGGTATCTCATCCGTGGTCAGCACCGACAGAAGGAAGGTCGGGTCGACGTCGGGCCACCAGCTCCAGATGAACAAGTCGTATTGCATGTTGAACCATATGCCATACAGCACCCCCTCGGAAACCTGAATTATGTTGACTTTCACGCCAATCTGCTCCCACCAGATCTGCATCTGCTGGGCAGTCAGCTCGTCAATGTCTATCGAGCGAATGACGTAGAAATCGAACTCCAGTCTGGCACCGCTACTCTCGTTCTCTCTGACTCCGGCGAATCCAAAATCGCTACCATCGAACTGATGGTATCCCGACACGTTCAGGAGTTCGTTAGCAGCTTCTATGTTGAAATGATAATACTCCTCCTCTGGGACATCGTAATGCCAGAACGGCGTTGCGGTCGGTATCAGTGAATCGGCCGCCACTGCCAAACCCTGATGGATCTCTTCAGCGATAAACGGGACGTCCGTAGCCATCGTCATCGCCCGTCTGACCGACAGATTGCAGGTCTCGTAATTGGTCGAAGCGTCAGGGAAGTTCGGCTCACCAGTTGCCTCGTTGAAGGACTCTCGCCACTCCTGGGACGCACAGTTGAACCCGAATTCCTCCAAGATATGCGCCGTCGGGGCCTGCCCCTCGATATCATCGTACCCGAGTACGGTCTCCCAAACTAACGGCGGTACGCCGGTAATCGCATCGATTTCCCCGGTCTGAAGATCGGCAGTCATCAGCTGTTCATTCTCGTATATGACTAACAGAACCTCGTCGACGTTGATTCTATTGGTGTCGAGTCCCTCATGTTGGTGGTACTGCTCATGAGCGAGAAGTCGGACGAAATCCTCAATCAGAGAGTACTCCGATAGAACCAATGGGCCTGAGCCGACGGGTCCATCCGGGAAGTACTCGGTGTCTTGAAAATATTCTACGGTCTTGATCACGCCATCAGCCTCTATGTCGCTCCAGATATGCTCTGGAAGGATTGGGACTATCAGCCCCAGCATCGTGGCCTTCGGTTCTGCCAGCGTGATCTGGACTGTGAAATCGTCTGTGGCTACTACAGACACGAATCCTTCGATGTAGCCGCTGTAAAGCGCGGTCTGCTTCCCACCATTCATAATCATGTTGAAAGTGAACGCGACGTCGTGTGCCGTTACCTGCACCCCGTCATGGAAGTACGAATCCTCTGCAAGATAGTAAGTCCAAACCAATCCATCTGGGCTCATTTCATGCGACACAGCGAGTTGCGGGCATTCCCCCATCTGCGGACCTACTGCGTAAAGGAACTCATACATCATGTGCGCGACCGACCAAGAAGTGCCGGATGTCATGGAGAACGGGTTGAACGTGTCCACCCCAGACATCGTTCCCACTCTGTACTGGATATATGGGTCCTCAGCGGCATCAACGGACGGAGCTGTCGCAACAAATGTTGTCAACGCCAAGAGCAACATGCATATCGCAATCGAGATGGACGCGAGACCGTGAAATCTGCTTTTACAAAACAAGTCTGAAGAAACTGACTCAAGCACTAACCTAATCCCCCTGCTGCCTCCCTGAGGAACACAGCTGGAGCTGAAATGATTTTTCATTATAAATAATTTCCTATCGTCACTAGCAACACATATATATGTGAATTTTGTTTCGGGGTTAACTGCGGGAGGTATCTGTCGTGCAATTAAAGGAACTAGTTGGCGGTCAGCTCGAAATCCTTTCTCGTGACGACCTGGACAAGATCCACGGCGCTACAGTCGAAGTCCTTCAGAGATTGGGCGTGAAGATCTGGGAGTCAACGGCTCTGAAGCTCTTCAAGGATGCAGGAGCTGAGGTCGATGAGAAGACGATGATGGTGCGCATCTCGGAGAGCCTCCTCAAGGAGACCATCCGGAAGGCCCCACGGGAGTTCAAGCTCTACGGAAGGGATCCGGACTACGTCCTCAACATGGCCGGGAACAACGTCCACTTCGGATCTGCTGGTCTGGCTGTGAAGGTGCATGACCTCGATGGCAGAATAAGGCTGGGGAAGTTGAAAGATGTCGGGGACCTTGCCAGGCTCGTCGACGCGCTGGAGAACATCCACATGAATATCATGAATGTAACACCGTCCGACGTCCCAGGCGATCTGTACCACATGCACGTGATCCTGGAGGACTGGAAGAACTCAGGCAAGACCACGGACGGGTGGAGCCACGGCGGGAAGAAGGCCCAGGAAACAATCGATATGGCATCGATTCTCAGGGGCGACACCGAGGAGCTGATGAAGAAGCCATGCCTCCTTGGCTTCACCAACCCCGTCAGCCCGATGCAACATTCCAAAGATGCTGTCGAGGGGGCTCTAGTCTACGCGAAGTACAAGCAACCGATGATCTATGCTCCCGAAGCGCTGGCTGGCGGCACTGCACCAGCGACCCTCGCAGGACTACTTGTGCAACAGAACGCAGAGGTCCTCTCCGGAATCATGATCTCTGAGCTCGCGAACGCGGGGGCCCCTGTGCTCTACGGGACGGTCTCAGCGGCGCTGGACATGAGAACGGGGGCGACTGCCCTAGGAGGGCCAGAAGTCGGCCTGCTAAACATCGCAACAGGTCAGTTGGGCAGGTACTACGGGCTCCCGCGCAGGGGCACGGGCGGCAATTCCGACTCCAAGACTCTTGACGCCCAGGCGGGGCTGGAGACAGCGACTAACATGCTCATGGCTGGCCTCGCCGGCATGAACTTCATCTACGACGCCTGCGGCTCCCTTGAGGGCAGCATAACGATATCTTACGAGAAGCTCGTGATTGACAATGAGATTGCCGGCATGGTCTCGAGGATATTGGGCGGCATCAAGGTCACAGAGGAAACGCTTGCGGTCGATGAGATCTGCAACGCTGGGCCGAACGCCAGTTTCCTCGGCACGCTCTTCACAGCGAAGCACTTCAGGAACGAGCACTTCCTCACGACGCTGCTTGACCGCAGGTCGATGGATTCGTGGCTGAAGACCGGTTCGAAGGACATCACCGCGGTCGCGAGGGAGAAGGCGAAGAAGATACTGAAGGAGCACGAGCCAGTGCCCATGGACAAAGGTATCACAGCCGAGATAGAGGAGTACATCAAGAAGGAGTCCAAGACCTACGGTTACTGAGACGGGTCTGGCTGTCTCTTCTCAGCTTGGGGTTCGAGCTTATGCTGCTGGCTAGAAGTCGATCTCACGATTTCAGCATCGAGCTTGATTCCTCCTTTCTTTCCTTGTTCAATGGTATTCAGGTCTGATGCCGAAGCCGGTAGACACGACGCGGCTAGTGTCTCCCGAGAAACACCTTGGCAGCCTCTTTGATGACTTGATTGACCCCGCTCTCCACATCCCTGTCCAGTGGTTCCGGCTCGTGCTCCTGAAGCAGTCTGCGGACATGGTCTTTGGCAGTATCCCGAATCGGCTTGAAGCCTTCTTTCGCTACTCTATCTGAACTCCGCTTGTCCCAAAGCGGCGAAACCCGTAACTCCCCCTTGCGGATGTTGTCCATCGTATGAGGTTCGGCGAGGAAGTTGCCCATGTGTCCCACCTTGTCTATCAGATCTATCGCGAGACCCCCTTCATCGACACGGATCCCGCGCATGATCCTCGCGATATCGTTGAAGACTTCGTTGTTTATGACCATCATCTCGAGACTGCTAGCACCCTCCCACCCACTGCCGAGACCGGAGATGCTTTCCGCTCCAGCCATGGCCGGCATCAGGCCGGTCATCATCTGCTCGAACCCCATCTGCATGTCCCACCTGGTGATATCGGATGACATGCCGTTGGTGTCGGAAACCATCCCATATCTGCGAGCCATCTGAACCAGGGCTGCAGACACAAGTCCTTCCTCGGGGACTCCCCACAGGTCCCTTCCCGAGCGGGGGTCCATTATGCAGACTCTGCCTGAGTATACCGTGGGCAAGCTGGTGGTTATCGTCTGCACCAGCATGATGCCGCCGAACTGTTCCGCATTCTGCTGCGCCAACGCCCCGCTCAGGGTGACTGGTCCCGTCTCCCCGCAGATCGGGCAAGGAATGACATAGAACGGGATCCCTTGCTCGACGCTCCGCAACAGGACATCGCAATTATGGTTTGAAAACGTGAGAGGACTGCTGGGAGATCCGCCAAGGCTGAACAAAGGCCTCTTCCGAAGCTCCTCGACCCCTCCTGAAACGCAGGCCCACATCTTCACGAGGAAATCGACCGTTTCCTTGTTCGGGGCATATCCGCTGGCCGCCTTTCCTGAGTTCTTCAGGGTCGCCTCCATCGTCTTCAGGACCAGCAGCTCCGGTGGGACGTCATTCGCCATGACGAGGCTGGATGCGAGGTGGTTGTTTTCGAGAGCGTCGCCGAGCCTGGCTGCCATCTCAACATCCTCGTAGGTCGAGGGCCTCGGTCGACCTGATTGAAGATCGATTATCTTTGGGTCGCCTCCGCCTGCATATGGGAACAAGTGCTCCCCATCGTACTCGATATCCCATCTCCTGTCCCGGGCAGGGAATATGTTGCGATGAGTTATCTTCCTGATCGCGTCCTCGACCATGGGTCTAGGGAAGGTGATGACTCCCTTCCTCGTCGGATGAGCTGCAGCACCCGCATTCAGAAGCCTCTTCCTTGCGTCCTCGCTGTCGTACCTGATGCCGGTCCTCTCCAGTATTCTCAGAGAGGCTTCGTGTATCATGTCTACCTGGTCATCGGTCAGGACTTTCAGTCTCGAGTTCATGTTGAGCCTGATTCCTTTCACTGACGGCACTTCCCTGGTAAGCTAGATTGCGGCGGACTTACATGAACGCTCCTATGGTGTGTCGTTGTACTGGACCGGTCGGGACTTGAATCGGATGCACTGACGAGAGTGCAGGATATGCCTTCAGATTTGACTGGCATGTCTGTACATGTCAGGGAGCCGTGGGTGAAATGCAATGACTGGCCATTCTTCAATCAGGGCCTTTTTGTACCGGGATGTAAACTTTTTCATCGCCTTTCCTCGTGAAATCGATGGTTCAGGTTGTACGACATGCAAACCCGCAAGGGCGGCTCGTTTCTATCGTGGAGAATTGGCGCCGAGCTAGACTCCTTTTTACCCTCTTCTTCTCGCATTTCCGCCCCCTGGCTTTTCTCACGGCGAAGGGTTCGTGACCCCTCGCAACCCCCCTGTCTTTCTTCCGGTCTCATCTTACGGACAATGGAGTTGCTCTTTCTCATACATCATCCACGGGCCTTCTTCCGTGATACCTAATACGGAACTTCCGAAGGTGGAGCGTCAGAGATTCGCACCGCACGACTCGCAGGTCCTTCTGATGTCGTCGTTGAGAGCGCCACAGTACCTGCACTTGATCCTCACGACCTGTCGTTCGA
>JACZKW010000092.1:0-2343 GCA_014859835.1 Thermoplasmata archaeon | reverse complement strand
CTCTAGGAAGATCGGCTCATCATCCACACAGAGAACGGTGATGTCCGTGTCGGCGGTTCCGATCGACTCTCCGTTGCGTGTAGGGGGCCACCCCATGGATTTCTGCGTAAGTACTGACCTGCGGGAGATAATCTGATTTGCGGACTATTTTATCCTTTCACCCGTACATGGACCGACCTGTCAGGCATGATATCATCGATGCTTGCCAATCGTTCATAGTCAGGGGTTGCGATCTGCCGTAAGCAAGACAATCTAAGAAGGATAGGGCGAACCGCTCAACGCACGACAGATTGTGGAAAAGGATGATGCCGGGCCGTCGTCGACCCGGCAATGGAACGAGAATGGGTTTAGTCCTTCTTCGGAGGTAGCGCCTCGTCCGCAGGGGGCGGTGGCGGTGAAGGTTCGTCGTACAGCTGCGCTATGGGGCTCACTGCATCCTTCATGACCGCCTTCGCATCCGACACCTTCGCCTTCCGCCTCATGCCGTAGATGAGCGGGATGGAGATACCGATGATGATCGCGAGGACCAGGAGGACGATGATCAACGTCCACAAGTCCACGCCGAACACAGTGGTCCCGCCCGACCCGTTGTCGAGGAGCTGCACGGAGATGTCGCCCGCGTTGCCCGCGTTGTCTATGGAATAGAACTCGACCGTGTGGTTGCCCGATCCGGGAACCTCGAATGGAGCGGTGTAGTTCATCCATTCGCCGTCATCTATCCTGTACTTCGTCATCAACACGCCGCTGGTTGGATCCGTCGCGGACAGGGTCACAGTCGAGCCATCCATGGATGCCGTTGTTTCAGGAGCCGTCGCATCGACCTTCACGGTCAGTTCCTGGATGCCGCTCGATATGCCCACAAGATCAGTGCAGTAGTATTCCACAAGGAACACGCCATCCTCTGACATGCTCACTGGAGAGGTGTAGCTGATCCAAAATCCCCCATCGATCCTTATGGTCACGCTCGCGATGCCCGAACCCAGAGATCCATCGGAACATTGGATAGAGAGCATGACGGTTGATGTGTACCAATCGTTCTCGCCCAAGGTTCCTGAAGGAACGGATGTCGCTTCGGGCGCGGTCATGTCGATGTTGACGGATGACACCTGGATGTTCTCCGCGTTTCCACCGAGGTCGACGGAATAGAACTCGAGCGTGTGTGGCCCTTCCGCTGACACCGTCACGGGCGTCGTATAATCGAGCCATTCGCCTCCGTCCAGCCTGTAGAGCGTGTAGTTGACGCCCTCTTCCTCGTCTTCGGATGTAAGGGTGAATTCAACCGTGGACGTGTACCATCCGTTCGAACCCCCCGTACCGGACAGAACGATCATCGTGCTCGGCGGTGCGCTCGAAAAAAGCACAAGGTCTCCGTACAAGGAGGGATTACTGAAGACTTCGTCGCTGGCCAGAGGCCAGTAGCTGATGGCATACGAGGAGAGGTCCAAGGCACCGCCCACGAACCCTAGGAGGTCTCCTGCGGATGCGCCGATCAGGTCGAGCGGTACGCAGAGCTCGAACACCCTATGATCGGCATTGAGATGATCGCTCGACCCGAAACCTGCAGCTGCCGCGAGACCTTCATGGTATGGCAGCAACGGGTCGAATGGAGAGCAATCTATGCCCAGGTCATAGACCTCGTGAACCTGTGAGCCATCGCCCCAGATAATGAATGAATCCTCATGTCCAGGCGTCAGGATGCCATCGTTCCCGGTGTCGAAACAGATCGCGGCGGCGTCTTCATCGTCTTCGGTCAGGTCTCCTATGATATCGAAACATACGAACAGATGGGTCCCGTTGTTGAGCACCAACATGACCACGTCCAGCAGGTTGCCTGGATCATCCATGACAAGAGATACATAGGCTGCGTCTTCCCACTCACCCGCGGAATAGACGCCATCAATCGCAGGAGCCTTAGAGGTCCAGTGCGAATAGATCATCGGGACCGTGGGATCGAACTCTGTTGCAAGGTACGACCCGGTCTCGTATGTGTCGTGATCCAAATAGGACCAGTCATCCATGTACAGATCCAGGGTCACATCATATGGGCCGTCGACGTCATGGGCTGCGATCACCCAGCCATCGAACATGATCTCGACAGTCTGCAGCCCCCGCGATAACGCGACCTCGACCTCGACCGTATCTATGTAACCATAGGGAGGGTATCTCAGCGAAGCCTCTACGAGATATGTCCCTTCGAAGGTCGCATTCACATGGACCTCGACCACGAGATACTCGTAGAGCAGGTCACCGTCATCATCATATCCATGGTCGGAATGCGGGGCCGCGAATTGTGCAGGAATCTGCGAGAATTCGTTGAACGCGTAAGCGGACGTAGTATAGAAG
>JACZKW010000091.1:0-3500 GCA_014859835.1 Thermoplasmata archaeon | reverse complement strand
GCCAGTTGAAAACCTATTTGTACTCCAAAGGTACTACAATGTTTGCCTCTCCGATGCTTAGGACGGATGAGTGCAACGGCTCTTCGCCGTGGATGGGATCATCGCATGGGAAAATCAGGGGACATAAAGAGCGGGAAGCCTTCCCGGAAAGACGAGAAGAAGGCTGTTTTGTTTCTCGATTTGAAGGTAGGAAAGGCGGATCGATGTCGGGATGCTGTCACCCCCGAGCAGGCGGGAGTGAGAGAGTTGGTGACAACAGCCGCGAAGGAAGGACGGTTATCGGATGTTCAGTTCGACGCCCTGTCCGACCTCTGTTCCAGGATGTCGTTGTTAGGGTTCGACACGAGGAGATCATTATCGACCTTGGTCTCGAACATTGCGACCGAGGAGGATCCGTTGAGGAGGAGACAGCTCGCATTCGAGCTCCACGGACACCTCATGAGCGACGGACTCACGAAGGACATGATACGCCCGTTCTCGACCGCTTTCGAACTGCCATGAAGACTTTTGATTCCGCGGAGCTGTGACGATGCTTCACCGAAAGGGCTACCTGGACGACCTCGCGAAGACGAAACTAGCGAAGGCTGCTTTCGAGCTGGGATTGGAGGTCGGTGAGCACGGGCATATAGAGAACGTCGGCTGGGTGAACGCCGAACTGAGACACATGATGCAAGAGGCCCAGGATCTAGAGATACAGGATGTCGTCAAGCGCAGGTACGCGTTCGGCAAGGAGAAGGGGCGCGTGAGGCGCGAGGGCAAGATCTCGCAGATAGGGGGCCCGAAGACCTTCTTGAAGGACCAGAAGGGCGCAGCCATCCAGGGAGCTAAGAAGCCGCAAGAACCCCGGCCAATGTTCGTGGAGCGCATATCGTCCGAGGAGGGCATCTGGTCGACCGTGTCGGTCATGAAGTTCTTGCGCGGGGACGAGGAGATGCAGAGCCACTTGAGCAACCTGTTCGCCGGACTGGTCGACCTTCACGACAGGCTGATGCAGATGCCCGCAGACAAGGAGCCGTCCAAGACATTCGACAACGGCCTGCAGGTCATAAACGATGTCGGATGGATCACGACCTATGATGTCAAATTCTTCGACGAGAAGACGGCCATGGCGAAGGTGGAGACCACATCGCTCCTCTCACGCTCGATGGGGCATTGCGAATCTCCGATGTGCACCCCGTTGTGCGGGATAATGGAGACTGTCGGTCTGAAATCGTTCGGTAGGTCCGTGCTCGCTGTCGAGGAGAGTTGCATGGCACAGGACAAACCCGCATGCACGTTCAAGTTGTTCCCGAGGGACCTGTCCCGGGACGAAGGCATCTGAATCAAGCATGCGTCTGAAACTGCCGCGCAACGATGGTGATCCCATAAGAGAACAGATGTTCATAGTAGGCGGAATGCGGCCTTCGTCAGAGGGTCACTACAGGGGTCGCATCGATCTCAGAAAGTGCGTTCCTCTTCGATGTTGATCGAACGACCAGAAGCATCTTCCGAATATTCTCGGGCAGGCTCCTTTCGACAATCGTCCTCGAAGAACGATTCTTTCTCTGAGAGTATTCGTGCGCGAATGACCGTGTTATCGTCCTGATTCCTGAGAAATCGACGATGATCTCCTCGTCCGAGAATCGTTCGAATGAAAAGAACAGTTCACGTGCATTGCATCTGAGCAACAGATTGGGGGATAGTATGTCGACTAAGCGTACCTCTCTAGCTTGTGACGTCATACAAATCTACCTCTTTGGATGGATACGGGATCCTTATGCTGACCATCGTTCCTCCATATGAGGGTACCAATATTCGCATCACATCTTAAGCCAGATAGTTACGGGCAATATGCATGCAATAGATGATCAGGCAACCACCCACCGTGTGACGAGGCATCTATACCCATAATGGATTCTCCGATTCGTGCCAGAACGGTCGTTTTATCGCGCTGACCCTGTGACGGGATATCAAGAACGCCGCTGTGATCACGCCTGCGACATCGAATATCAGGTCTCCGAGCGTGTCTATGCCAGGATGGAAGTTCCTCCAGCCGAAGAAGAAGTCCGTCATGAATTCCATGAGCTCGAATATGAACGAGACGAGGAGTATGGCCACGACTGCGACCGCGATCTTCCTCCTCCCGTTCTCCTTGGGTGGTCCTGAGGGGCTGACCGTCCAGCACAACACGGACCATAGGAAGATCGTCAGCACGAGCGCCCCGAGGAAGTGGGCTGTGAGGTCGTACCACGACATGTCCGATGGCGAGTAGCCGAAGTATTGCGGAAGGCCCGCGTCTATGATCACCGTGAACACGAGCAGGATCGCCGCGCCCCCGGTGATGACGGCCTTCCTCTTGATCTCGATCGCCACGAGCGGGAACACGATGAAGAGGGAGAACGCATAGGTCCATGAAGACCAGGTCCATCCGCCGAGGTACATGGAAAGGGAGAAGAGCGACAGGAGCACGACGATCACGGAGACGGATGCGAATGGGAAGTCCAACCAGGAAAGGACCGACCTGCGTTCTGGGACATCCGCTGCCTTCGCCCTGCGGGATTCGAGTTCGAGCATACGCTGATTGAAACGCTGTATGTTATTCATCCTCGATACGCTTCCCACACGGCTGTCAGGCATTGTACTGACGTCGCATGATGTGGATGAGATATAGGGTTTTGCCCACCCCGGGGTCTGCCGGCCCTCGGAAGGGCGGTTCACGCACCTATCGAGCGCACATGGTCGTCCACGAGCCTGTCGCCCTTTTCGAGGATGGACTTGTCCAGAGAGGGCACCTTGTGCTCGGATAGTATCCTCTTCGCGATCTCCTTCGCCTCCGGGGTCATCTTGGTCGACATGGTCGCCTGCCACGACTTCTTCTTCTGGTCCCTGAATATTATCTCGTTCTTGAAATTCTTAGCGGTGTGCATGTGTCTCAGGAAGGTGTTCCCGTGCCCGACCGCCTTGACGACTTCCGTCACGGCTGTGGAATCGGATATCTCGTAGCTCCTCATGAACGACCTGATATCCTCCCACAGGTACGAGTCGATGACGACCTGCTCCAGCGAGGCGCCCTTGGCGGAGTCCAGGCTCCCGGCGCCGGATATCAGGTCGGAGCCAGAAGTCGAGACCAATGTGGTCGCCATCAGCTCGCTGAAGGTCGCCTCGATGCCGGGGTTCTTCGTCTCGATGCCCCAGTTCGCGACCATGGATGGAAGGCCGTATCTCTTCGCCATCTGAGAGGCACCCGCGCTTATCAGCGGAAGGTTGTGGGATGTGTAGTCCATCACACCGGTCGTCATGTCGATCGGCGCCGACTCTGAACTGTAGATCGACGGTGCGCCTGGTGCGAGAGCCTGCGACATCGTGAGGCTCGCGAGGTTCTCAGCGTTGATGTTGACGATGGTCCCGCATGTCGTGACCGGACTGGACATCCCGCTCAAGGACATGGACATAGATATCACGGGTATCCCGGCCTTCGAGTACTCGATCTGTCCTTCCAGAGACGCCTTCTCGAACGCCAA